>JAZSMU010000064.1:0-28007 GCA_045536045.1 Candidatus Gastranaerophilales bacterium
AATTACAAAAGAACTTTTGCAAAAAAATAATTATAGACAAGACGCATACATTCGCCCAACTATTTATAAATCAGCTCAAAAAGTTGGACCAAGCTTAATTGACAACCCAGATAGCATTTTAATTTTTACAACTCCTCTAGGAGATTATGTTGATACATCAAAAGGTTTAAGTGTATGCACTTCTAGCTGGGATAGACTTGAAGACAATTCAATTCCTCCAAGAGCAAAAATTTCTGGTGCTTATGCAAACACAGCCCTAATTGTTACAGAAGCAAAATTGGCTGGTTTTGATGATGCAATTGTTCTTTCAAACAATGGACATGTCGCAGAAGGAAGTGCAATGAACTTGTTCTTAATCAAAGGAAATACATTAATTACATCAAAAGAAACAAATAATATTTTAGTTGGTGTTACTAGAAACACAATTATTGAACTTGCAGAAGAAATAAATTTGAAAGTTGTTGAAAGAGAAATAGATAGAACTGAAGTTTACTTGGCAGATGAAGCATTCTATTGTGGAACAGGTGCCCAAATTGCTCCAATTGCAAAAGTTGACAATAGAAATATTGGAACAGGAAGAGCTGGAGAAATTACTCTTGCAATTCAAAGATTGTATTTTGATATTGTTCGTGGCGAAAATGAAGCCCACATGGATTGGCTAACAGAAATTTACTAAAATGATTAATTTTATAGGTCAATGTACTCAAAATTTAGGTAAAACCCTTAAATATATTTTTAAGGGTAACCTAAATTGGAAAAATGTTCTTTACCAAAGTGCAATTATTGGTTTTGATTCTTTAGGAATTGCCTTAATGATAGTTTTTATTGCAGCTTCCGTTATTGCTCTTCAAGTTTCAAATCAATTTCTTTTAACGGGTGGAGAAAGCTATATTGGTGGCTTTTTAGCAGTTGCTCTAATTAGAGAAATTGCTCCAGGTTTTGCAGCACTAGCAATTGGTGCAAGAGCAGGAACAGCAATTACAGCCGAAGTTGCGAATATGCAAGTAACAGACCAAGTTGATGCTATGGAAGTTTTGGGTGTAGATTCTGTTGGCTATTATTTTGCCCCAAGATTCATTGCTTCAATTTTTACAGTTTCTTTAGTTGTTATTTTGGCAGAATTTATAGGCATTATGGCAGGTATGCTAATTTCATATTTAACCATTGGCTTGCACCCAAATAGATACTTGGCAAGTGTGTGGCTCATGCTTACAATGAAGGATTTATTTGTTAGCATCTTGAAGGGTGGAATTTTTGGTGGTATTATAGCGATAGTCTGTTCTACGGTTGGGTATAATACAACAGGCGGTGCCAAAGGAGTTGGCGAAAGCACTACAAAATCAGCAATTTTATGCACAATGTTTTTGCTTTTAGCTGACCTCCTCGTAGGATTTCTATTCTATATGGCAGGCAATTAAATAAAAAACATGCAAAATAAATTATTTAGAGTTTTTTAACAAAATACATGAATTAAGGATTGGCGAATGAAAGTTTCAAACATAACCCCACAGATAAGTCCAAAAAATCATCTTTCTTTCAAGAAAAATGAGGAAAAAGTGGGTGCTGAAACAGCTCAATTTGATACAACATTCCAAGAAAGCCCTATTAAAGAAAATTTCATAGTTGATAACAGTATTAAAAGCATGGAAGAAGCTTTTAATTACATGGAAAACAGAAGAATCTTGAACAATTTACTAGAACAAGATTTAGAATCCGAAAATGGAATTGTTCTAGATATTAAAAAAGGGTTTATTAAAGAATTTGCACATAAGGTTGGGACTAGCAAAAAACCAATTATGATAGCAGTTACAGGAGAATCTGCTAGTGGTAAATCAACATTTACTGAAGTTGTTAGAAATTATGCTCAAAAAAATAATTCTCCAATTACATTCTTTAAAACAGACAGCTATTTTAGAGATATTTCAGACAAAATTAAAGAGCAAGGCTCTTTTGGAAACCTTATGAAGTCAGGCTTTGACCTTGATAATCCAAATAACTTCTATTTAGATGAATTAAAAGAAAATCTAATTGACCTAAAGGAAGGGCGAGAAACAAAAGGGCGAAAATATCTTCTAAACGGCACGGGCGTTAGTATGAAAGATGCCATCCATTACAACCCAAATAAGATTATTTTTGTTGAGGGAACAGTTGCGATGTTAGATGGAATAGGCGAATTGTTTGACGCAAAAATTTATATTGAAGCTGATGAAGAAGTTAGAAAAAATAGATTAATTGAAAGAGCCAAAGAAAGAGGCGAAGACCTTGACGAGGCTCTTTTTCATTGGAATTATGTAAAAGAAGCTGGAAGAAAATTTGTTCAACCTGTTAAAGGGAAATGCGATATTATTTTATCTGGCGAATTTGATGCAGAATATGTTGAATTTTTGACTCATTCAATGAGTTTCATGCATTTTAATGAAGAAAATAATCCTAGAAATTATTAATTTTTGTAAACATTAATTTAGATTTTATAAAGTTTTATGCCTAAAATCCGTAATAAATATTACAAGGCAGGCATAAAATGTTTAAAAAATTAGAAAAATCAACATCAAATCTAACAGATTGCACATATATGATTTTAAATGGCGCTAGAAAAAGACGTTCATTAGCGATTAGTGCCGTTAAAGCATTAAATTCACAAACAGGAATTGAAACAAATATTGCTGTTGTGAGATAAGTTTATATTCTTTAGTGAATATCATTTCAAAGCACCGACGAGGTGCTTTTTTAATGGGTGCTCTACATAGAGTAATTTCGTACCTATCGTTCTCCGATAGGGGGGTGAGTGCCTCGGTAAATCCGTTTCCTGCGAGAATTTCTTCTTTAAATGCAGGTCTACTTCAATTACCTCAACTATCCGAATATCAGATTAATTTTTAAGAGCTGCTCTCCCAGTTAATAAAAATGTAGGACAAAATTAACATCCATATAGAGCACTAATATTGTAGCACATGCTTTAATTTTTTTTCAAATTAAGAATTTAGGTCAATAATTTCAGTAATTTTAACACCAAAATTCTTATTAACTGCAACGATTTCTCCCTTTGCAATTAAAACGCTATCTAAAAATATATCTATTGTTTCATTATTTTTTTTGTTTAATTTAACAATTGTGCCGTTTACATATTCTAAAACAGATTTCAATGGCACTTTTTGCACACCTAATTCAGCAGTCAGAACAACTTCAACATTGGCAATTCTGTCTAAGTTCTCTTGCCCAAGTTTTGATAATTTATTTTTTAATTCTAAAACCTCTGATTTTGCCATTTCTCTCACATTTTATAATATTTTCGGGCTGAATGCAAATTAGCCTTGACCGAAATATAGCTCATCCAACATTTGTTCTTTTAATTCTTCAGTTTCGTCTTTTATGTTTCTTTTTTCTTGGCAACCTTCTTTATAATAAATTGAAACAACATTTTTGCCATTGTGTTTAGAGTGATACAATGCTTTATCTGCTGAATCTATAAGAACCTTAGCATCAACACCATCTGTTGGATGTTCTGCAATACCAATACTAACTGTTGGCGAAATTTGAACATTATCTTTTGTTGTTACAACGATTTTTTCAATTGCTTTTCTTAATCTTTCTGCAATAACTAAAGCGTCTTCTTTGCCTGTTTCTGGAAGTATAACAACAAATTCTTCTCCACCATAACGAGCTGGAGTGTCAATTTTGCGAACCATATTAGAAATACAAGCTGCAACTTCTCTCAAAATTGCATCACCTGTTAAGTGTCCGTAAGTATCGTTAACACCTTTAAAATTGTCAATATCCATCATTAATAAAGACATTTTGTGTTTATAACGAATACATCTTCTCAATTCGTTTTCTAGTAAAGTATAGAAATGTCTTGAGATATAAAGCTTAGTTAAACCATCTTTTGTTGCAAGTTCATAAAGTTTTGCGTTATCAATTGCAATTGCAGCTTGGTTTGCTAAAGAATACATAAACTCCATATCTTTTTGGTTGAAGAGTTTGTTATTCTTTTTGTTTGAAATGTTAATAACACCAATTGTTTCCCCTTTAACAATTAGAGGAACACAAAGAAGTGATTTTGTTGAAGATAGAGAAACTTTTTGAGAAAATCTTGGGTCCATTGAACCTAAGTTTGTAATAATTGGTTTCTTTTCTAAAAATACTGTTCCTGCAATACCTTCGCCAACTTTAATTGTTGAACATTGAATTGTGCCATTGTTAATTGCATCTTCAACTCTTTTGTCTGGAAGCCCATAAACAACTTTAACAATTAAAGAATTTGAGCTAAAGTCATAAAGCATTAACGAGCCTTTTTCGGCTTCAAGAGTAACAAGTGCTTTACTTAAAATAACTTGTAGTAATCGTTTAAGGTCATCTATAAAGTTTACTGCTTGAGAAATGTTATAAAGAATTGAAATGTTGTATAAAGATTTTTGTAAATCATTAATTTCAGTTTCTTTTTTCTTAGCTTCAAGATATTTAACCATAATAGGCTCAATATATCTGAATAAATTCTCTAAAACAGCCACTTGCTCAACTGTCAAATCATTATCTTCTCTGTTTTTGCCTAAGAAACAAAACGCAATTGGAGTTTGTTTTTCAAACATAACAGATAAATATCTTGTGTTTGCAACATTATGGTCATGTTTTTTAAGGAAAGTGCTAAATAACACTTGATTTTCATCAAAAGTTTTTGTAACTTTGTTTTCACTTAAAACTGCCCAAAGAGCATCATTATTTGTTTCAAATTCAAAATATTCATCTGAAAATGTGTTTTGTTTAGTTGGAACTAAACGAAACATGTCATTTTGATATAGATAAAATGAAATTCTATCTATGTTAAATTCTTCTGAAATATAATCTGAAATATGCCTAATAAAATCGTCAACATCAAGAGTTTGATTAGCTATTGAGCTAATCTTAAAAAGTTCTTGAAGATTTTGCAAGTCTGTTTCTAGATGTGTGTAATTATTTGACATTTCAAACGATTATATACTACTCTTATTATTATAATGTACTTAGTATATTAATACAAATTTTTTAAGATTATATCGGAAATTTAGGGGATTATATGTCAAATATTTGTAAAAATTGGACAGATTGGCTCAATAAAACAAGATTTTCTTACATGACAGAGGTTCAAAGAGCACAAACTCTTAATTGGCTAATCTCAGTTAAAGATACCCTAATTGAAAAAGGAGATATTAAAGCAGGCGATAAAATTATTGATATCGGTTGTGGCACAGGGCTTATGGGCTTTGGCATTTTAGAAAAGTTTCAAGATAATGTTGAAATTATAATGAGTGATAAATTTGAAGATTGTCTTGTTGAGTGCGAAAATTTCTTAAAAACTCTTAACACTCCAAACAAAATTACATTTTTGCAATCTGACTGTGCAGATATAAAACTTCCTGATAATTACATAGATAAGGCTTTTATGCGTTCTGTTTTAGTGCATATTGTAGACAAACAAAGTGCAATTAATGATATTTATAGAATCTTAAAGTCTGGTGGCTCATTTATTGCTTTTGAACCTATAATCGCCTCAAACACAAGATATTGGGAGCTTGTTGAGCCAAATTTAATAGAAGATTATGAAGAATTTAAGCAAGCTGAAAATGATTTTATGTCAAATCCTAATAATTCGCTTGTAAATTTTGACCAAAATTCGCTTGCACAAAACCTTGAAAGTGCTGGTTTTAATGATGGCACACTTGATGTTAACACTGTTGAATCTAATTATTTAGTTGATGAAAACACGATTATAAAATGGTTTGCAGGAAAACCATCTCCAGACCAAATGAGTGTTAAAGAAAGATTTTTGACTTATTTTGATGAAAAAAAAGTTGATAAATATATTTCTCAATATGTTAAAGCTCTTGAGGGCAGTGAAGTATCAATTAAAACAAACACTTTATTTATAAAGGCAATTAAATAATGGAAATAATTAGAAAATGTCAAGGCTGTGGAAAATTGGCAGACAGATGCGAGCTTATAAAAATTACAAAATCTAATAAAACAGGAGAAGTTAGGATAAATCCTGGCTCAAAATTCATGGGAAGAAGCCTTTATATTTGCAAAAATCATGAATGCTTAAAGCAAATTCTTAAAAAGAAAAAAATTCAAAAAGAATTTAAAATTAAAACTCAAGAAGAAATGGATTTTATAATTATTGAATTAACAGACTTGATTAATAGCCATCTCCAATAGTATCAATTGCTTCAACTCTAATATCTGTAATTAATTCAGAATATGAAATTACAACAACTGTTGGAATATGACGTTCTAACATTTGATAAAGTGGAAGTCTAATTCTTGGAGAACATAGAATAACTGGCTGTCTACCAATGCTATAATGAGATTTAATTAAAGTATTTGCAGTTGTTTCAATTAAATCTTGAACTTGCATAGGATTCAAAAGAAACATTGTTCCTAATTCTGTTCTTTGACATGAATCATCTAGTGTTTTTTCCCATTCGCTAGATAATGTAACTGCATATAAAACATTATCTGTGCAGTTCGCAAGACATATAGGACGACCTAGTGCTGCCCTTAATCTTTCAGATAAAATATCTGGTTCTTTTGAAAATCTTGCATAGTCGCACAATCTTTCAAAAATAAAGATAATGTCTTTAATTGAAACTTTTTCCCTAATTAAGTTTACAAAGATTTTTCTTAAGTCTGAAGTTGAAATAATGGTAGGAACAAGGTCATTAACCAAAGTTGGGTCTTGAGATTTAACAAGCTCCATAAGTTTGAGGACATCAGTTTTTGTCATAACTTCGTCAACGTATTTTCTAACACTTTCTTGCAAGTGTGTAACAATAACATCAACAGAATCAACTGCAGTAATTTTGTCCTCTTTGTCAATATCACTTGGTTTTAGCCAATATGCTTGTGATTGGTATGTTGGGTCAACAGCAGAAATAACATCTTCAGGAGTTTGTTTCCCTAAAGCGTCCCACTGTTCTTGAATAACCATTACACGACCTGGATATACAAACCCTGTTGCAACAGGGTTGCCACGAATTGAAATTAAATATTCATTCTCTTCAATTGCAGAAGAGTCCATAATTCTAATGTTTGGAATAATGTAACCTAATTCATCTGTAACTCTTTGGCGAAGTGCTGCAATTTTTGCAAGTAATTGCCCATCTTGCTCTGGGTCTGCAATAACTAAAAGTGATGCCCCAACTTGAAGTCCAAGAACATCCACACCAAGTCTTTCATACATTTTATTAGGGTTAACAAGGTCTTGCATATTTTGTTTAACTGCATCTAATTGTCCTAATTGGTCTTGAACATCTTTATTAACTAAAAGAGCCAAACCAGCACCACCTAAGACAAGAGTGAACACCACAAATGGCAACCAAGGAAGCCCTGTCCAAGGCGAAGATATTGCAATTAACATTAAAAACGCACAGGCAAAGAACAAACTTTGAGGTTTGCTTAAAATTTGAGAAGACAAATCCAAGCCTAAAGAATCGCCTTTTGCTGTTGAACGTGTCATAACGATACCAGCAGAAATTGCCATAAGCAATGATGGAACTTGAGAAGCCAAACCATCACCAATTGTTAGAATTGTGTATTTAGAAACAGCATCACTAGCTGGCATACCTTGCATTAAACATCCAACACACAAACCACCAACTATGTTTACGATAACAATGATAATACCAGCAATTGTATCCCCTTTAACGAATTTCATCGCACCATCCATAGAACCAAACAGAGAGCTTTCTCTTTGCAGGTCTTCTCTTTTGCGAACGGCTTCTTCTGGAGAAATTAAACCAGCATTAAAGTCGGCGTCAATTGTCATTTGCTTACCTGGCATAGCATCTAGAGCAAAACGGGCTGCAACTTCTGCAATACGTTCTGCACCTTTTGTAATAACCAAAAACTGAACAATGGTAATAATTAAGAAAATTACACCACCAACAACCATGTTACCACCAGTTACAAACTGCCCAAATGCATGGACGACTTCGCCTGCATCTCCTTTTGCAAGAATAAGACGAGTTGATGCAATTGACAAAACTAGCCTAAACATTGTTCCAATTAGGATAATAGATGGAAATGAGCTTAATTCAAGAGGTTTTTGAATATATAGGGAAATCATTAAAAGCACAATTCCAAGAGTTATGTTTAAACTAATTGAAAAGTTAATAACCCAAGTTGGCATTTCAATAAGAAGTATCAAAATAAGGGCTATAACAAAGCCTGCAAGTAAAATTTCGCTTATTGGATTACTAGCACTTCCTGTGTTTGCCATCTATTTTAAAACCTCTTGTCTATAATTATACTGATATTTTTATATTTGTCATAATGTAAGTAGTTGAGATATTAGAAATTTCTTGTTTTTCTTGCTCATAACTTGTTTATTTGCTAATATATAAGAACAGTTAATGAGGAAGTAATTTATGAGAGGTATTATTTTAGCAGGTGGGTCAGGGTCTAGATTATGGCCATTATCTAGAGAGCTTTATCCAAAACAATTGCTCAAAATTAATTCTGACAAAAGTCTTTTAGAAGATACATTTTTACGCCTTGCAAACATAATGCCAAATGAAAATATTATCAGTATCACAAACACTAAACATGCTGGTGATGTTCGTATGCAATTAAGCTCAATTGCTTCAGATTGCACAATTTTGTCTGAACCTGTTGGAAAAAATACAGCTCCTGCTATTGCAGTTTCTGTTAAATATATTTTAGATAATTATGGCGACGACATTGTTCTTGTTGTCCCATCAGACCCACTTATAAAAGATTCTGAAAAATTTAAAGAATCTATTTTAGAAGCAGAAAAATTGGCAGAATTAGGCTATATTGTTACTTTTGGCGTTAAGCCAACAAGCCCAAATACAGGATATGGCTACATTAAAACTTTACCTATGCAAAATAATATTGGCTTTAATGTAGACAAATTTAAAGAAAAACCAGATGAAAAAACTGCTAAAGAATATGTTGAAGATGGTAGTTATTTCTGGAATGCTGGAATTTTCATGTTTAAAGCTAGTGTATTTATGAAAGCTTTAGAAGAACATGCAAGTGAAATTTACAAAATTTTAGGCGAATTTAACTTAAAAGGAAAAGCTGAAATTGATTATATGACATTTGACAAAATGCCTTCAATTTCAGTTGATTACGCAGTTATGGAACATGCAAAAAATATTGCTCTAGTTCCATTAAAATCTGATTGGAGCGACCTTGGTTGCTGGGGTGCAATTTATGAAGTTGATGACAAAGACGAAGACGGAAATGTTAAAATTGGACACACAATAGCACAAGATTGCAAAAATTCTTTATTATACAGCTCAACACGCCTTGTTGCTGGTGTTGGAATTGAAGATATGATTATTGTTGAAACTCCAGACGCAATTCTTGCTTGCAGCAAAGATAAAGCACAAGAAGTTAAAAAAGTTTATGAAAAATTAAAAGAAGTTAAAGACGAAACTCATTTAGTTCATAAAACAGTTTATCGTCCTTGGGGATATTACACAGTTTTAAATCAAGGCGAAGGCTATTTAACAAAAATGATTTGCGTTAGCAAAAAAGCTCAATTAAGCTTACAATCTCATAACTTTAGAAGCGAACACTGGGTAGTTTTAGAAGGAACTGCAAGAGTTACTTTAGAAGATAAAACATTTATGCTAAAACCAGGCTCAAGCATTGATATTCCTGTTAAAGCAAAACATTCTCTAGCAAACCCATACAATGATGAATTAAAAATTATTGAAGTTCAAAAAGGCGATAAGCTAATTGAAGAAGATATTATTAGATATAAAGATATCTACGGCAGGGTTAAGGCATAATGTTTTTCTTGTTTCCTGAATTATTAAAAAAGGAAAAAAAGCCCAAAAACACCGTTAAAAAAGAAATTATAAATGGCTTTGAAGTAAAATTTCAAAAGCACGCTTTTTCACGTTCAATTAGAATTTCAATTAAAAATGGCTATGTCTTAACAACATTACCCAAATATTCTAGCTATAAAATGGCTAGAGAATTTGTTTTGTCTAAAATGAGTTGGATTGAGGCACATTACAAAGAAAAAAAAGAAAATAATGACAAAGAAATAAGGCATCTTGCTAAAAAAATTCTTCCAAAAAGGCTTGAAGAATTGAGCAAAAAGTATGGTTTTAAATATAACAAAGTTCGCTTAACAAATGCTAAAAAACGCTGGGGAAGTTGCTCGTGGCAAAACAACATCAACCTCAATATAAATCTAGCAAAATTAGATGAGGAAATTATTGATTATGTAATTTTACATGAACTTTGCCACACCAAAATTAAAAACCACAGCAAAAAATTCTGGGATTTAGTCCTTGAAAAAATGCCAAATGCGTTTGAAATTAGAAAAAGACTCAAAAAAATTACACCATAATTTTAGTGCCTCAGCCCCAAAAAACATACCCAACGCTCCTTATTTAGAATCTTTTAAATAGTGTGTCTGTTAATTTAAATGTGCCATAAAGAATGCTTATTCCTAAAGCACAAACGCCAATTAGCCCACCCATAGACACTTTGCTATTTTGAGCTTTTGTAAATTCATCACTTGCAACTGCCAAATTTGGTTTAATAGGAACTTCTTTCGCTGCAGACTTAGCGATAGTTTGAACTCCAGCAGAGTTCACCTTGCGAACACTATTTACCCTCATAATATACACCTTACAACTACACTTATATTTTAACAAATTTATTTAGGTTTTCAAGTGGCACAAAAGAATAATTTTTTCTCTTTGCTTGCCTAACATGCATTTTTTTGTTAAACTAAAAATACGCCAAAAGGAGAAATGGCCGAGTGGCTGAAGGCGGCACCCTGCTAAGGTGTTAGGTGGAGTAATCTGCCTCGAGGGTTCGAATCCCTCTTTCTCCGAATTTTAAAAAGCCCCACAATTGGGGCTTTTATATTAAGGAGATTTTATGAAAGTTTTATTATTTAATGGCTCGCCAAAAGAATCTGGTTGCACATACACAGCACTTAAAGAAATTGCTGACACTTTAAATAAAGAAGGAATTGAAACCTTAATTTACCACGCAGGAAGAGACGGCGTTTTGCCTTGCAAGGCTTGCAAAGCTTGCATAAAACTTAAAAAATGCGTTATTGATGACAAAGTTAATGAATTTGTTAATTTAATGGAAGAATTTGATGGGCTTATTATAGGCTCTCCTGTTCACTATGCAGCAGGTTCTGCTTATGCAACATCTTTTATAGGAAGAGCTTTTTATAGTGCTTCATTAGCAGGTAAAAAACATATTTTTGCCCACAAGCCAGGAGCAATTATTGCAAGTGCTAGAAGAGCTGGAACAACAGCAACTTTAGACCATCTTGCAAAATATTTTTCAATTTCCCAAATGCCAATAATTTCTGGAAGATATTGGAATATGGTTCACGGTCAAAATCCAGATGAAGTTAAAAAAGATTTAGAGGGTATGCAAAATATGAGATACTTAGCAAGAAATTTTGCTTACCACTTAAAATGCAAAGAAGCTGGTCTATTAGCTGGAATTAAAGCTCCGGTTGATGAAGAAGTTACCTACACAAACTTTATTAGAGAATAAATATGCTTAAAAAACTCACTCAAATTTTGATAATTTCATTAGCGTTTTGCTTTAACCAAGCTTATGGTGTAACCATTGAAGATATGGTTGGGCAAAAATTAATGGTTGGTTTTCATGGAAATTCTCATTCACGCCAATTTAAAACTGTTTTGAAACAAATTGAAAAAGGGCAAGTTGGTGGAGTTATAATTTTTAAGCATAATTTCAAAAATAAAAAAGAGCTTTTAGAAATTACGAACAAAATAAATAACTCAAAAGCACCTCATAAGCCTTTTATTGCAGTTGATGAAGAGGGTGGAGTTATTCAAATTTTAAATTCTAAAAATGGTTTTAAAGATTTCATTTCTGCCAAAAAAATTGTTCTTTTAAATGATAATGTTGCACACACTCAATATTCAAATATAGCAAAAATGCTTAAAGACGCTGGCTTTAATGTTAATTTTTCTCCAACGGTTGATTTGAATTTGAATAAAGATTCAATAATAAATAAAAAAGAGAGAAGCTTTAGTGCTGACCCAAATGTTGTTAATAAATATGCTGAAATCATTATTGACGAACATTTTAGAGAAAAAATTATAACTTCTCTTAAACATTTTCCAGGACACGGAAGTTTAGCCTCAGACACTCACAAAGGTTTTTCAGACGCTTCTAATTCTTGGAATGTTATTGAGCTTGAGCCATACAAAAAATTAATCAATAAAAACAATTTGCAAACAGTTATGGTTTCTCATGTTTTTATAAATAAAATTGATAGCACTTACCCAACTTCAATGTCCGAAAATGCAATTAGCAAGCTTTTAAGAGAAGAAATTGGATTTAATGGTGTTGTTGTTACAGATGATTTGCAAATGGGTGCAATTAAAAATAATTATTCTCTAGATGAAGTTATTTTTAAAACATCAAAAGCAAGTGCTGATATTTTGCTTTTTGCAAATTATTTTGAACCTGATATGAAAATCCCCAAAAAAGCAGTAAAAATAATTAAAAAAGCAATCAAAAATGGCGATTTAACAGTTGAAGAAATTGAAAAATCTTACAATAGAATAATTGAGCTTAAAAATAATTTATAATTATTGCAAAACAAAAGGCTAAATATTATAATTTCCCTATGACAGAAGAAATTATTGAAAAAGATTTGGACAAAAAAGAAGAAAGGCAATATTCTCAAGGAGAAGAATTTGCCAATGCCTTTACTCACGCACTTGGTGCATTGTTTGCAATTTATGCAATAGTTATGCTTGCAGTAACTTCAAAAACACCGACAGCAACTGCAACAACAGCAATTTATGGTGCAACTTTGTTTCTTCTTTTCCAATTTTCAACTTGCTATCATTCAATGACAAACAAGATTGCCAAAAAAGTTTTTCAAAAAATTGACCATAGTGCAATTTATTTACTAATTGCAGGAACATACACTCCAATTTTACTTCTTGTTGTTCCACATCCAGCATCAATAATTTTGCTTGCAATGATTTGGTATTTAGCAATAACAGGAGTTGTGTTCTCTTGTATAACCTTGAAATATAAATATCTTTCTTTAGGTTTATACCTTTTAATGGGCTGGGTATCTTTATTTTTATTCTATATAATTTGGACAAATTCTAGCCATTTAGCAGTTTACTATCTTTTAGGTGGTGGAGTTTTATATTCTGTAGGTTGCATTTTCTATCTACTTAAAAAAATTCCATATATGCACGCAGTTTGGCACCTTTTTGTTTTAGGTGGTGCCGTTTGCCATTATTTATCAATTATGGAATTGTTGAAATAATTATTGACACTCAATATCACTAAAGCATCTATCAAAAAGTGGGTATTCTTTTTTGAAATCAATATCAAGATGGGTCATAATTTTATCTAGTGCATTGTCTTTATAATCTGCAATTCCAGTCCAAGGGTCTAATATTATTGCTTTTGAACCCCAAGTTTTTGGCTCTTGCCAATCTGCATCTTCTTTTTCATTCACAAGAACAAAAACATGGTCTTTCATTTCTCTTCTTGGTGTGTCGTCCATTGTTCTGTGAAATTCTCTAACTTCAAGATAAATTCTTTTTGCATCATAGCCCATAGATTTCAGTTTTTCTTGAAGATAAAGGCTCATTTCGCCACAATTTGCAACTTTATGTTTTTGAACTAATGCCATAATCTCTTCAATTGTGTCTGCTCCCTCTAACTCATTTCTTAAATTAATTGTTCTAATTAAAAGTTTATTAAGACATCCGTCATAATGGAGCTTTTCTATAAAAGGAATCCTGTCATCATTTTGCACTTTTGCTCTTTTCATCATATAAAAAGAAGATGAAGGAACGCCATCAAATTCGGCTTTTGTTTTTCTATTTATATCATCTAAATCTCTCATTTCTTTTGATTTTGCACCAAAAGATTTTGAATTATAAATATTTGGGGTAAAATATAATTTCATATACTTTAAAACCGTCTGAACATAAAAATTTGCACCCGTTTAAAAGCAAAAAAAATATTTTAGAGGTTTTATAAAATCATTAAATCTGGAGAAAAGTATGAAAATTTTAAGCATTAACAACAATTACGCTTACTTAAAAAATAATTCAATTGCACATAGCACAGCACCAGCATTTGGTAAAAGTATAGACGAAAAGCCAAAATGCGTTGAAAGGCTTTTTTACCCAAATGGTCAAACAAGGCTTGAAAGATATACAGACGGTTCAGTTAAAAGTTGGTATGACAACGGACAACCAGAACACTTTTTAGGTGCAGACAGGTCATCACAATATTGGTATACAAATGGTCAAATGATGTATTCTCTAGAAGCTGGTGGAAATTACACAAAATGGTTCCCAGATGGCACTATTCAATATGAATCATCTCCAGATGGTCGTGCCAAAGAATGGAACAAAAAAGGCGAATTAATCTTTGAAAAAAAGATTGATGGCACTGTTTTTAGAAAAAAAGAAACTGTTTAATTTATAAACTAAGCAACAAAAGAAGAGTTTGATGTGGTGTAATTTTCGTATGCTTTAATGCTTTCAGAATAAGAATTTAAACCAAAAAATTGGTTTGAGAATAAAGACTCTTTCATCTTATCAAAATCACTTTTATAAGAATTTTCTTTTTCAAAAACATCTTTTTTAAATGCACTAAAAACTTGGTCTGCATTTTCTTGATATTTCAAGGCTAATTCTTGTGCAATATCTTGAATAACTTCCTTATCGCCATTCTTATTTGTTTTTTCTTGTGCCTCTTCTAAAGAGTTAAAAGTTTCACTCTCTGGGATATTATAACCTTTTAAGTCAATAACGATTTTTGAATCACTAGTGTCCATACCCTCAATATCAATTACTTGAGGAAGACCCATATTTTGAGATTGAACATAAGCCCAAGTTCCGTCATTTTTAGCATTTGGGCGAACTGGCTCAACTCTATCAGATAAGCTTCTTGCAGTTTTTGCAACTTCAGACGCTTCTTTAATCTCTTGAGCAGCAATAGGGTCAACTTTTTGAGTTTGTGCAACTTGAGAAAATGCACTAAGTGCACTAATTCCATATGCTCCGTATGTTGAAATTGGGGCAACCACGAAACTCAACCTTTCTTGACCTATATATTGTCATTTTCGGTTGTTCTTGGTGTTTTTTCATCATGCAAAAAGATTATTTTTCGCTATAAATTTCCTTAACATCTTTTCTTTTGATTTTGTTTAAAGGTGTTCTTGGAAGTGCATCATCTGTAACAATTACAACTGTTGGGCGTTTATAGCTAGAAATCTTTTGAGATAATTCTTTAATTTCAGCTCTTGCAAGTTTTTCAATTTCAGATTTATCGCTTGCCTTATTTAAAAGTTTTTCAGATGGAACAACAACAACGCCAACATCTTCTGTTCCTTCTTTTTGACCAGTTGCGTGCTTATATGGGAAAACGCAAAGCTCCTTAAACATTGGGCTTCCGAATAATGCTGTTTCAACTTCTTCTGGGAAAACTTTTTTACCACCAGATAAAACAATTAAATTTTTAATTCTGCCCGTAATCCAAACAAAATCATCTTTGTCAATGCGTGCAATATCCCCTGTTTTGAGCCAGCCATCTTTTGTTATTGTTTCAGCAGTTAATTCTGGCATTTTAAAATAGCCCTTCATAACGCTATCACCTCTAACCATAAGCTCGCCTGTGCTTTCATCAGTTTTAACTTGAACATTAAACAAAGGCTTTCCAACAGAACCTAATCTTCTATGCTTAGGTGTATTAACAGAAACTACAGGGCTTGCTTCAGACAAACCATAGCCTTCATAAATGTCAATTCCAACTGTTTCAAAGAAATTTGCAACTTCAATATCTAATGGAGCACCACCAGAGAAAAATCCCTTAAAGCGTTTTCCAAATTTCTTTCTAATTCTTTTAAATAAAAGCTTTTTAGCCCATTTGAAATTCAAAACTTTTGCAATTGCGTATGAAATTTGGAAACGCAATTTTGCATATTTAGATTTTTGTGTAACTTCTTGTTCAATAAAAGCTTTTAAAAGCTTTAAAAATGCTGGAACAACTATCATGAAAGTAACATTTTTTTCTTGAATAATTGCAAAAACATCTTTTGGTTTTAAACTTTTTGAATAATAAATTGAAGTCCCCATATTAAGAAAAGACAAAAGCCCAACGGTTAATTCAAACAAATGGTTCAAAGGAAGAATTGATAATAATGCGTCCCCTGGACCTAAATGTTCTCCAAAACATTTATCAATAGCTTCAATTTGTGCTAAAACATTTTTAAATGTAATTTCAACTCCCTTTGGTTGCCCAGTTGAACCTGAGGTATAAACAATTAAAGCAGTTTTATTAAGGCTTCTATGGCGAAATTTTACATCTCCCTGAGGAATTGTGTATAAGCTTGGAAAAGCACCATTTGCACCATTATCGTCAATTAAAATTATATGTTCAATTGAAGAAACTTTTTCTTTTAATTCAACTGCTTTATTCAAATATTGAGAAGAAACAGCCAAAACTCTAGGAGTTGAGTCTTTTAAAATTGTTTCCATTTCAAAAATTGTTAGCTTAATATCTAGTGGAACAACTGCAGTTCCAGCTATAACAGAACCAAACAAAACTGCTGCCCATTCTGGCATTGATTCAGACAAAATTGCAACATTATCCCCTTTGTCTATTCCAAGATTTATTAAATGCCCTGCAAAACGTCTTGATAAAATTCCAACTCCATTAAATGAAAGCTCTTTTGTTCCAAGAGTAGATTTCATGCCTAATGCAATTCTATCATTTAAGGCATCAGTTTTATTTTCTAAAAATAATAATAAATTCTTATCCATTGTCATCCTCGTCTATGTGGTTATTATAGAAAAAAGATTTAATTTACGCAAGAAAGATTGAACAACTGCCCAATTAAAAACTATTAATCAAATCTTTCAATTCTTTAAAACTATAAAAATCTTTAACTATATGGATTTTAACCCCTAACTCTTGCTCAATATCAGACACAGTTAGAGAATCTAAAAATTCTTCTGTTCCTTCTTTTAGCATTACAGATGGAATTGAAATAATTTCAGGGTAAGTTTTTATTTCTTTTAAAGTTCGGATAATATCTTGAGCACAAATTAGCCCAGTAACCGAAATTCTATCTCCAAAAAATTTATTTTTAACTTCTATAATAGATAAATCTAAACCATCAACATTAATTTCATTTTTAATTCCGTCAAATATGAATTTTGAAATTTCGCCTGTAATAATTCCAAGCTTCATTGGTTTTTTTGTTTTTTTAATTAACTTTTTCTTGTTTTGACAAAAATCATCTAAATATTTTCTAATTGCACCAATTCCATCTTCAATTTGAGGATATGAGCCATAATATTTTTTATCTGGAATTTGATATTGAGCCTTTAAAAACACTTCATCTGAAGCCATAGCAATATTTTTCTTTAAATCTGAATTAAATTTTTCAACTCTTTTTATAATATCTAGGGCGTCTTCTTTGGTTAGCTCTGGCAATTGATTTTTGTGATATTTTGAAATTCCAACAGGAACAATTGCTAAAGATTTCAAATGTTTTTTGTATTTTTTAAGGTCATTTAATGTTCTTTGCAATTCTTCTTTATCATTATAGGTTGGGCATAAAACAACTTGTGCATGAAAATCTATATCAAGAGAAGTTAGCCTATCTAAATTTTCAAGAATTTTAGAAGCATTAGGATTTCTCATCATTTTAGCTCTTAATTCAGGATTTGTTGTTTGAACAGAAACAAATAATGGACTTGGACGCCTAAATTCTATTTGCTCCCAATCTTTTTCTTTAAGATTTGTCATTGTTATGTATGTGCCTTGAAAATAAGAAAGACGCCAATCGTCATCTTTAACATATAAACTTTTTCTTAAGTTTTTAGGTTGCCCATCTACAAAACAAAAAAGGCAATTATTTTGACAAGGCTTGATACGGTCAAAAACAGCAGTTTCAAAAGAAATTCCCAAGTCTTCCCCATATTCTTTTTCAATTTCAATTATTTCAATTTCGCCGTCTTTATGTTTAATCTCAAGAACAACATCTTCATCTTGTGCTTGAAAACTATATTCCATAATGTCATTTGGAACAGTTGAATTGATAGATAAAAGCTCATCTCCAATTGAAAGCTCAATTTCTTCAGCAATTGAATTTTTTTCAATATTTGAAATTATTGCACCTAATCTTTTCATAAAATTTCCTCAACAAGAGTCAAGGTTTTTTCAATTTCATTTTTAACTGAATTACGCACTTTTACTTGAGATTCACTTAAGCCTAAATATGGATTATTCGTTGTTTCATGAGTTTTTTTGCTTAAAATATTAAGCTCAAGCAGAATTTTATCTTTCAAAATTTGTTTTTCATTTAAATTAAGAGCATCAGCACAAAGCAAAAGAGCAGAAATTTCTCTTAACGCTTGAATGTTTTTAGAAAAATTAAATTCTAAAATTAATTTTGTAAGCTCCCTAAGCCCCATTGGCAAGATTTTAAATGTTTTGGATAGTAGTCCACCTTTGCTGAATTTTTCAGTATATTCAACACAGCCTTCTTTTTGCAATTTATCCAACACGGGAGAAATTGAACCAACTGAAGGTTTAAAATAAGGATAGAAAAATTCTTCTATTGCCTTATTTATTGAATACATAGTTAAATCATGTCTTTTTAAAATGTATAAAACTAAAATCTCATTCATATTAAGGGTTTCCATTAAAAAAAGGAGACACCCAGATTCGAACTGGGGATAAGAGCTTTGCAGGCTCCTGCCTTACCACTTGGCCATGTCTCCTTAACACTTTTATCATATATAAGAAATAGTTATATGTCAATTGATGAGTCAATTTCAATATTTTGATTTATTGTTTTTCTAGATTTTGCACGCTTTTTAGCTGAAATTTTAGTTATTATTTTATCTAGATTTTCTTTATGCAAAAATTCTTTTTTTCTACCTTCATTTTGAATTTTTTGTTTAAATTCTTTTGCTTCTTTTAAAAACTCTAAGTAGCTTTCGTAGCGTGTTTTCGCAATTTGTGCCAAATTGCTCAACACAGAACAATTATCTTCTGTTGTGTGCGTGCAATCTTTATATTTGCAATTATTTTTTAAAGCCTTAATTTCATCAAATAGCTCAGATAATTCATATGGCAATATAAAATCAAAACGAACTTGCGAAAAACCAGGTGTATCTACAATTTTTAATTCATTGTTTTCAATTATTTCTAAGTGCCTTGTTGTATGCACCCCTCTTTTTGTTTTTGAGCTTATTGTTTTTGTTCTAAGGTCTGCTTCTGGGAATAAATTGTTTATTAAAGATGTTTTTCCAACACCAGAATTGCCACACATTGCAATTGTTTTGCCTTTCAAATATTCTCTTAACCCTTCTATGCCGGTATGATTTTTAGCAGATGTAAAGAAAATTTTATATCCTAGTGGCTCATAAATTTCAATAACTTTAGAAAGCTCATTATTATCATCTTTTAAATCATTTTTATTTATACATAAAACAGTTTCAATTTTATGATATTTTGCAAAAATTAAATAACGATTTAGCTGAACAAAATCTAAATCAGGCTCTTTAAGGCTTGCAACAACAAGCAAAATGTCTAAGTTTGCAACACTTGGCCTTTTGATATAATTTTTGCGAGGATGAATTTTAACTATAAAGCCATCTAAAACATCAACAAAATCTCCAACAGAAATATTTTGCTTTTGTTTTTTGATATTTTCTCTAAGCTTGCATTCAAGAAGAGTGTCATTTACTTTAACATAATAAAAATCAGAATGAATTTTATAAATTTGCCCAAAATTCATTAATAACACTCTCTTGATAAAGTTTCTACTCTTTCTAAAGCATATTTATTGCGATTTTCATCTTCAGTATTATGGCTTAAATATGTTTCAAATGCTTCTAAGGCAGCTTTTTTATTGCCAACTTTTTCTAATAAAATGCCAAGCGAATAATAAGCAATTGAGCAATTTTTATCAACTTTAACTGCAAGTCTGTATTCTTGAATTGCCCCTATAATATCATCTGAAGCTTCTTTGTTTAGCCCTTTATAATAATACAATTGAGATTCTTTTGGATAATTTTTAAGACCTTCAGCCAAAGCTTCATCAGCTTTTTTGTAGTCTTTCATCTCGTGATATTGATATGCGATATTCAAAATTTTATCCACTTGCTTTTGAACAATTGTTTTTAAAAGCACTGTAGCATTTTGATTTTCAGGATTAATTGCTAATGCTTTTTTAAGCATAGCTTCAGACATTTCTAAATCTCCTTTTTTGAAATTCAAAATTGCTAAACTATAATAAGCATCAAAATTTTTAGGATTAAAGGAAATTGCTTTTTCAAAATATTCTATAGCAGATTTTGTGTCATCAAGCATATTGTAGCAATTTGCAATTGCAAAATAAATTGCGTCATCTTTTGGAATAATTTGTTTATATGTTTCAATTGCAAGCTCATATTGTTTTTTTGAAATGTATTCAAGAGCAAGTGTATTTTTCTTTTCTATTAATGATTTATGAATATTTGCGTAAATATCAACAATTTTTGAATCATTTGGGAAAAGTTTATAAGCCTCATCTGCGATATTTTTTGCCATTTCTTGATTATTTATTAATTCATAATAATGATATAAGCTAATTAAAACTTGCTTGCTTTTGTTGTTTTTAGAATATGCAAGTGTGTAAAATCTTTCTGCACCTTGTTTATCATTTAAAAGCAAAATATTATCTGCAAATTCTGCAATAAATTCAGGAGTTGGCTCAAAATTACTATTTAAAGGATAAAAAGCTTTCAAAATTTCAATATCAGTTTTTTTGCCATTTAAAATTTCGTAAATTCCATATTTTGCTTGAGGAGAGTTTGGATAAAATAGCAAAATTGCTTGATATTCTTTAATAGCTTCTTTTTCTTTACCTAATTTTTTAAGGCATTTAGCTTTGCCAGCACGAATTTGAAGCTCATAAATATCGTAATTCAAAATTGAATCATAAATCTCAATTGCCTTTTTGTTTTCGCCAATTTGATGTAAATAGCCAGCAAATAAATATCTCAAGAAAATATCATCTGGTTTAATTTCTAATGCTTTATTGTAGTATTCTTCAGTTTTTTGATTATCTCCTAAAATAAGCCAAGCCGAACCTAAAATTTCATAGTAATTTTGATTTTCACCATCTTCTTGAAGTTTTGATTCAAATAATTTTATGATTTCTTGAGCAATTTCTTCATCATTATTTGATAAAATTTTTCTATAAACTTCAACTGCCAAATTTCCTTGCCCGAGCTTTTCATATGAAGTTGCAAGTTTTAAGTTTAAATATTTGTTATTTTCTCTTGAATCTAAAGATTTCAAATAAGCCTCATTTGCCCCTTTAAAATCGCAAGTTAAGAAAAGATTATCCCCTAAAATTTCATAATATTTCCAATTCAATTCTTGATTTTGCTTATAGATATTTAAAAGATAATTTGCACTATTCATTCTGCCTTTATTGTTTAAATTCCAAGCAGTTTCAAGCAAATAATCAGGGTCTTGAAGATTAATGTCTGCCTTTTGCAAAGCTTTGTTTAAACGTTTTTGATAAATTGAATACCAAAAACTGTCTTTTTTAGTCAAATTTAAAATACCATACAAAGCTTCTGTTGCTTCTTTGTAATTATCTTGTTTTTTATAAAAATCATATTCTTTTATTAAGGCATGCTTTAAATCTTTTGAATATTTTTCAACTTCAACAGGCTTAGTTGAAAAAGCTAGGTTTTTATTATTCGCTACAATTTTATCTTCGTAAGGGCTTGCATAAGCTTGGCTAAAAGCACCCAAGAAAAAAAGCCCCACTAGCAATAATAAAACTTTTTTATAAAATCTACTCTCCATATTGTGATTATAACTTAAATAAAAAATAAAACAAAGCAGGGATTTCTCCCTGCTTTGAATGTTATTTAGTGCTTTGATTATTCAATAATTTGAATGTATTCGTTAGCATTTTCATCTTCTTCGCCAAATGAAATTCCAGCAGCGGCTGCAACCAAGCTATTTGTTGCACTTGCTAATGTATTTGCAATTGGTTCAGGTAAACCATAGATTTGGTTTGGAGTAGGAATTCTGATAATGTTTGTTTCATTGTTTTCAGTAACACCTACTTCGTTGTATGTGTAGTCTGGTCCAACAACTGGAGGTCCACCTGCTTGAGAGCCATCTACTTTAGTGTAAACCAATAAGAATGGTTGGTCAGCAGTTTCGCCTTGAAGGTTGATGAAGTGTTTTGCGTAAGCATCAACAGCATCACCAGTTACAGCGTCTGTGTATGTAGTTGGAACATAGCTTGCTGTGTAGAAGCCAACATAGTTACCATTTTCATCAATTGAGAATGTTGTTTTATCTAAGTTGAAGCCACCAAACTCTTTAACTTCAATGTATGCTCTGCCTGTAGCATCACCAACAGGAGTTGCTGGGTTTGTGCCTTGAGCTGGTTGGTCAAGACCTGCAGTTTCTGAAGCTGTTAGAGTTGTTTTAGCTGCAATAAACTTGTCATTTTCATCAAGATTTAATCTGTTTGCAATAATTCTTGAAATTGAAAGTTTATCATCTGTAGCATTCAATGTAACATTCGCACCAGTAACTTCAACACCTGCATTTGCATTGTTTGCACCAGCAAGATTTAAGTTAACATCATTAGTTGCATTTGCAAATAATTTTGTTGCGTTTGTTTTAATGTTACCAGCAATAGCTTTTGCTGCAGTAGCAGTTGTAACTGTATCTTCAGCTTTTGCAGTGTTTGATTTAAGTTCTAAATCAGTAACTTTTAAATCGCCTTTTGAAGTGATTTCATTTGTTTTTGATTTTAAAGTTACATCAGTTAACTCAACATCACCTGTTGTGCTTGCAATTGTAGTTTTGCCATTTTGTGCAATTGCATCAACTTTGTTTAATTTAACATTTGCGCCATTAGCTTTAACATTTCTTTTTGCATTTAAGTTTAATCTTCCAGTGTATGCCATTTTGTCATAAACTGCTTGGCTTAATTCAATATCTGAATTTGTGCCGTTTGTTTTAACATTGATGTTTTTAGCGTCAATTGAAGATGCAGTGTTCATATTAGTTCCATTTGCAAGGAAGCTATTATTCACATCAACATTAACATCATTTTTTGCTTTAAAGATTGAATTTAATAGGCTAAAACCACCTTTTGTTGAATTAACATTAATGTCTGATTCAGATTCAACATTGCTTGAATTTTTAACATCAACGCCTTTTGTAGCATTTAAAGTGATTTTAGATTGGTTGCTAGCCGCACCAACAGAAGTGTTTTTAGAATTTTCAGTAACAACTGCTTTTTTAACTGTTGCTTTATCTAAAGTTAATTTACCGTTTACATCAACTGTCAAGTCAGCATTTTTTCTATCTTCAAATGTTGTTGCACCAGCAACTGTAACATTATTTTCTTTAGTATCGTATAAAGCTAATTTATTGTAGCTTAAGTTAGTGTCTGCAATTTTTGTGTCAGCACCAATGATATTTAAGTCTTTACCAGCGTAAATGATTGAACGAATGCCGTTTGCAACTGCATCATTTTTGTAGATGTTAATATTTTTGTCTGATAAAAGATTAATATTTCCAGAAGCGTCTAATAAAGAGTTTCCAACATTAACTTCATTTAAACCAGTAAGTGTAATGTTTTTGTCAAATGTTGTTTGTGGGTTATCTGCAATTACAAGAGAGTTTGTAACATTTGCATTTAATTTAGCACTTAAGTCAACATTTCCTCTTGCAAAAACATTTGATTTATTAACATTAACATTGCCGTAATCAGAAAGCATGTAAATATTACCTGCTTTGTTGTCAGATAATGAATATGCTGTTTGCAATGTAGAGTCTTGAACATCAACACCAGCACCACCGTTTAAGAAAATGTTTCCACCTTCATTGTTGTAAGTGTTAACAGTATCTTTTTTGCCAGCTTCGTATGTGTTGTATGTTTTAATTTGAGCATTTTTAATATCAAGATAGTTGTTTGAAACAACATCAATATTACCATATGCATGGTTAATTAATTTATCTGCTAAAAGATATGAATTTTTAATTTCAATATTAGAGCCAGTAGTGCCACCTTTGTCAGATTTATCGTATGTTATACCTCTATTTTTAATAAAGATATTACCAGAACGAATTGTTGTGCCATCAGTTGCATTGTCGCTTCCGATTACAATGTTGTTGTCAACGCCAGTTAGACCTTGATTTGCTGAGAAATCTTCGTTCATAACATAGCCATTTAATTGATATTTAACTTCGCCACCATTTCCAGCTGAAATTTTAACATTGCTGAATGATTGATTTTTTGGGCTACCATAATTGTAATCTAGGCTTGTTGTAATTTCTGAACCATTTGCAATTTCAACATCTTTACCCATTAAAATAAGAGTTTTATCTATGTTTAATTTTGCATTATCAGCTTTAATTAAAGCACCAATTTTTGAAGCAGTTCCTGAGAAATTAATATTAATTCCATCGCCAAAATTATTTTTTAAGTTTGATTGATAAGTTGCAAGCTCAGCTGCAGACAAATCTTTAATATTTTTAGCGTTAGCTGGGTCAAATGTTGTTGCTGTAAATGAATTTAAGTTAACATTAGCACCATCACCAAACATAATACCGTTTGGGTTGAATAGAATAACTTTGCCTGTTGAAGCAAAATCTTTTGTAGCACTTAATGAACTTTGAGTTAATTGTCCATAAATTTGGGACATGTCATTTCCAATTACTCTGTTTAAAGCTGTTTGAGAGTAATTAGAAAAACCAAAATTAACTCTTTTGTCTGAGCCAACATTGAAGCTGTTCCAGTCAAATTGACCAACAGCACCACTTCCGCCATTTACGTTAACATCTAGCCCGTAAGAAGTTGAATTAACTGAACCACCAATTGCATTGTTTAGGTTCGGAACAACTCCATCTAGAGCAGCTTGGCAAGGCACTGTGCTTGCCACAAAAGATGTTACTAAAAGCATTTGCAATAAAACTTTTTTCATATCTCTACCTTTCATCTAACATCAAAAATTCTATCTGAAAAAAAATCATGAATACTATTTTTTGCTACCAAAGTATATTAATTTTTACAATATGTAATATTTTCTATGTATATTGACAAATATTGTTTTGCATATGTTTATATTTGATATAAAATACTTAAAGATAATTAAAAATGGGAAGACAGGAATTGAGAAATATCAAAAAAACAGCTTTTACACTTCTATTCGCACTAAGCGTTGGTTTAACAAGCAAATCTTTTGCTATTGAAATGCCTATTGGTGCAAATTCATTTGACCCAGGTGTTATTGACCAAAAAAACCTTATTGAAATGAAGCAATATGAAGAACGCAAAAGAATAGAACAAGAAGAACAAGCTGAAGAAAAAATCTTGATGGAAAAGAAAGTTTTTGAAGAGCTTGAAAACCTCCCAAAAGCAGACACTGTTTTTCACTTAAACACAATTAACTTTAAGGGGAATACTGTTTTTACTGAAGAAGAATTGTTAGAATTATTTTGCGACAAAATTGAAACAGATGTAACTTTAGCAGACATTTTGCAAACAGTTTCAAAAATTACTTCAATGTATCATAATCAAGGATATATTTCTTCTCTAGCATATGTTCCACCACAAAGAATTGAAGATGGAAACGTTGAAATCGTTATTGTTGAAGGAAAATACGGAAACATCACTCTTGAAGGCAATAAATGGTCTCGTGATAAATATATTAGAAAACAATTTTTAGAAGATAATGGGCTAGAAGCAGGCAAAATTTTAAACATTAAAGATGTTCAAAATTCTTTGCATGAATTAAATTCTGTTGGCTATCTAAAAGGTGCAATAACCTTACAAGACAACGAAGAAAGTGTTGAGCTCACAGATGTTGTATATGAAGCAAAAGACAGATTCCCATTCAAATTAGATTTAAGATTTGACAACCAAGGTCGTTCTGAAATCGGTTTAAATAGATTTTCTATTTTTACTGGTATGCACAACTTAACAGGCTTTGGCGACCAATTATTATCAACAACAACTCTAGGCAGACATTCAACAAGCCAAGGTGTTTTTTATAGTGTTCCTTTTGCAAAAAAAGAATCTAAATTGAATTTAGGTTATTCTTATTCTGGAACAAGATTAGGTGATTACGGACCAATTGAAAGAGTTCGTGGTAAATCTCACAACTTCTTTATTGGTGCTTCTAGAAGATTAATTGAAACAGACACATACAAAATGTATGGTGATATTTCTTTAGATATTAGAAACACAAAAACATTAGCAAGATTTAACGGCAGAGATGATAATGAAATTGGTTATCCATATAACACTAGAAACATCAGATTAAGCTTGTCTAATATTAAAGATGATTTTTATGGAAAATGGTTCGGAAATGTTGGTGCAAGCTTTGGTATTCCTTGGTTTGACGCTGACGATACTTATTATTCTTTTGAACACAATAAAAGCCAACCATGTAACAAAGCAATTAAATTAAACGCAAATATTGCAAGACTACAAGTTTTGCCTTGGAGGTCTTTAGGTGTATTCCAATTAAATGGACAATGGGCAAACAGAGGTCTTTGGTATAGTGAAAAAATGCAAGTTGGTGGTATTTCTTCAGTTCGTGGTTACCAAGAAGCATTCTCTCTAGGGGACTACGGTGTAACAGCATCTGCGGAATTTCGCTTCCCAATTCCATTCTTTGGGCGTGTTCTTCCTCAAAAACTTAAATTCTTAGACGAATCAATTCGCCTTGCAGCATTCTATGATTTTGGCTGGTTTGGAGATAGATACGCAGACTACGACAGCGATTATCTTATGAGTGTTGGTGGTGGTTTAGTTTTAAAACTAACTAAATATATGTCAGGAAATGTGTACTTTGGCGTTCCTGTTGGCAAAAAACCAGAAGACGCTTCAAATATGAGAGTTCACTTTACTGTAACTTCAAACATCCTGTAAGGTATTTCAAGGTTTAAGTAATATTAAATTTATGCCAAATATATCTGTACTTGGTAAAATATAAGCATGTCAAATATATTAGTTATTACGCAGGACGGGAAAAAACTTTATAATTGCACAAACACCCTTGAAAACTCTGGGCATTGTGTCTTATTTACACAAGGAAATCAAAATTTAATTCTTGCCCAAATTCAAGAATTTAGCCCCGACATCATTATTATTGACACAAAATTTGAAGATGCTGAATTAATAACTAAAAAAATTAAATCTGATTTTAGCGATTTAAACACTCAAATTATTCTTGTTATTGCTGCTTTTGATGAGCCAAATTATCTTGATTGGGCAGATGGTTTTATATTAGAACCTATAAACGAAAATATTTTGATAAGCACAATAAAATCACACTTAAAAATTAAAAATTCACTAGATGAGCTAGACAAAAACAATAAAGAAATATCTAAAAACCTATATTCCCTAAACGCTTTATACAACACGAGCACAAGGTTTGCAGGCACATTAGATAGAGAAAAATTATATGAAATCATGTTAGAGGGCTTAGAAAAAACTCTAAGTTTTGATGTTGCAACACTTTTGGTTACTCATAAAGAAAAAAAATCAAAAATTTACATCAATTCTCTTCATGAAACAACAGAAAGCCTTAAAGAAGCTCTCCAATTGAGGCTTTTGCTTTGCTATAAGAATATTCAAAACGACAAAACTCCTTTTGAAATTAATCTAAAAAACATTGATTTAATTCAAAATACTCGTCCAACAAGACAAATTTTTGACCTTAAAGTTTTCAATTTTGATAAAATTTCAGCACCAATAAAGGTTGGAGATGATTTTTTTGGAATTATTGAAATATACAGACAAAAACCTTTTACAACAGAGGACAAGACCTGTTTTCAAACAATTACAAACCAAATCCCACTTCCTTTAAGAAGTGCAAAATTATATGAAGAAACTATTGAAAAAAATAATATTTTAGAAAAACTTGAAAAAATTAAATCAGAATTTGTTTCAA
>JAZSMU010000109.1:0-5750 GCA_045536045.1 Candidatus Gastranaerophilales bacterium
CTGTGCTTTCATCATAAGCACCAAGAGTTTTAAATAAACCTTGGGTTGTTGAGCGCAAGCTAGCAATTGTGAACCCATTGCCTTCAAGGGTTCCTGTATATGCAGTTTCGTTTGTCCAGTCGTCAAAACTGCTTAAGTTTATATTTCTTCCAAGAGCTACACTTTGGTTATTTTCAAGCGCTGTTTTTAGTTGTGCTGCTGTTGTTACCCAAACAAAGCCTTGTGCTTCTGCTTCTTCTTGGGTCATTACTCTTCCTGTTGCTTTTGGTTGTTCTACTTCTGTAGCGCTACTTGTGCTATCTGATTCAGTTGAACCAGATGTATCGCCAGTTTCTGGTGTACTAGTTGTGCCAGAAGAACTTTCAGAAGCACCAACATTGCCAGATACTCCAGCTCCTTCTACATTAGCACCAATGTCTCCACTTGCCCCAGCACCAGATGCTCCAGTTTCTATTTCGCCAGCACCAATGTCTCCACTTGTTCCAGCACCACTAGCCCCAGTAGCACCTGTTATATTACCAGCACCAACATCTCCAGATACTCCAGCATCATCTTCTGTAGCCCCAACATCTCCAGATACTCCAGCACCACTTGCTCCAGCGCCACTAGTTGTTGAGCCAAGTGTTCCAGATGTTCCAGCACCACTAGCTCCAGCACCACTAGTTGTTGAGCCAAGTGTTCCACTTGTTCCAGCACCACTAGCCCCAGCACCTGTTCCTGTTGCGCCAATTGTTGAGTCTGCTTTAATTAAAGAAATATCTGTAACATCATGAAGATTCCAAACGCCAGCACTATCGCCAACGGCAAGAATTGTTGAAATATTTTCTAATGTAAACCAAGAAGAATCTTTGACATAATTTGAATCGCCTGAAATTCCTGCTTGTGCAGTGTATGCGTAGTTTGCAATTGTGCCAGAACCTGACCCAACAACAGAGCCAATTCCAGTTTGGCTTGAGCCTGTTTTTGTAATTGTTCCAATTGAATAAACGTTTGTTATTGTGCCATTATTTAAACCAGCAACGCCACCAGCGTTATTTCTTGAAGCTGAAATTTCACCTGAGTTGTAGCTAAAGCTTAATGTCGCACCTGAATCTACAAAACCTGCAACACCACCAACGCAAGTTGCACCAATAATTTTTCCTGTGTTGTAACTGTTTTTAGTTATGCCACTACCTGAAATTTGACCTGTAACACCACCAACATTTGTGCTACCTGTTATTTGAGCTGTGTTATAAGAAGCTTCAACCTTGCTAGAGTTCAAACCAGCAATACCACCAATATTGGTGCTATTTGAAGCATTAATAGCTCCTATGTTTGAAGAGAATAGTACATTGCCTCCGTTATCGCCAACAATACCAGCTACATTGTTTCCTGTTGCAGAAATTGTTCCTTCGTTAGTTGAGTTTGCAAGAGTTCCCAAGTTTTTACCTGCAATACCACCAACATTGCTACTTCCTGAAACTGTTCCAGTAGATTTTGCAAAAGAAATTGTTGTGCTTGAGCCAACATTACCAGCAATGCCACCTGTTGTATCTCCACCTGAAATATTAACATTTGATGTTACATTTACTATAAATGAAGATGTGCCAGCAGTAATATTACCAACAAGACCACCTGTGTTGCTACCTGTGTTTGTAATAGAGCCTGAAACTGTAACTTCTCTAATTACTGTATTATTGGCTCTTCCAATTAATGCACCAACATTATCGCCAGAGCCTGTGATATCAACACCAGAAAGAGTTAAGTTTTCAATTGTTGCACCATCTGTTGATGCGAATAAACCTTGAGCTCCTGTTAAATTTGAAATTGTGTAGCCATTACCATTGAAAACTCCTGTGTAGTTTTCAATTGCTGTCCATTCAATGCCAGATAGGTCAATATTTCCTGCCAAACTAACTGAACGATTTGTGCTTAATGCTTTTTGAAGCTCTTCTGCTGTTGTAACTGTAACAACACCACCTGTGTCAATTTGGGTGTTTGTTGCAAGAGTAATGCTGTTTAATTCTTGTGTTGTCCAAGAGCTTGAACCGAATGTTAAAATATCAATTAAATTGCCAGTGTCTTTGAACCAAACAGAATCATGACCATTAACAGATTCTGTTGAAGTGCCATTTCCAATACCATCTCCAGAGTTGAATTTTGAAGTGGATTGAGTTAAATATGCATAATTTGTAATTGTTCCAGAGTTTGAACCAATTGCTGCACCTTGATGGTCAGCATTTGAATTTGTGTTTGCCATTGAAGCATTTGTAAACACATTTTCAATTACACCATTTGAGTTGTTTATACCTGCAATACCACCAAAATAGTGGCTAGAGCTTGTTAAACTGCCAGATGAGTAAGAGTTTTTGATAGTGCCAGAGTTTTCCCCAACAATACCACCTGTTGTGTTTCCGCCAGTTAATGTTCCTACATAATATGAATCTGCAATTGTGCCAGAAGTATTGTAGCCAACAACACCACCTGTTTTTGTGCCACCAACAATATTTGCTTCAACTTTTGCTTTGTCTATGTTGCCATTATTTAAACCAGCAATACCACCTGTGTTTGTTCCATTTCCTGCACTAATTGAGCCTGTAAATGTTGCAGAAGAAATTGTTCCTGTGTTATCTCCAACAATACCACCATTGTTTGTTCCAGATGAAGTAATTGTTCCAGATGATGTAACATCAGATAAAACATTTCCTTCATTTTTACCAACAATACCACCAGCGTTGCCGCTGCCTGTTGCTGTTACATTAATTGATGAAACAATATTTGTAATTGCGTTTTTGCCTGTTGTTTTAGCATAACCAACTAATGCACCAACGTTTGCATCGCCTTTAACAGAACCTGATAGGGCAATATTTTTAATGTCTGTATTATTAGCAGTGCCAACTAAAGCTCCAACATTGCTTCCTGTGCTATTAATTGAAACATTTTCAAGATTAACATTTTTAATTGTTGCACCATTTGTTGAAGTTATTAGGCTTTGGCTTAGGTTTGAAATTGTGAAGCCATTTCCGTTGAATGTTCCTGAATAGTCTTCGGCTGTGTATGTTATGCCAGACATATTAATATCATTCATAAGAACAATATTTTGGTTTGTTAATAGTGCTTCTTTTAATTCTGTTGCGTTATGAACTGCAACAAAATCTGTTGGTTTATTTGCATTTGAAATAGCAAAAATTTCAGGACCAACAACTCCTTGAATATTTGATTGAATATCAAACCATTCTTTATATTTTCCAATAGCACCAGAAGAGTCTGTTAAGTTTGTGTCGTTGTTGAAGTAGGAGTTGGTAACTGTGCCACTATTTGAGCCAATAAAGCCATATACATTGTTTCCTGTTCCTGTTGCTATTCCTGCTGAATAAGAGTTGATAATAGTGCCAGAGTTTTCTCCTATAAAGCCACCAATACTGCTTGTTCCTGATACGCTACCCGAAGAGTATGAATTGCTGATAGAGCCAGAACTCTTGCCTACTAAACCACCAATAGAACTATTGCCTGAAATATCTCCTGTTGCATATGAGTTTACAATATTGCCACTTGTTGATGAACCAACTAAGCCACCAACATAGTTTGTGCCTGAAATATCCCCTGTTGCATAAGAATTTTCTATTGTTAAATTGCCTGTTGATTTATTACTAGCATTACCAACAAGACCACCTGTGCATGTGTGGTTGCCTGTTACATTTCCTGTTGCATAAGAATTTGTAATTTGAAGTGTTCCTGTTGAAGTGTTGTATATGTGTCCAACAAGACCACCAGTGTTCCAATATCCTGTAACATCTACTTGAGCAGAAGAATTAGAAATTGTTAGAGCTCCTGTTGTACTGTTTTCAACATATCCAACCAAACCACCAGTATAGTGGTAGCTTGAAGAATTTCCTGTGTAGTTAATGGAGCCGCTTGTAACATGAACATTACCTATTGTAGCTTCGCCTGTAACTTTTCCTGCTAAAGCTCCTGTGTGGTTTTCGGCTGTGTTTGAAATATTAAAATTCTCCAACTTCAAGTTTTGAACGGTTCCACCTGAAATTGTGGCAAACAAACCTTGTGAGTCTGTTAAGTTTGAAATTGTGTGGTTGTTGCCTTCAAATGTTCCAGAGTAGTTTTCAACTGCTGTCCAATTGAAGTCTGTTAGGTCAATATCTTTCATTAGCGTAACATCTTCATTGTTTGCTAATGCGTTTTGAAGCTCTTGAGCTGTGTAAACCAGTGTGCTTGAGGTTGATTCAACTGTTACAACGCCATTTAGAGTGAATGTTGGTTTAATGTCATCAACTGTAACTAAGCTAGAAATTGAAAATGGTGTATATTCCCAAGCACTTCCGTTTCCTGTTGTTACAATGTTTGCAATGTTTTGTGTGTTTTCAAACCAGCTAGCGTCATATTGAGAAGCATCTCCAGAGTATGTTCCAACTCTAGAGCCACCCATTAAGCCTGCTGAATTTGAAATCGTTGCAGAGCCTTCTGAAATTGAATCTATAACATATCCTGTTGAAATTGCAGAATTTGAAACAGTTGTCGTGCCTTTTGAATTGTTAATTAAGCCAATTGTTGCACCGTCTGGAGTTGCAATTGCTCCTTGAGATACAGAATTTGAAACAGAAACTGAGCCAGTGCTTGTGTGAATTAAACCACCAATTGTTGCACTTGCAGAATCTGTTGTAATTGTTCCTGCTTGAATTGCGTTTAGAACAGTTGAGCCGTTTGCATTTAAAATTAAACCTGCAATTTGTGCGTTTTCGCCATTTGCTGTTAGGTTTGCTCTAGATGCTATGCCATTTAAGGTGTCTGAAGTTGAATTTGTAATAAATCCACTAGCAGAGCCGTTTGTGCCTGTAATTGTGCCTGTAATTGTAATATTTTTGTATGTGCCATTTGATGAATTTTGGATAATTGCAGCATTTTCTGAATTAATGTTTGCTTCAATGTTTAAGTTTTGAATTGTAGCATTTTCAACACTTTCAATAAAGCTTGTAGACAAACCTGTTAAAGAATATCCATTACCATCAATTTCGCCTGTGTAGCTTGTTGCTGTAGTCCAACCAGACATATCAATGTTTGCAAAAAGCATAATTTTTGCGTCATTATTTGCAATTGCTTGAGCAAGCTCTGCTTGAGTTTTAACAACTGTGTATCCAAGCTCTTCAGCCTCTTCCTCTTCAATTGCTGTCATACCTGCTGTTGCTTGAATATTCTTGTTTACAATTTCTTCAACTGTAAAGTTCCAAACATCTGCACTTTCGCCAATTGCGATAATTTCTTTAACATTATTAACATCTTTGAACCAAGATTCAGCTTTGCCAGCTTCTGTTGTAGCACCGGTTGCGGAACCTGTCGCAATACCTGTGCCAGAGCCTTCAAAAGCGTAGTTTTGAAGAGTTAAGTTGCCATCTGAATTTCCAACAAAATTATTTGTGTTAATTGCATAAGAATTTAAAATGCTAGAAGCACCTGTTGAAGAACCAACAAAGCTTGTTGCAGTTGCTGTTGCAAAAGAGTTTGAAATTGATGAATTGTTTAGGTTTTCAACAAAAGATGATGTTGCAGCTGTTGAATATGAATTTAAAATTGAACCATTATTTAATGTATGAACTAAGCCAACAACATTTGAGCCTGTTGTGTAAGAATTTGAAATATTAACACTGTTGCCTAAGCCAACAAGACCAGCAGAGTTTGTGCCTTTTGTTGTTCCTTTAGAGTTTGCATATTCAATGTTTGTTGCTGTTGCACTACCTGCAATTCCGCCACCTGCTTGA
>JAZSMU010000008.1:0-8205 GCA_045536045.1 Candidatus Gastranaerophilales bacterium
CAGGTATTTTAGGTACGGTTTATGCTGGTGTTATTTCTGATAAGCTTTTCAAGGGTAAACGCGCGCCTGTTAATATAATGTATTTAGTTGGTATTGTAGTTTGTTTAGTTTTATTCAAATTTAACACAACAAGCGCAATAGATTTTGTTCTTATTGGACTTATTGGCGCATTCACTTACGGCCCTCAAATGATGATTGGTGGGCTTTGTGCTGTAGAAAATAGCTCTAAAAAAGTTGCTTCTGCTGCAACAGGCTTTACTGGAATATTTGGCTATGTTGGTGCAGTTTTATCTGCAACAGGAACAGGTTTTATGGTTGATAAATTTGGCTGGAATGGAGCTTTGAGTTTCTGGATTATATCAGCAATAATATGCGTTGCGATTTGTACTGCATTAATGATAAACGAATACGGCTGGTTTAAGAAAAAAGAAAATTAAAAGAATAATTTTATAACTTGAAAAGCAACGAGAAATCGTTGCTTTTGTTTTGTCTTGTATTCCTTTTAAGAATTTAGAATTAATTTCTCTAATTCATTTAATAAATCTTCTTGGGCGACTTTTTTAATAAGTTCGCCTTTTTTAAATAAATAACCCTCGCCAATAGCACCAGCTATTCCAAAATCTGCATGGCGAGCTTCATTCGGTCCATTTACAGGGCATCCCATAGTTGCAATTGTTATATTCCTATCTAAATTTTTAAACCTTTCCTCAACTTTTTTAGCAAGCCCAATAAGGTCTATTTGACACCTTCCACAAGTTGGGCAAGACACAAAATTAACTCCTCTTTGCCTTAAATTTAAGGCTTTCAAAATTCCCCAGCCAACATTAACTTCTTCAACTGGGTTTTCTGTGAGAGAAACTCTAATTGTATCTCCAATTCCTTGAGATAAAAGACTTCCAATTCCAATTGCAGATTTTATGGTTCCTCCCATTAACGTTCCAGATTCAGTTACTCCAATGTGTAATGGGTATGGAATTTTTTCATAAATTAATTTGTAAGCATCTATTGTTGTTTGAACATCTGAAGATTTTAGAGAAACTTTTATTAAATTAAAATCTTCATCTTCTAAAATTTTAATGTGGTCTAAGGCACTTTGAACCATTTTTTCAGCTAGTGTCATATCTTTAATTTCATAAAGATATTTTTCCAATGAACCTGCGTTAATTCCAATTCTAATTGGAGTTTGATATTTCTTTGCAAGCTCAACAACACGCCTAACATGTTCTTTTCCACCAATATTTCCAGGATTAAGCCTAAGACCTTGAACGCCATTTTCAATTGCCATAATTGCTAATCTATAATCAAAATGAATATCTGCAATAATTGGAATTGGGCTCTTTTTTGTAATTTCTTTTAAAGCTTCAGCGCAATTTTTATTTAAAACAGCAAGTCTTATAATCTCACATCCTGCTGTTGCTAATTCATTAATTTGAGCTAGAGTGCCTTTAATGTCGTCTGTTTTAGTATTTGTCATAGACTGGACTGAAACAGGTGCACCAGCTCCAATTTTTATATCGCCTATTTTTATTTGAACTTTTTCCATGTTATTATTATGGCATGAAAATAGGAATTATATCAGATATACATGGAAATTCTCTTGCCTTAGATAAGGTTTTAGAGAAATTGGACTCACTTGGAGTTGAGAAAATTTTATGTTTAGGCGACCTTGCAATGGCAGGTTATGACCCAAATTACACAATTGAAAAAATTAAAGAGTTGGCAAATGCTGGCAAAGCTGAAGTTATTCAGGGTAATACTGACAAAATGATTGTTGAATATGACCCTATAATTATAGAAAACATTAAAAATGTTCCACACGGTGCTTGCATGGGCTGGGCTTTAGTTGATGATGTAAAAATAATCAAAGAAGAAAATGTTGAATATTTAAAAAGCTTAAAAGAAACCAAAGAGCTTGAAATAGACGGCATTAAAATTTGTTTAGCACATGGCACCCCAAGACGCCAAAATGAAAACATGCTTCCATCAACTTCAGTTGAAAGAGTTGAAGAAATGGTATCTTCAACAGACGCTAATTTAATATTTTTAGGGCACACACATTTTCCTTGTGGTTTTCAACTAGATTCAGGAAAAACTGTTGTTAATGTTGGTTCAGTTGGTCGCCCTATGGGAGAAGACAAAAAACCAGTTTTTGTTTTTATGGAAACATTGGGAGATGGAAGATTTGAGTTAGTTCATCTAACTGTTGAATATGATAATCAAGAAGCCTACAATAGAGTTATTCAAAGAGGTTTCACATCAGCAGAAGAGCTAGCTAAAATGCTAATAAGAGGTTAATATGACAGAAAAATTACACGAAAAAGCAAGTCAAGCCATGATGGATAATAAAAATGACTTAGCAGAAGAATTATATATAAAAATTTTAGAAAAAAATCCAATAGACGAAATTGCTCATCAACAATTAATGGAAATTTATGAAAATGTTGATAAAGAAAAATATTATCTAGCACGTTCTAATTGGAATATTTCTCAAGGAAAAATGGAATATGCTATAAACGATTGCAAAAAAGCACTAGGTGTTAATCCAGAATCTGTCGTTTCTTATTTAAAATTAGCTAGATTGTATGCAACAGCAAGTAAAAATCTTCAAGCAATAGATTGTTATTCAAGAATTATTGCAATTGATGAGCATGCAATTGGGGCATATTTTGAGCTTGCAGATGTTTATAATAAAGAAGATAGTGCAACAAGTGCTATTGATATTTTATTAAAATGCGAAGAATTTTGCTCAAATAATGAAAGAAAATTACTAAATAATAAATTAGCTCAACTATATTTATCTATTGAAGATTATGAAAACGCACTTTCAAGAGTTGAGGATGAATTTTTAAAAGTAAAAATTTTAATCAGTGCTCAAAAATTAGACAGTGCAGACGAAGAATTAAATAAAATTGATGTTCAAAAATTAAAAAAAGAAGACAAACCAGTTTATTTTAGACTTTTGGCAGAGCTTCAATATTCTAAAAAAGAATTTGAAAATGCTATAGCTTCTGTTGATAAATATATTGAAAATTCTCAACCAGACCCTGTTTCATATCAAATGAAAGCATTAATTTATGACGAAATGGGAGATGAATTTAAATCTTATTACAATTGGGGCTATATGAGAAAAGCTCAAGGAAAATTTGAAGAAGCAATTGTTGAATTGACAAATGCACACAGAATTAATCCAAAAGACAAGAACACAATAATTGAGCTTGCAAATTTGCTTTCTCAAACAGGCGAAAAATATGTTTCAATTGATTTTTGGAAAAAAGATTATGAGCTAGATGGCAACGCACACGCTAAAAACATTCTTGCTGAATTTTATTATGAACAAGGCGACTATAAGCAAGCAGCAGAATATGGCAAAGAAATTAATTCCAAAAAAGGTAATAATGAGCCTATTGAAGAAGATGAAGGCTTAATTGGGAAAATTATGAAATTTTTTGTTAAATAATTTTTCAAGAAAAAGGCATTAAAAAAGAACCCTATTGGATGCTTTAAATTTATTTTTTACTTTTCTTTTGTTTTAAAGTTGCCTTTAAAAGCCCTTTAAATAATGGGTGTGGAGTTTCTGGGCGTGATTTGAATTCTGGATGATATTGGCAAGCAATGAAAAAGTCTAAATTTGGAAGCTCTAAACAATCTGCCAAAGTGCCATCTGCTGTTGTTCCACTTATAACAAGCCCATTATCTTCTAATGTTTTTTGATATTCTGTGTTTAATTCATATCTATGCCTATGTCTTTCATGAATTGTTTTTTCGCCATAAGCAAGTTTGATTTTTGTGTTTGTTTTGAGAACTGTTTCTAAAGAGCCTATTCTCATTGTTCCTGTTGGTTTAATGTTTTCCATTAAGCTAATAACAGGGTGAGGAGTTTGTGCAGCAAACTCCGAACTATTAGCATCAGTTAGCCCTGCAACATTTCTAGCAAACTCTAGTGCTGCACATTGGAAACCTAAAGAAATTCCCAAAAATGGAATATTATTTTCTCTTGCATATTTAATAATATTTAATTTGCCTTCAATTCCTTTAGCACCATCTACGCCAGGAACAACAATTGCATCTAAATCTGAAGTTATTTCTTTAGTTTTTTCTTCTGTTGTGCATACTTCAGACATTATCCACTTGATTTCAATTTTTGTAGATTGCTCAAAACCTGCGTGTTTTAGAGATTCAACAACGGATAAATATGCGTCATTAACTTCATCACATTCGCCAATAATCCCTACTTTAACTTTATGAGTTGGGTTTTTTGCAGATTCAACAATTCTTTTCCAAGTGTCTAAGTTTGGTTTTTTGTTTGGCATATTAAGCTTTTTCAATATAACTTCTGCAAGCCCTTGTTCTTCTAATGCCAATGGAACTTCATAAATTGTTGCCATATCAATACATTCAACAACACATTCTTTTGGAACTGAGCAAAATAGAGCTAATTTATCTTTTTCTTCTTTTGGAATTGCTTTTTGAGTTCTGCAAACCAAAATTTCAGGTTGGATACCAAAACCTCTTAAAGTATTAACGCTGTGTTGAGATGGTTTTGTTTTTAATTCTCCTGATGTTTGAAGGTATGGAAGCAAAGTTACATGAATTGAAAGTGTTTTGTCGTAACCTTCTTCTGCTCTGAATTGGCGTATAGCTTCAATATGAGGCAAACTTTCAATGTCCCCTACTGTTCCACCAATTTCTGTTATAAGAAAATCTGGGTTGAATTGTTTTGCAGCTCTTTGAATACCTGCTTTAATTTCGTTTGTAATATGTGGGACAACTTGAACAGTGCCACCATGAAATTCGCCACGTCTTTCTTTGTTGATAACACTTGAATATATACTTCCTGCTGGAAGTGAGTTAATTTTACTTAAAGATGTTCCTGTAAATCTTTCGTAGTGTCCAAGGTCTAGGTCTGCTTCACCACCATCATCTGTTACAAAAACTTCGCCATGCTGAAATGGGCTCATTGTTCCAGGGTCAACATTTAAATATGGGTCTAATTTTTGGTTTGCAACAGAAAAACCTCTAGCTCTTAAAAGCTTGCCTAAAGAGGCGGCTACGATTCCTTTTCCTAAGGAACTAACTACACCACCTGTAATAAAAATATATTTTGTCATACCCCTCACCTAATTGCCGATTTTTGGAACTTTGAAGAAATCACCTTCTCTATCTGGTGCATTTTGCATTAATTCTTCTCTAGTTTGTTCATAATATTCAACATCTTCTCTCATAACATTAGAGAAGCTAATAGCGTGGCTCATTGGCTCAACGCCTGTTGTATCAACTTCATTCATTTGCTCAACATAGCCTAGAACATCACTTAATTGTTTTGAAAATTTAATTTTTTCATCTTCGGTAAGCTCAAGTCTAGCTAATTTTGCAACATGTTCAACATCTTTAATTTCTATCATAATTATTTCCTCAATAAGGAATATTCTACAACAAAAATTAAAGTTGTGAGCAAAAATATTACAAAATATTTAAGCAAGTTTCATATTTCTGTCTGGTTTACTGTCCACAAAGTTTTTAATGCTTCCAAGTTTTTGTTTAACGAAGCAATCTGCGACAGTTCTGTTATAAATTTGATTCAAAGAACTTTTTATATATAGCTCAGAGGTGTCTATGGGAGCTCTTTTTGTTGAAAAAAGACTTCCAGAGTTTAATCCTTTATAAGCATTTGTTTGAATACGATTAACTTGTAACATAATTATTCATCTCTACGTGCTTATCTAATTTAATAAAAAAAATTTAAAAGTCAATATTTCCCATGTTTTATCATGATTTTACAAAACTTAATATTTGAAGGATTTTTTGTTACGTTTTTAAAAAGAGGGGCATAAGAAAAGTACAAACTATATCGGATAAATTAAATTTTTATATAAATTTAAAGATTAAATATTCTAAAACATCAATTGGCAAGGCTTATGACTTGTTTAATTTCAAAGAAACAATAATGTTTCATATATAAAATTGAGGCTTTAGGGAAAATATTTAATTAAAATCGGTTAGTCGCAACTTATTTTAAGGTGTTTTATTTGAAAATCCACCATGCATAGGGTTTTCAAAAAAATGTTTTAAAAAATGCTTGCTTAAACTCAAAAACATATAGTATAATGTAAAGCAAATTCAGACATTTGAATTTGTGGATAGTGGAATATATAAATAGAAAGGTATTTAAGATGAAAAAATCAGGTTTTACACTTTCAGAAGTCCTATTGACTTTAGGTATTATCGGCGTAGTCGCTGCAATGACAGTTCCTTCATTAATGAACTCAACTGAAGACAAAAAATTAGCAGCTGCAGCTAAAAAAGCATATAACACACTTCAAAACGCAATTTCTCAAAAACAAGCATTAACAGAATTGACTCCAGAAGATACTAATGGTGCTAGTTTTATTGATTTCTTAGCTGGAAAAACAACTGATGGTGTTCAAGTAATTAAGTATAACGAATACAAAAATAAAATGGTTCAACTTCCAGATGGTATTCTTATGGCTGCAGCTCAAGGTTCTGGTACAACTTGTGGTTCAGAAGACAATACTGCAGTTGGCGAAGGACAATATTGCTTAGTTACAGTTGATATCAATGGTGAAGCTGGACCTACTTTCAGTGTGTTAGATGCAGGCACATATAATAAAACATCTGGTGGTGCTGCAACAAGTCAATTTGGAACAAAACCAGTATCAAGTTCTTATCAAAGAACAAACAGAGACATCATCCACTTCAGAGTTGACCGTTTGAATGTTATCCCAGATCCACAATCTGCAACAGCTCAAAGATATATTCAAGGTATTAAGAACTAGTTTAATAGTTTAAAAATAGTTTAAATAAAACCCGCAAGCCGCATGGATTTTGCGGGTTTTATAGGATAAAATAGGAGAATTAAATGAAAAAATTTGCTTTCACTCTATCAGAAGTTCTTTTAACATTATCAATTATTGGTGTTGTTTCAGCTATGACTGTTCCATCTCTAATGACATCAGTTGAAGATAGAGAACTTTCTGCTCAAGCTAAAAAAGCATATAACACACTTCAAAGTGCAATTTCCATGAAATATGCTCTAACTCGTCAAACTCCAGCTGATGCAGTTGGTGGAACATTATTTTCAAGCTTTTTAGCAAATACATCCAATGCACCAACAATTAAATATAACAATATAAATGGCAACGTTGTGCAATTGCCTGATGGTCAAATTATGACAGCTTCTCAAACCTCAGGTTCATATTGCGGTGGTTCAACATCAGCATATTGTCTTGTTGAAGTTGATATTAATGGTGAAGATGGTCCAAACTTCAGTTCTTTATATGATAGTCAAAAAGGAACAGCGGGAAATACTTTAACCAAGTTTACATATGTTGCATACACAAGCAAAGGTAGCACAGCATATGCTCGTCAATACCGTGATATAGTTTATTTCAAAGTTCAAGATATGACAGTTACTCCATATGTTACACACGGTGTTACTAAACGCTACTTTACAGGACAACAAAACTAAAATTTATAAACACAATAGCCCACAAATTACTTGTGGGTTGTTGTGTATAAAATAGGAGAATTAAATGAAAAAAATTGGTTTCACTCTAGCTGAAGTTTTACTAACATTATCAATCATCGGTGTTGTTTCAACCATGACAGTTCCGTCTTTAATGACATCAATTGATGATAGAGAGCTTCAAGCACAAGCTAAAAAGGCATATAACACAATACAGAGTGCTATTTCTATGCAATATGCACTTAGTGGAAAAACTCCAGATGGTTATACACAAGGTCAGCTATTGGGCTATTTGGTTGGTAAACAAACAGATAAACAATCTGTAAAATATATTGCCAAGGAGGATGAAACAAGTATACCTTATGAAATACAATTGCCTGATGGGCAGGTTTTAGCTGTTTTATCAAACGGGCAATATTGTTACAAAGGAAATCCTAATCCTTGTCATATCCAAGTTGATATTAATGGTTCTGATGGTCCAACATTTAGTATTATAAATAATGGTGGCACTAAAACAGTAGATGGGGTTGTAATGACAACAGCTGGTTGGAACAGCACTGCTTTTAATCAAACAGCATACAAAAGAGAATATCGTGATTTAGTTTATTTTGAAGTTGAGGGTATGTCTGTTCGACCAAAACCTAACCATGCAAATACTAAGCGTTATTTCTTGAACCAACAGTAAGTAATTTACAATTGAATCTGTGCAGATGTTACAAACC
>JAZSMU010000111.1:0-3060 GCA_045536045.1 Candidatus Gastranaerophilales bacterium
TTGCAACTAGCAAAATTATGCCAGACACTACCCCAGCAATTATTCAAGGTGGTGTTACTCCAGATGAAAAGAAAATGATGAGAATCTCATTGCAATTCTTCGGTGGAAAAGCAGCAGATAATGCAACAGACGCTACTAGAGCAATCAACGGCGAAGCAGCAAAAGCCATTGATTTGCCAAATGGTGTGAAAAGCACAGGGGATGAGATTAAATTTAAAGGAATTAATAGTGAAGAATTTTGGGAATCTAACCCAGATTATGATTATTGGAGATATGGCATTTATGAAAACATTGGTGCTTGGGAGCTGGTGGATGAAACTTCAGGAATTAGTGCAAGGAAAATAAATGCATCTGATTTAAGTGAAATAGATTTTAAATATGGACCATTAGAAGAATTAGGCATTCAAAATTTTACCTTAGCGACTAACAATAGAGGAGTAAGAGGTAGCAGTATTTTTGCAAAAAATAATAAGAGATTTATGCAAGATTTGAGAAAGAATGGCATAATTCAAGTAATTGACTTGCGAACAGAAAGTAATATCGCGAGAAGTGTTCAACAATGTTCTGATAATGGGCTTGAATATACATCTTTCCCAATAATTTATGACAAAAAATTGTCGGTGGAAGAAATACAGTCAACAAGAGCAAAAATGCCACAATTTATTGAAGCAATGAATAAAGGAAGATATTACATTGGTTGTTCCGAAGGAACAAACAGAACGGATGTTGCGTTTGCAATTAATTATTTGTTTAACCCAAAAGAAACTGTTATTCCTATGTTTGAATCACAAAAACCACAAAAATCATTACAAATGACAATGATGGTAGTCAACGGTGTTTTAGAACGTGACAGCAGTAAACAATATCATGTGCCGGAATCTTTAATTAGAGAATTAGGATGGGAAAGCAAAGAGGCATTTTTGGAAGAATTTGAAAAAAGACTTAAAAGGTTGAATACGGCAAATATTTACTAACAAAAAAAATTATTGAGAAATTTTAAATAGACAGGAAGAATGATAGTAAAAATTAATCAAAAAAATAATACATATTTCAAAAATAATTTGGCAAGCAATAATAAGAAAGACAAAAGAAAATGTGAGCCAACTTTATTGCAATTGGGGCATCTTCCGTTGATTAATATGATAGGATATTTGCCAAACATGGTGCAAAGTCCTACAGATAAAATAAAGAATATAGAAGAATTAAATATACCTAATTTGCATATAATTAATGGAAATAGCGTTAGAGGCGAAAGCCTTTCGCACAAAAGAAATAAGCCTTACATAAAATCTATGGCTGAATATGGCATAGAAAGAGTAATTGATTTGAAAACAAGCGACCATTCTGATAGTTTTCAATATCTTGTAGAGTCCAATGGCTTAGAATACTATCATTTTCCGATAGATTCAGACAAAAAAGATGTTAGAGAAATTATTGATTGTTTGCCAAAATTATTTGAAACAATCAATAAAGGTAATTTTTACATAGCTTGTGCTCAAGGTTTGCACAGAACTGACATTGCCTTAACAATAAATTATTTGTTTAACACAAAAGCAAATGAAGAACCTCCAATATTATATGGTCATGTTTCAAAAAACGGCGTTAGATATGAAGATATTTTTAAAAGAACTAACAATATATTTAAATCGTTAACCGAAGAAGACCGTAAAATTTTAGGTTTGGTAGATTTTGATGAAGAAGCTTATAAAGCTAAAAAAAGTATGTTGATGAAAGCCAATAATAAATATTCAGAAGAATGTTTATAACTTCAAAAACATTCCTTTATCTTCAATAGTGCCTATTTATCTACACTCTTTCCACCAATATTCATCTTGTTTTTGGAGTTTGTCTTTTAGGTTAAACTTTATAAAAATTTGATTCAAAATTTCCATAGACAAAATTCCATACGCAAAGCCCAAAGTAACGGCGTTTGTTCGGTTGTTTGTTTTTAATCTTTTATAAGATTCTTCAAGAGTCTTTTTCGCTGTGCTTTCAGAAACAATTAATATTTCCCCAATTTCTCCATTTTTAAACCCAAATGCAGCAAGGGCAAGGCATTCTAGCTGTCTTTTTGTTAATAATTTTTGAGGACATTCTCTAAATTTTGTTGGAAGCTTAAGAATAGAATAAAGGTCGCACTCAACCTTATTTTCTTCTTCTGTTTGCATTTTATAAAATCTTCCAGCACAATATTCCATATCTGCATTGTATAAAACAGAAACAAATTAAGATATTAGACAGGTGGGCAATATTTTTTATTTTTTTATAAATTTTTGCCAAATTTTTAATAATTAGCATGTATTTTGTATACTAAAGGGGTGTTTTTCCTACTCAAACCACATTTCGTAATAAATATCTGCTTTTTGGTTTTTTGAGAATGGTTTCTTTTTCCAAAACTTAAATCTTAAAAATGTGTCTGGAGTTTTGAGGTTGAAATATAGGTTGTTTTGGTGTGGCGAATAGTTGTTGCAACCACCCTCAACTCCACAAGCATAGCCTCTGTGGTAGTAGCCATAAATTTCTTGTGGTTCAACCGTTATGTTGTTTTCTGAAAGAAATTCTGCACCAAAATTTTTCTCACACCATGCCCAATTATAGCCAAAATCTCTTGCGTTTGTGTCGTCTGCGTAGAAAGTTATGGTGTAATCGCTTCTTCTTCTCAAAAGTTTTCTTAAATTAAAATATGCCCGAATTGTTTTACTTTTTTCATCCCAAGTAATTTTTTTAGGAAATAAATAATCAATATAATTAGGCTCTTTGTCCCCTCTTGCGTATTCTTCAAAATTATATTCAGGAATTAGAAAACCAATAAGCAATTCTGGATTATTAATAAGCATTGAGCTACGGGATGGTCCTTTTCCAATGTCTTCGCTGTTTTTTGTGCCGTATTTTGTAATTTCATAGGCACTAATCCAAGGTAAACCCTCTTCAATTCTATAAACATCTGGGTTTGGCGAATAATTTTTAATTTTTGAAAAAACCGTAGAATTTTTGACCATTTTTTTACGCAAATTCAAAATTTCTTCTTTGCTCATTGGGGTCAAATCCGTCATTTGATTA
>JAZSMU010000044.1:0-7764 GCA_045536045.1 Candidatus Gastranaerophilales bacterium
GGCACAATATTATAATTGGTTTCGGCAACAACTTCTTTTACAACCGCAACTTTTGGTTCTTCAACTGCAATTAATGCAATGGGGTCTGGCAAATGAGCTGCCAAAACAATTATTGAAAAATTAGGAAAATAATGAATAAAATCAAAGTTGCAATAGTTTTTGGAACAAGACCAGAGGCAATAAAAATGTGCCCTTTGGTTCTTGAGCTTAAAAAAAGACCAGAATTTGAAGTGATTACAATTGTTACTGCTCAGCATAGACAAATGCTAGACCAAGTTCTTAATTTGTTTGAAATTAAGCCAGATATTGATTTGAATATTATGAAACCAAACCAAAATCTTTGGGGTTTAACTTCAGAAATTTTAACTAAGACTGGCGAAATTTTTGAGCAAAATAAATATGATATTGTTTTAGTTCATGGCGACACTACAACTGCTTTTGCAACCTCTTTGAGTGCGTATTATGCACATATTCCAATAGGTCATGTTGAGGCTGGACTTAGAACATATAATATCAACAATCCTTTCCCAGAAGAAGTTAATAGAGTTTTTGCAGATGTTCTGTCTGATTTATATTTTGCACCGACAGATTTATCTGTAAAAAACCTTGCACGTGTTCCTGAAGTTAATAAAAAGAATATTTATAAAACTGGAAACACTGTTATTGACGCTTTATTTTGGACTATTTCAAATACAAAAACTAATCTTGATTTTTTAAACTTAAATCAACATAAAAAAACAATTTTAGTTACTGCACATAGAAGAGAAAACTTTGGAAAACCATTAAAATCAATATGTAGTGCCATTTTAAAATTGGCTACATCAAGGGATGATGTTGAATTTGTTTATCCTGTTCACATGAATCCAAATGTTAGAAAAACTGTTGAGTCAATGCTTTCAAATATTCCAAACATTCGTTTAATTGAACCTTTGGAATATGAACAATTTTCTTTATTGATGAAAAAGGCAACTTTGATTTTAACTGATTCTGGTGGAGTTCAAGAAGAAGCCCCCTCTCTTGGTGTTCCTGTTTTGGTTTTAAGAGGCGAAACAGAAAGACCTGAAGCAATTGAAGCTAATTGTGTTCAGCTTGTTGGCTCAGATGAGGGTAAAATTATTTCTACAGTTAATAAACTTTTAAATAACGAAGATGAATATTATAAAATGGCACATGCTACAAGCCCATATGGGGACGGAAATGCCTCAGTTAGAATTGCAGAAGCTATCTTAAATCACTTTTCTCATTAATTAACTGCAATTTTTAAAACTATTTTTTTAACTTCAACACTATTTTCTATTTGAATTTGTGGTTTGTGTGCGTCGTTTGGCTCTAAAATTACAAAATCGTTTTCTTTTAAAATAATTTTTTCAATTTTTCCACTGCATTCTTTGAAAAATTCAATGTCTTTTTCTTTAATATATCCTCTTGTGTTTGAGCAGTTTTTAATATCAGAAACTTCAATTATTTCTTCGCCTTTAATCATAATTTGAATGTCAATATATTCTCTGTGTGCTTCAAATTCGCCATCTTTTTTAGTTTTATAAATATCAACATTTGCGTAATTTTTGTCATCTAAATATATTTTTCCAACATCAAGTTTTTCAAGGTCATTATTTAATGCAAAATTTAGTCCTAATTTTATATTTTCTTTGTAATTTTCTAAAGATTTTGATTCTTTTAAATTTCCTTTTTCCATATTTCCTCTTGAATATTCCTCAAATTAGTGTATAATTTACAATAAATGTTAAATTTTATTAATTTTTTTAACATTAATAGCAAAAATTAACAATAAAATCAATTTTGAAGTTTTAATAATTAAGTGAAGGAAGTTATAATGAAAAAACAAACTGAACAAAAGTTAATGAATCTAATATGGGGGCTGTAGGGAGCTATGAGTATTGGAAGCATTACGACATCATTTATTTCAAAATTAGGTAACACATCAGATTCAATTGTGCCCTTGCTTGCAAAAGATACAACTTGCAACTTTTTAATTTCAAACGCATATGAGAAAAATGGCGGAAAAAGGGACGGAAAAGAAAGACTTATAGAAGAATTTGGAACAGAAGCACTCTGGATTTTTGGTATTCCATTTTCTAAAAAGGTTTTCAATAATACAGTTTATAAAATTGCAAACATTAATCCAGAATTTGACGTTAGAAAATTAAACGCAAATACTGCAGATAATGTTTATAAAATGATGGAAAATCTTCCAAAAGACTCTAAACAATACGCAGACCTAGATAGAATTGTTAAAAATCAAGGTTTGGCTAAAGGGCTTACTATTGCTAGATTTGCAACAACAACAATCGCAACATTAATGGCTCTTAGAGGCTTGATTAAATTTAAACAAAATCAAACAAGATTAGATATTGAAAAAGAAAATAAGGCTCAAAATGCAAAATATGAAGAGCTTGTAAATGACACAGTTCAAGCAAATCCAGCCTTTACTGCTTTTGTTGATGAAAAAGAAGCAAAAAATAATCCAAACTTTAAAGGTGGAGTTGGTGCTGCTGTTGCTGATTTCATGTTTAATCCTGTTAAAAACATGTCAATTCTTGACGGTGGAATTTCTCTAACAAGATTTAAAGAAGCAAGAAAAGGCGAACTTCCTGAAGTTTTCTTAAAAGAAATTGGAACAATTGCTTTTTACTATATTCTTGGTGCACCAATACAAAAAGCTTTTGATAAAATGGGCGAAAAAGTTTTCAAAGTTCCATCAAACTTAGATTACAATGTTCTATCTAACCAAAAATTCAAAGAATTAATTAAAGGAAAAGATAGCAAGAAGGCTTTTGCAGACTTTTTAGAATTATCTGATGAAGATGTTATTAAAAAAGTCATGACATCTGATGATGTTATTGTTTCTACATTAAAAGATTCTGGTGTCATTAAAACTGCCAAAAAAACAGGAAAAACTAATCCATTTGTTAAAATGGAAGCTTCTGAAATTAGACAAACTGTTCAAAATATGTCTGATTTTCTAACTAAGCAGGTAGCTTCTGGAGTTGATGTAGATAAATTTATTTCAAAAGCTAGAAAGCTAAAAGCTGGCTCTATATTTGGAAATATAGCAACTTCAATCTTATTTGTTGGTGTAATTATTCCAAAATTGACATTCATGATGAGAAAAGCTATGCACGGGTCAACAAATAATCCTGCGATTTCTAATGTTGAAAATGAATTAAACAAGAAAAAAGAAGCTGTCTAAGCTTTATAATGTAAATAATATTACAATTATTGACTAAAGAGCCTTGTTTATTGCACAATTAGGATATCTGCAGATTAGATAAACTAAACTTGGGAAATGAGAATAAAGCAATTAGAGATTGATAATTTTAAATCTTTTGCAAACAAGGTTGAAATACCATTTTTGCAAGGTTTTACTACGATTTCTGGGCCAAATGGCTCTGGGAAGAGTAATATTATTGACTCAATTTTGTTTGCACTAGGTTTGGCTACTTCTAGAACTTTGAGGTCAGAATCTGGTGTTGCTGACTTTATTACAACTCATAACAACAGAAATGAAGCTAGTGTTAGAGTTGTTTTTGAGCTAAATGACGGCTCTTTAATCTCATTTACAAGAAAAATTAAAAAAACTTCCCAAGGCTACACTTCAACCTACTATATGAATGATAAAGTTGCGACTTTAACTCAAATTCATCTAGAGCTTGAAAAGCACAACATTACCCCAAATAGCTACAATGTAATTATGCAAGGTGATGTTACAAGTATCATCAAGTGTTCGGGTGTTGAAAGAAGAAAAATTTTAGACGAAATTGCTGGTGTTGCAGATTTTGATAGAAAAATTGAGCAAGCAACGAGTGAGCTTGAAACTGTTGAAGAGAGGGTTGCAAGGTCTAATATTGTTCTTGGAGAAATTGACCAAAGACTTGAACAATTAGCTTCTGAAAGAGAATCTGCACTGAAATACAAGGCTCTTCAAGACCAAAGACAAGAGCTTGAAAGCAAAGTTACTTCTGTTAAATATTTTGATGCCAAAAAATCTTTAGATATTGTTCATGAAAATATTTTGAATGCCAATAATGAAAAGAAAGACTTTCAAAAAAATGTTAAAGAATTAATCAAAAAAATAGAAGAGCAAAAAGCACTTTGTGAAAAAATTTCTCTTGAAGTTCGTGCAAAAGGCGAAGATAAACAACTTGAAGTTAAAAAACAAGCTGAAGAGAAAAAAGGCGAAATTGAAAGAAAAACAACCTCAATTGCACACTGCGATAAGCTTATTTTTGAAAACTTAAAAACTATTGAAAATGCAACAAATGGTATTGAATCTTTAAATGAAAAAAATAAGTTAACTTTATTATCAATTGAAGAAAAAAAGGTTGAGCTTCAAAAAACTCAAGACATTTTAAATGAGCAAAAAGAAGAGCTGACACGCATTTTAACCGAAATGGGTGGGCTTACTCATAGTGCTGATGAGCATATTAAAAAAAGAAACGAATTAAGGCACGAATATGACCTTAAAAAGGATGAAGAAACTAATATAATAAAAGAAAAACTGCCTTTAGAAAATGATTATAAAAATTTGAAAGCAGAAAATGTAAAAATCGCATCTGACCTTGAAAAGTTTGAAAATTCAAGCAAAAATTTTGAGGCTGATAAAGACAGACTTTCCTTGCTTGTTAAAAAATTGGCAGATGAAATGTCTGATTGCGAAGTTGTTCAAAAAGCAACAATTGCTGAATTAGACAAGCTTAAAAATCAAATTTCCGATATGGACTATAATATTCGCCTTGCGAATAAAAAAATTGATTCAATGGAAATGAAAAGGCAAGCCTACAAAGACTTTGGAATGGGTGCTGGAGTTGAGCTTGTTATGAACTCAAACATCAAAGGTGTTCATGCACCACTTCTTCAACTTATGGATGTTGAATCTAAATATGCTGATGCAATTGATATAGCACTAGGTGGAAGAAGCCGTTTTATTGTTGTTGATAATGAAAACATTGCTGTTCGTGCTATTGATTTATTGAAATCTAACGACAAACGCGCTACTTTCTTGCCTTTGAACAAAATGCATAAAGCACCTAATAAACTGCCTCTTCCAAAAGATAAAGGTGTTATTGATTTTGCAATTAATTTAATTGATTTTGATGACATTTATCTTGATGCTTTCTATTTTGCACTTGGCGATACATTAATTGTTGAAGATACTCAAGTTGCCAAAAAATTAATGGGTAAATTTAGAGTCATCACGCTAGATGGTGATGTTTTTGAAAAATCTGGTGCAATAACAGGTGGTGCAAAACAAAAATCTAAAACAACATTTGGCAAAGCTGATGATAATGAGCTTAAAACTTACAAAAAACGCCTTGAAGAGTTTGAGCAAAAATATGAAGAACTTGTTAATAAGAAAAAAGAAAATGAAAATCGCTTAGATAAAGTTCGTGAAGATTATTCAAATGCTAGAAATGAATATAATGAAGCAAAAACAGAGCTTCAAAATTTAATTAAAACAAACGAAACTGTTGCAGTTCAAATTGAAGCAGGAATGCTTCGCCAAAGCGAAAACACTATTAAAATCAAAGAATTAGAGAAAAAATTAGATAATTATGAGCAAGCTCATATTAAAGTTTCTGATGAAATTCTTGCTCTTCAAACTTCAATTGAAGAAATTGAAAAATTAATTGACGAGGGCGAATTAAATAAACTTAAAGAATTAACTGTTGGAATTGAAAATCAAATCAGAGAAACAGAAACAAAAATTATTTCTATAAACGCTGATATTGATAAAGAAAATAATAATATAACATTTAATAACACAATTATTGAACAAAGAAATGCTGATATTAAAAAGTGTGGCGAAGATAATGAAACCTATAAAAGCGACAAAGTTAAATTTGAAGCTGAAATTAAAGTTTTTGAAGAAGAATTAGTCAAATTAAATGAAGAAATTGAAGAATTGGGCAAACATTTAGTTGAGCTTCAAGCAAAACGTGATGAGGAAAACAAAAACTTACGCGATTTTGAAAGAAGCAAAGACTTATATGATGATAAAATTTTAAGAATTGACGAACAAATTGAAAGTTATAAAGCTCGCAGAAGAGAGCTTGAGCCTGTTTTAGAAGAAGCTAGAAATGAGCTTATTTTGGCAGGAGTTGAAATTGAAAAGCTTGAAGTTATTGACATTTCTATTGATGAATTAATGTCAAAAATCCAACGCATTCAAAGGAAAATGGACGAAATGGGTGCAGTTAATATGCTTGCCCTTAAAAACTATGAAGAAGTTCAAGTTCGCCAAGAAGAATTAAGACAAAAAATTGCAACATTAACAAATGAAAAAATTGAAATTTCAACAAGAATGAAAGGTTATGAAGACCTTAAAAAAGAAACTTTTTTAAATTCTTATGAAAATGTCAATAAAAACTTTAAAGAAATTTTTGCTGAGCTATCTGAAGGCGAAGGCAAACTTGTTCTTGAAAATATGGAAAATCCATTTGCAGGTGGTTTAACTTTTGAGGCAACAACAAGAGATAAGCCACGTCAAAAACTTGCAAGTATGTCTGGTGGAGAAAAAACGCTTACTGCACTAGCTTTTGTATTTGCAGTTCAAAAACACCAACCAGCACCATTCTATGCACTAGACGAGGTTGATATGCACTTAGATGGTCCTAACGTTGAAAGACTTGCTAGAATGATTAACAAACAATCTGATATTGCACAATTTGTTGTAATCAGCTTAAGAAAACCTATGATTGATTCAGCAGACAGAATGATTGGTGTTACTCAAAAAGAAAAAGGTAAAACAAAAATTAGTGGGATAAAATTGAAAGATGACTAGTCAGAATTTTTATACAACTAACGCAACTGCAGCAAATATTGCACTTGAAGAGGTGCAAGTTCTTGATGCTCAAATTGATTCAATTGATTCTATTGAGCTTATTTCAAGAAATTCAAATAATAAAAAGAATTTTTTAATGGACGATATTTCAATTTTGGTTGACTTAGCAAAAGACGGCAAAATTGACCCTTGGAATATTGATATTCTTGATATTTACGACAAATATTTAGCAAAATTATCTGAGCTAGAAGCAAAAAACAACCTAAAATACGCAGGTCGTGCTTCTTTGTTTGCTTCTATCCTTTTAAAGATTAAATCAAATATTTTAGAAGGCATTGAATTGTCTGATTTTGAGCCTGTTGAAGAAGAATTTATTGAAGATTTTGAAGATGATTTTGAACCTGAACAGTTGAGAATTTCCTCAAATAATGTAATTTCATTCAATGAAGTTTTGCAAAGAAGAACTTCAACAAGGCTTAACAGAAATAGAAATGTTACTTTGAAAGACTTAATTCGCCACGTTAAATTCTATGAAGAATTAGAACAAAAACGTTCAATTCAAAATTCTATTGAAAGGCAAAAAAGAAGAGTTAAAAACTACTCTAAATTAACAGCCCACGACATTAAAAATCTTGCTCATGAAGAATATATTGAACAAGTTGTTCAAAAAATGGATGAAAATTTGGCTCTTATTTTAAAAGGCGACAAAAAAATTGAAATTAACGAGCTTACTGTTCTTGGCTTTGATAGGTCAAGCGCTTATATTGCCTTATTGTTCTTAGCTTTAAGAAAAAATTATGAATTACTCCAAGATGAATTTTATTCAGATTTATTTGTTCAACTAGGAGAAGAAACACAAGGCAACCTTGAACAAAATGACGGAGGTTTAGATGAGTGAATTAAAGTCTAAAATTGAAGCCGTTTTGTTTGTTACTGCTCGTGCAATGTCTCCAGATGAAATT
>JAZSMU010000124.1:0-8062 GCA_045536045.1 Candidatus Gastranaerophilales bacterium
GTCTGTTTCCATGTATGTTATATAAGTGTTATTGTGTCCCAAGTATTCTAAGAATACAACAGGCACTTCAATTCCATTGACAGTAAAATCTTTAAAAATTGTCTCTATTTCTTCATTCATTCAAGTATTCCTCCACTAAGAGTTTTTTGAGCGTTCTCCATAGCCTTTTGGATTTGTGCTTTTCTAAAAGATTTACGGAAAAAAGGCTGCTTTGGATAATATCTTTTACTTGAGCCATATTCAAACATATTTGCAACAAGCGGTGCTGGAGTTCTTTCGCCATTCTCATTCATGAAATATCCTGTAATTACAACCTTTGTATTAATTCCGTCATCACTTGGAGTTTTGTAAGTTACAGTAAGTTTCACATTATTGCTGAACTCACTCTTAGCAAGAGCAGAAGGCAAACTTGAAACCACGTTTTTGTGGACCACTTCCGCTCCTGCTTTTGTCATGCCTCCAAATATTTGGTCAGCATTGCCATAAATCTTGTTTAGATCCTTCAAAACCTCTGTTGGTAAAGCCATTTCAAACTTTGCCATTAATGAGTTATTTCCTTTGCTTGTATTTCCAAAAGACTGTTTTCTTCATTGATGTTATTTAAGTATTCAATGGAATAGATCTTGTTATTAAATTTGATTTTCATTTTTCTGTCAATCTTTGTTTTAGGGTATCTTATAGTGAAATTTGTATAGGCTTCTTCAAAATCACTGTTATTTGCAATTAATGTAAAACCTTTTGTGGTTTTAACATTTGCATAAGGTTCAAGAACAATTATTTCTGTTGTTTTAATAAAACCTTGATTGTCCTTAATTTGTTCTTCTTTGTAAATTTTGATTTTCCTATTAAATTGACCTGCATTAATCATAATAAGTTCACGCTGTGCATTCCAAGAATTGTGTCCACAACTTTATTAAGATTGCTTTTATCAACATAAAGTGTTCTATTGTCCCACATGTCTTGGCATAAGATAAGAACTACAATAACAAAGTCTTGATAATTGTCAAGCTCTGCTGCAGTTCTTCCAGTATAATTTATTATAAAATTCTTTGATATATTTAATAAACTAATTAAAGTGTTAATGTCATCTTGAGTTAATTCATCAAGCCTTATATACTCTGCAACGTCATTGTAAGTAATATCACTTACTTTTGTAATTTCATTCATGTTTTTCCTCCTTTTATGGAGCTGCCTAAACAACAGAAAAAAATTATTTTTTATTTTTTGATTTCTTAGTTGCTGGAACTTTTGTTTCAACAACTTCTTCTTTTTCTTCCTTTGGTGCAACTTTTGTTCCGCTTGCTTTTTCTTCTACAATATAACCAGCTTGAATTAAATCCTTTGCAACTTCTTCTTCAATGTGTTCTATTGTATCACCAGCATTCATTGATATTTTACCAACAAATGATTGTATTGCTTTATACATAATTGCCTCCTGTTCTAGTGTTCCACATTCAACATGTTATGCACTTGTTGAAGCAGTCTTTAACACAGCGATCTTTTGAGCGTCTTGTACTTTACTGTCAAATTCAAACCAGCCAACAACAGCGTCTGCATGTTGAGTTGCAAATCTCTCTCTTAATACTTGTATGTTGATTTCTTCGCTAAATTTAGTTGCAAGGCCTGTCATGTCTCCATAGAATACAACATTCTTTCCTGCTTCTAAGTCTGGCATGTTATCACTTACATAAACAGGTTTTCCAAGTAATGTGTAACCAAATGGAGCAGTGATATCTTCATTTAATAGATAATATCCTGTATTGCTCTTTAATTCTCTTATAGCAGTTCTTGTGTTTGTAGACATGATCCAAATAGCATTATTTTGATATATGTCTTTTACTTTAGATTGTAATTCAATTAATTCATTTGAAGTAATTGCATTTGCTGCTGCAGCAGTTTTTGCATTTGTTAATGTTGAAAGTCCTGCAACTTTGTTGTCAGTTCCATTTAATAACTCGCCTTCAATAAATCTTGCAATTTGTAATGCCATTTCATCAACTACAAATGCAACAACGTCAAATTGAGCATTGTTTATTAAGCTTCTTGAAATCTTTACTAATGCTCCAGCTAAAAAGCCACCTAATTGGATAGATTTAAACTCACCAACTGAGCTTTCAAGGTCTGTAAACTCTGTGTGGTAAGCAACATTGATTGAAGTGGTATTATTATCATAATAAGGTAAGTCAAGATTTCCTTTTACATTGAATTTTTGGCTTCTCTCTAATATTGGAGAAATCTCATAAACTTTTCTTATAATTCTGTTTGCAATTGTTGTTGGTATGATTGCTCCATTGTCACCTTTTGTTAGGTTTACGTCACTTCTGTTATTTAATACATTTCCACGAATATAGTCTTCAAATGCTCTTGTTTCTTGAGCTTCTACTTCTGTCATTTTTTCTTCTTCAGTCATTTCTTTTGGCTCTCCTTCCTCTTTTTTAACTTGTTTTTCGTCCATTCTGTCAAAATCATCTGCAATTTCTAATGATTTTACGATTTTTCTTACATTGTCTCTTATTTCAGCTAATTCTTCAGCTTCTGCTTCTGTAAGTTCTCTTTTTTCCATTTTTGCTTTGTCAAGAACTTCTTCTGCTCTTGTAATTAAGTCATTCTTTTTTTCTGTTAATTCTTTTGAATACATAATTTTTTATGCTCCTTTCATTTCTTTGATCATATTCTCATATTGAGAATAGTTTATGTTATTTTCAACAACTTCTTGTTGCTTAGGCCCTTCATTAGTTGCAGGAACTTCCTCTTGTTTTGGTTCTTCCTGCTGCTCTTGTTTTACTTCTTGAGTTTCTTCTTCTCTAACTTGTACTTCATCAATAAAGTCTTCTCCCATGAATTGAACAGTTTCATCTTCTGCTCTTGCCATTATAAGTGTGCCTTCATAGGCTGGTGTCTTTGTTCTGTCTAAAATTGAAACCTCAAATAAATCCAAATCTTTGACAGCTCTTAAAGGAATGCCATTTTGAAGCGTGTTTTCAACGTCTCTGTCAACAAATCCAAATGACCAGCCCACCAAGTCTCCATTTCTTGCTTTATTAATAACGTCTTCATCTGTAATTGTTGCTTTTGCCTTTAATCCAATGTTATCTTCTTCAAGTTCAAGATTGCCTTGCTTTGTGCTGCCAAGATCTCTGTCCCAGTTATGATTTAATAATATGTGAACGTCATCATTTCGCCTCAAAGCCTTTTTAAAAGCTCCCTTGCATATTCTCTCAATGAAGTCTCCAACTCTGCTCCTAAGTGTCTTTGAGTTCCTCTCAATAGCATTCACATAACCTTCAATTTCAACACTGTCATTTTTAATTCTTATCTCCAATTTTTCTCACCTCCTAACCATTGCTTGAATTTCCGCTTTGCTCAAACTCAGTGTCAATTTCTTTGTCTTCAATTACTTTTTGAATTTCTTGATCATCTAAGTTTGCAGTTGTATCTGTGTTTGGTGTGTAATAAGTGTGAGTATTTGTGTCATATAATACAGCTCCCAAACCAACATTGATAACGTCTAAACCTTCAATGTATTCCATGTTTTCAGCTTTTCTTATTTCATTTAATGTCATAAAGCCTGTTTCTTTTGCAGTTTTATAAGCATTGTAACGCTCACTTATATTTGCTTTTATAATTTCTTTAACGTCAAATTCAAAGAAGTAATTTTTCTTTTCTTTTTCAAGTAATAAATCCCTATTTAAAGCAGTTTCAAATGCTTTGATAATAGGATATATTGCTTCTTTGAAAGTGTCATAAAAATTGTTACTAATATGAAAAATATTGTTAATTTCATCTTGTAAAGTTCTTTTGCTTTCATTAAGCTGCATTTCTACACTTGAGTTGCTGGCCTCTTGAAAATCCAAACCATTATTCAAAACAACAATGTTACTGTCATTATTAGCATAAAGACTTTTCCATGCCTTTTTAAGAACGTCAATTTCATCTTGTCCAAGTTTTCTTGTTGCTTTAAGAAATCCTTTTTTATTTCCTCCGCTCTTAACTAAGCCCAATTGATATAATAAAGTTTGATATGCTGTTTCTAATGCTTTTGAAACTTCAACAGTTAAACCAACTCCACTTGATCCGTCTTTTGTTTTTCTTAGTAGTTTAATAAATTCATAGGGCTTATATGTTTTACCTTCAACAAGAATGTCATACTCTTTATAAATTGGCTTAAAGTTTTTCATAATAGTAATAAAAATTGGCTCAACGTAAAAAAGGCCTGTTACGTCATTTCTGTTTCTTCTAATATATGTGTAGCCGCCTTTGTCCATTAAGTAATCTTCAACCATTGCTTTTTTCCACTGAAAAGCGTCCAATGTGTCCCCAGTGTCTCCATTTAAAAGTGCAACTCTTGGATCATTGAATTGGTCTTCAATTTTACCTTGCTTGTATTTATAAAGTTTTACAGGCATTGAAGCAATCATGTTTGAAATGAAGTCAACTGCTCCTGCAACTGCTGGAAGTGTCATTGCCTTTTCTCTTGTTATAACTTCATCATTAATTAATGCTTGCAATAACACGTCATCAACAATTGGTTCTTTTTTTGTTTCTGCTGGTGTTTCCGCTTCTTTGTTTCGGTTAAATAAATCTCTTATCCCCATTCTTTCACCTCCTTTTTATAATATTTTAACTAAATTCAAATCCTCCAAGTATTCTGCTCTTAGCAATGTAACTTTGTAAGGATCATCATTTGTCGTTATATTCTTTTTTAGTTCCAAATCAAAGTAATTTGCTTTGCATTTTACTTTGACCAACTTTTTCATGTCTTCTTTATATGTGCTTTTACCTTTGACAAGAATTTTGTCCCATTTGTTTTCTTTTGGCTCATAATTGAATTTTAAAGTCTTTTCATATATGTCCTTAATATTAACGTTCTTCATGTCAAAATCTAATATAAAGCCATTCTCATTGTTTTTAATTCCCATTTCATAAAAACTTGGGCATGGTGTGACAATTACAGGAGTTCCCAAAGATAAACTTTCATTTATTGTATAGCAATAACCTTCTGTGTCACTTAATTGAATAGTGTAATCAGCATTCGCAATATAATCTCTTATGTCCATTCTTGGCTTCATGCAAATAACATTTGGATTGTCAAAGGCTGTTTCACTATTTGTAAATACATGCCATAAAAAAGGAATTTTATTTTCATCAAATAACTTTGCCAATTTTATCATTCTGTCTTTGCCTTTTTCATTTGAGAGCCTTGTTGCACTTATTAAATTTAAAACTCTTTTAGGCTTTTCAACAGTTATTGGATTATAAATAACTTCACATTTAATCCCTGTAAGTTCTTCAAATACCTTTGCCACTTGTTTAGAAACTGCAATATATTTTGTAACTCTTGGATCAATCTTAGGTTTTAAATTTATTTCTTTGTAATCTGCATGTATTACTTGAATGATTTCTTTGGCTTTTATAGTATCTAAACCAAACAAATAGTAATTGAATATTGCTTTTTCACATTCAATTGTCTCTCCCTTATATTGTTTAACTCTAACATATTGTTTGAGCCTATTAATTTGGTCCTTATCTCCAGTATTATAGTAAATTGTTATGTCCCAATCTTGGTAAATCTTAGCCATTTCAAATAAAAATGTTTCTATTCCGCCAATTGGATTTATGTGATATAAAAATATGCAATTTTTCATTTCATATGTCTCCTCACATTATATTGTTTGAACAACAAAGTCCATTTGGTTTAAGAAAATATCTTGTTGTAATAAGTAAATGGCATTTATAGTTGAAACTGTCATGTCCACTTTGCCTGTTGATTTCTTTTTGTGAACATATAAGTTTTTATTTGTGTCATAGCTGCAGCGTGCATTTTGAAAGTTTATTTCATAAAGTCTGTTTTCAGTATATTGAAATTCTTTTGATAATATCTTTTCCTTTAGCAATTTTGTTGGAGGGTGCAATGTGCTGGAATGCTGCTTGATTTCAACTAAATTGTAACCAGCTTTTTCAAGCTTTTGAGCGGTGCTGAGAGCGTTCCAACGGTCATAGCCTATTGCTTGTATTTGTACTCCAAAATTTTGCTCTATATTCAAAATAAAATCCTCAACAACAGAATAGTCAATCACCTTGTCTCCACATGCAATGACTTTTCCAGTATTAATTAATTCTTGATAATTGACTTTCTCATATTGAGATTTCTCAACAATTCTATCTGCTGGAATAAAAGCGTAGCTGTCAGCTAATATGTTGTTGTTATCATCAACAGAAACCATTGAAACACTTGTGTTGTCATTGCTTTCACTTAAATCAAGCCCTAAATAAACAACTCTGCCTTCCCAGTCTATATTTGCAACTTTGCATTCTTGGAGATCCTTAACGTCAACGTAAGTTTCTGTTCCAACTCCTTGATAAATAATGTTGCAATGTTTGGTCACAAAATTTTCTCTTGCACTTTCAACAGCAATTGCATATGCTCTTTTTTTAAGTAAGTCTTCCCATATTTCTTTTATTTCTAAAGAGACAGGATTTGCCTGTTTAAGAATAAGATCATCTGTTTGCCAATTCTTTGTGCTATTTGGTTCATAAAGCAACGCAAATACAGTGTCATCATTCTCAAGATTGTCCAAAACCTTTTTTGAATATTTAACCCAGTCTTCAAAAGGATTGTCAATTGTACTGTACTTAGTTGAAATAATAAAACCTAATTTATTTAATATATTTAATTGACCGCTTCGCATTGCTTCAATAGGGTAATTTGTTGGCAATGCTCCAACTTCGTCCCCTATATATGCATTTGGAAGCCTTCCGTCCATTCTACTTGTTGAGAATGACAAAGGCGTGTAAATACTTTGTTTTGGTGTAAATTTTATATAATCTCTTAGGATCTTAAAACGCTTTTTTTCTTTGAATTGATAAATAAGAGGGCTTGACCTTATTATTTCACTCATAGCGTCTCTTATTTCTCTTGATAAAGCTCCGTCTGGAGCAACTGAATAGAACTTTGAAAAGTTTGGCTCAGTTAAAAAGAGAATTATAAACATTGTTGCTATTGTAAAAGTTTTAAAATTCTTCCTGCATATTTCAAGCACTCCTGTTTCATATCTTCTTTTCTTTGGATTATCTCTATAAACTGTGCAAAATATTGCAACATAAAAAAGCCATTGATAACCTGTTGTACATTCATAAAGTGTTTGACCTGCTTTAAGGCCTTTTGGCATTATTAGAAGTTTAAGAATGTTTTCCACAATCTCAATTTTCTTGCCACTAATCATGTATTTCTTGTCTTTGTCTTCACAGGTATTCATAAAGACTTTCATTTGCTTTTTAACATACTTTGGAGTTGTTTTAAGCCTGTAATTATTCTTACAATACTCATAAGCTTTATTGTTCGTCTGTTTCATCTTCATCACTGCCATTTATAATTTTCATTAAAGGATCTTCCTCTTGATTGTCTTCTTCTGCTGCATTAAATCCTTTTATTATCTTAATCAATGTTGCAACTGTCTTGTTTGCACTGTCAGTGGTTCGATTGTATTCTGCTACTGCTGGATTTGAATAGAGATTTTTTCTATTTTTAACATATTCTTTTTTTACAAGCATTCCTTCTTCATCAATTGTCTTTTCAAGGTCTTCCAATATCTTTATTTGTCTTTGGTATCTCTTAAATGTTGTCACAAAGAAGTAGTTTGATTGTACTCCTCTTGCTTCAGCAATTTTCAAGATCTCATTTGCTTGGTCCTTATCATTAATCTTCTTCATTCCTCACCTCATTTATTTTCATTTCATTAATTACATTTATTATTTCATTGATCTTGTTATAGAACATTTCAAAATTACTATTTATGCAATAGTTATATTCATCTTTATCAACATACTTATCAACAGTGTTGAAATTTATCAATTCTTTAATCATAACCTCTCCCCCACTCCGTTTATTTGGATTATTTGTTATGATTATATTAGCCACAAGGCCTGTAAATACCTTTATTTGCAACCCCTCTTAATTTTTAATTGATTTTTTTAAAATATTTAAAGTTTTTTTGTAATTTTCAATGTTTTGAATAGGTTTTTCCAAAAAAATTTACAATATTTTAAATTTAGTATTGAAATC
>JAZSMU010000003.1:0-6843 GCA_045536045.1 Candidatus Gastranaerophilales bacterium
TGTTATTTAGTTTTCGTTTCTTTTGGTAGAAAATTGTGCATTCGCACATTTTCCAGTTTGCTACGCAACTTCCAAAGTGAGCTACAAGCCCAAAATGTTATTTAGTTTTCGTTTCTTTTGGTAGAAAATTGTGCATTCGCACATTTTCCAGTTTGCTACGCAACTTCCAAAGTGAGCTACAAGCCCAAAATATTTATAAATTTCAAAGAAATTATACAACAAATTGTTAAGAATATCAAAAAAAATCAAAATGGTGGTTTAATATATATAGGATGAAAATTCAAAAAATTTTACCAAAAATTTCATATCCTAAATTAGCCACTCAAAAGCAAAACAACAACCAATTTGTCCTTAAAGAAGATGTGTTTATCAAATCAACGCCTGCTTTTGGTGCTTCTTGTGATACAAGCGATTTTGCACTTAAGCAATACCCAGAAATTCCTTGTGCAAGTTGTGGCAACCATATGATTTCAAATGATGATATAGATGAAATCGGCTTTGACATTCAAGGAACAAAAGGCAAAGAAATGATTGCCGTTTTGGACCGTTACAAAGGTCTATATCGCCCCTTAGAAGCCAGCATTGTAAAAGACATTAAAAATATTGCTTCTAAAAATAAAGAATTAAAAATTGATGAAATAGTTCAATGTATGAACAAAGTTTATATTAATGAGCTCAGAGAAGAACAACAAAATATCTTAGAAGAATTGAAGGCAATTGCAAGCAAAACAAACGCAAGAGATAGAAAAATTATTGAAAACTTTACAACAACTTCAAAAAGCTTGATTTATTTAGAAAGCGAAGAAAAATTCTTCAAAAGAAAAACATTCATTAGAAAACTTAAAGAAATTGCAAGTGGAATGAAAGACCAAAAGGTGGCTGAAGAGCTAATTGCATTGGCTGAAACCTTGCCAGCATCATCTGATAGTGTTGGAGCTTTCTTTGCAAAATATTCAAGAAGAAGCGAAAGAGAAATTGCACAAAGATTAATCACGCCATCATTAGTTACGGTTGAACACATTAAGCCACAATCTTTAGGTGGTGCAGATAATACCGATAATTATATGTTAGAATGCCAAAGTTGTAACTCAAGAAGAGGCAATATGCCATATTCAGATTGGTTTAAGCAAATGCCAGATATGCCAAAAAATTTGCAAAAATATATCAAAACAATTCATAAAATAATTGAAAGAGATAAATTAAAAGGCTATGGCGACCATGTTGATAGAGTTATTGAAACAATAGACAAAGAAACTCAAGGCGAAGTTCAGCTCAAAAAGCCAAAAACTAGCAAGAAATAATGCAATTGATGTTGCAAAAGGCGAATATATTGTTTTTGTTGACCCTGATGATTGGATGGAAATAAATGCACTAGAGAAAATTTATAATCATTTTAAAAAAACCAATGCAAATGTGATTCAGTTTAATTACATAGAATTTGATGAGCAAAAATTTAATGTTTTAGAAAAAGCGCACAGAAAATATATGCTGGCAACCATAAGACACCATTATAATGCAATACAAAAGATTCAAGACTCCAAAGAAAAACAATATTGAGGAACAAAAATCAAGCTAGATATTTTAAATCAAAAATAAATTTTACTTACTATTTCTATACATAAAATAGAACACTGCTTGGGTGGAAACCATTGTTATGCTTATTATATAGAGGATTATTACAAGGTCAAAGGAGTATAAAATTTTATGGATTATTCCAAATAAATATCCTAAAATTACAAGCCCTAAAAAGCGAATGCTCACGCCTTCAACTTTTTTAGATTTGTATGTTTTATATAGTGCAAATGGCCAGCTAGCTGCAAAACAGCAAATCATTCCAGCTTCAAATAGGCTTAAACTTGGTAGGTTCATAAATTCTCCATTAAATATACATTTTACAAACTTCAAGGAATTCTTCTTTGTTCATCATAAAGAATGCTTCCATAAATTTTTTATTCTTAAAAATTCCACGATATTGATTTAGCCCTAAAATGTGGTAATTGTAGTCTTTTGTTGAAGTTTGAGATGGATAAAGATTAATCATTTCGCGTTTTTTATCTACAGTAGATTCAATATCAACAGCAACATTAACAAATGGCAAAGAAGACCAAACTTCATAGAAAAGAATTTGAACATCTTTTTTAAATTTTGCACCATTTTGAATAGCTTGAGCCAAAAGAATTGAAACGGCTTTATGGTCTGGGTGTTGGTCTATTAAGTTTGGCAAAAAGATATAGTCAAATTCGCTAAAATCAATTGTTTTAAACTTATCAAGACCATTCAAAAGCTCTTTATCTTGAATATTTAAAGTTTCATAATTAGAAACATTGGCAAATTCCATTGCATTTTTAAATTCTAAAGCCCTAATTTCAATAGTTTCAGCTTCAGATTTATCTGGAATCCCTTTAGCACCATTTGTTAATAAAATAACTTTAAAATTTTGAGGGTATAAATTTAAAACGCCACCCAAACCAATTGCTTCATCATCTGGATGTGGGGCTAAGCATAAGCATTTTTTGCCCTCAAAATCAATACTTTTAGGCTTTAGATTAATTTTTAATGCAATGTTATTAAATTTTTTAAAAAACATTTGAAATAAAAAATTCTTAATCACAATTTTCTTCCTTTAAATTTTCAATAATAATTGAAGCAAAATTATTCCAATTTGAAACAGTTGCAAGGCTGTGTGCTTTGTTTGCAAGAGCTTGGTAACTTTCAAAATTATCCATATATATTTTATAGGCGTCTTTAAGAGCAGATGAAACACCAGAAATTGTTCTCTCCATTAAAATTCCATTTTCGTTATTAATCAATTCGCTAACACCCGTTGAAGAACTTACTAAAGATGGCTTGAAATTTGCACCAGCTTCAGCAACAACAAGCCCAAAAGCCTCATTTAGAGATGGAAGAACATAATAATCAATTGAATTATAAAATGCGTTCATATCTGCTTGTCTTGGCAATAATTCAACAAAATCAGACAAACCTAAAACTTTAATAAGTTTTTTAAATAAGTCAGACTTTTCAATTTTTGGAAAAATTAATTTAGCCCTAAAGTTATCTTTTGAAATTCTACTTTCAAGAATAAATTTTTTAATTGCGAAAAGAAGCAAAAATCCACCTTTGTTTAAACCACCACCAGCAATTGAGCCTATTGTCATAATATTATTTTTTGCGTTTTCATTGTTTTCTTTAATAAAGTCAACAGATGGATAGCAAACAAAAATTCTATATTTATTAATCTTATATGAAGTTGAAAAGTCTTCTTTTAAAGAATTTGAAACGGTGAAAAAATTACCATCACACTTTTTAATTCTATTTTCCTGATATTTTATTTTTTTAATTGAATATATTGAATTTAAAAAGCTTATAAGTTTAGATTTGCCATTTTTAGTTTTGAACTTTGCAGAATTTGAGTGCAAAATTTGATTTCCAAAAGGAAGCAAAACATCACTTGATAAAATATAATTATAATCTTTCAAATCTTCTTTTTTTAAGGCTCTTAGAGCAGATTTTCCCAGAGGAAATATGGCATTTATGCCCTCAATTTTATCAACTGAGGATTTTTCGCAATAAATATCAATTTCAAATTTGCCAGATTTAATTAAATTTTCAATTAAATATTTAGTAACCTTATGCCCACCGCCTGAAAAACCAGATTTTGCAAAGCATTCATCAATTGATATAACAATTAAAGCCAATTTTTTCATAAAAAAATTATAGCATTTATAATTTATTCTACAAAGAAAAGATTTTAGTGTAGAATTGTTTTAGGGGAAAAAAATGCATTGGTTATATTTATTAATAGCAGGATTTTTAGAAGTTTTTTGGGCAATTGGGCTAAAATTTTCAAATGGTTTTACTCAGCTAATTCCTTCAATTTTAACAGTTTTAGGTATGATATTTAGTTTCTATTTTTTATCTCTTGCACTCAAAAATTTGCCAATAGGAACTGCCTACGCAATTTGGACAGGAATTGGAACAATTGGAACATTAATTTTTGGAATAATATTTTTTAAAGAACCTATGACAATTGCACGCATAATTTGTGTTTTGCTTATTGTTGCTGGAATTGTTGGACTGAAGCTTCTTGTTAAGTAGATGTATAAATAAAAAATTCATCATCCATTAAATCGTAAAATGAAGCATATTTGCTAATTGCCTCATCTTTTCTTGAAACAAAACCAAGCCAAGGGTCTACAATAATAGACTTTGAACCCCAAGTTGATGGATTGTAAAAATCAAATTTTTTCTTCGGATTAACCAAAATAAAACAGTGGTCTTTCGCAAATCTTCTTGTTGCACCCAATGAACGAATAATTAAATTTACCTTTTCAGTTTTATAGCCTTTCTGTCTTAATTCAGCTTGCAAAATATCAGTTAATTCGCCACAATTTGCAACTTTATGTTTTTGAACTATTCTTAAAATTTCTTTTGGGTCTGGATTTTCGTCTAAATCTGCCCTCATAACTCTCAATTTATCAACATATTTTCTACACGCATTTTCAATATTTTTAGGCAGACTATATTTTGTTTCTTTGCCAGATAAAACATCCATTCTAGTTATAATTTTTGAGGGCGATGGAATATCAGCAAAACTGTTTGCAAATTTGCGATTTATATCGTCTAATTCCCTAACAATTTTTGCCCTAGATGTAAAATTTGGAGTATTTATTGATGATATCTTCATAAAATAATTCCATTTATACAAAACTCCTCAAAAAAAATTATGCTAATAGTTACAATTTTGCTTTTTTTATTTTTTTTCTTTAAAATTGAGCTATTGGTGCTTTATGAAAAAAGATATTGAAGAAAAATTAAATATTGTTGCAAATAACTTTCTTGCACTAAAAAATATTTCAACTGAAATTGAAGAAGTTGCAAATGCTTGTATAGCTTCAATTCAAAATGGTGGAAAAATTATTTTTATGGGGAATGGTGGCTCGGCTTCAGACGCAGAGCATATGGCATCTGAACTTGTTGGAAGATATAAACTAAACAGACGCCCACTGCCTGCTATTTCAATTTCTTCAAATTGTTCAAATATAACCTCTTTGGGAAATGATTTTGGCTTTAGTGCAATTTTTGAAAGGCAAGTTGTTGCTCTAGGCAAAAAAGAAGATGTTATTATTGCAATTTCAACAAGTGGAAAAAGCGAAAATATTATTAGCACACTAAAAACAGCGAAAGATATGGGAATTAAAACCGTTCTTTTAACAGGGGATTTTAATTCTGACGCTAAAAAAATTGCAGATTTATCTATTTGTGCACCGTCTAAAATTACAAACAATATTCAAGAAATGCACATAGCAATTGGGCATATTTTATGCGACATAATTGAAAAAACACTTTGCGATAATTAATTATTTTATATATGATTTAACAATGTTTTCAATTTCATTTTTATCATGAAAACCTGAAAAACGGGCTATTTCAACTCCATTTTGGAATAGCAAAAAAGTTGGATATCCCATAATTTGGTGTTCTGACACCAATTTTGAATTATTATCAGCATTCACCTTTCCAACCCAAATATTATTTAAGTTATTTATAATATTCTCTTCTTGCCTGCAATATGGACACCAAGAAGCATAAAATTCAACTAATTTTTCGCCATTTTTGATATTTTCATCAAAATTTTTCTCATTTAAGTCGTAAATCATGCACTTTTTCCTTTTTATTTTAGTCTAAATTAAAAAATTAAATATAAAATTGCCCAAAAGTATATAGTCTGAAATTGGCTCTAGGCTTAAATTTTAAAATTTATGTAAAGAAATGTAACAAAAAGTATATATAAAAGCAATATTTTTAAAATCAAATACTTTATTAAATTACGAGAGTATAAACACAAGGAAAAAGATTATGGCACACTTCATCCCTGGACCACATCATGTTAAACACCCAATGAACCAAACAAACATTATGTTGCAACCTGGAGGTTTTAGAGCAGTAACAGGTGGACCATCTATTTTTGGTAGTGGTTATTGCTATGGTGGAAATTATGGCAATTATGGTGGCTACGGTTATGGCGGCTACGGATGCTGCAATGCTGACGATGGCAAACTAACTTTTGGACAAAAAGTTGGTAGTTTCTTCAAAGGTATTGGAAACACAATTAAAGGTGCCGTTAAAAACTTGTTTACTCCAAAAGGACTATTAACAACAGCACTATGCGTAGGTGCATGTTTCATACCAGGTGTTGGACCATTTATCGCAGCAGGTCTTGCTTGCATAGGTATAGCAAAAGGTGCTGGAACAGTTATAAAAGGTGCTCAACAAGCAAGCCAAGCAACAACAGACGCCGAAGCAATGGCAGCTTGGGAAAATATCGGTGGCGGAACATTTACAGTGGCAGCTTCAGCAGTGGCTCTAAAAGGTGCAACTGGTGCAATTAAAGCAAACACTGCAAGTGCTGGGCTATCAACAACCAAAAGTATGACAGCAACTCAAAAACTAAGCACTCACTGGAAAGGCGCAACTCAAACATATAAAAATTCTGGCTTTAGCACAAAAGTTTCCAACACAGTTGGCAACCTAAGAGCAAAAGGAAGCACTGCATATCAAACAGTTAAAACAAAAGTTACCAACACATACAATAATTTCAAAAACGGAGGCACTCAAACTCAACAAACAGGCTTGCAAGTTTACAATCCAAGCACTAACACAAGCACAGCAGGAACAACTGCAAGCAGCGCTTGGTCAAAAGTTCAAACTTCAGCCACTAAAGCTTGGAACACTACAGTAAAATACGGAAACGCAGCATACAAAAATATCAAATCAAATCCTTGGACAGCTAAAGCAGGCGCAACAACTCTGCTAGACCCAGAAGAAGCAAATATGCAATAC
>JAZSMU010000106.1:0-15223 GCA_045536045.1 Candidatus Gastranaerophilales bacterium
CATGCAATTCCAAATATATTTAAAATCGTGGAAAAACTTGCACTAGAATACAAAATTCCATATATCAGACTTCAAAATGAACATATTTATAAATCAAAAGGAAAATATCCTAAAACTATAAATTTAATCAAAATTTTTCTTCTTAAATTTTTTACATTTTTCAATAAGAAAAGAATTAAAAAAAGTGGACTAAAATTTAATGATTTCATAGTGGGTGTTGGCTTTACGGGAGGAATGAACAAAGAAGCAATTGAAGACGGTATTCAAAATGCTCCCTATGGCATAGTTGAAGTTTTAATTCATGCTGAAAAAAATTCTAATAATTCTAGAGAAAAAGAATATGAAAGTGCAAAAGAAATAAAACTTAATTAAATTGTCATTAATTTAAATTGTTGCTATGATAATCTTAGATTTGGAGGTTATATGGAATTAGAAACAATTAAAAAAATTGATGCAGATGTTGCTGAATTAATTAAAGAAGAATTAAAAAGACAACAAGAAACAATTGAGCTTATTGCGTCTGAAAACTTTACTTCTCCAGCTGTTATGGCTGCTTGTGGAAGTGTTTTAACAAATAAATATGCAGAAGGAAAACCACACAAAAGATTTTATAATGGTTGCGAAATTGTTGATAAAATTGAAGAATTGGCAGTAAATCGCTGCAAAGAATTATTCGGTTGCGACCATGCCAATGTTCAACCACACTCTGGTGCACAAGCAAATATGGCAGTATTTTTATATGCCCTAAAAGTTGGCGATAAGGTTATGGGAATGGACCTTTCAAATGGTGGACACTTATCACACGGTTCTCCTGTAAACTTTTCTGGTCTATATTTTGACATAGTTTCTTATGGTGTTAACTCAAATGGCGAAATTGATTATGATGAAGTTGAAAAATTAGCTTTAGCTGAAAAGCCAAAAATGATTATTGCTGGAGCTAGCAACTATTCAAAAATCATAGATTTTAAACGCTTTAAAGAAATTGCAGACAAAGTTGGTGCATATTTAATGGTAGATATTGCACATATCGCTGGGCTTGTTGCTGGAGGAGTTCATCCAAATCCAACTCCATATGCAGATTTTGTTACAACAACAACTCACAAAACTTTAAGAGGTCCAAGAGGTGGCATTATTATGTGCAAAGAAGAACACGCACTTGGAATTGACAAAGCCGTATTCCCAGGAGTTCAAGGTGGACCTCTAGAGCATATTATTGCTGGTAAAGCAGTTGCCCTAAAAGAAGCACTTCAACCTGAATTTAAAGAATGGGCAGCAGCTGTTGTTAAAAATGCTCAAACTCTTGCAAATACTTTAATTGAAAATGGAATTGATATTGTTGGTGGACACACAGAAAACCACTTGATGACAGTTGACCTTACAAAACTTGGCAAAACAGGAAAAGATGTTGCAAATATGCTTGAAGAAATTGGAATTACAGCAAATAAAAACACAGTTCCAAATGACCCACAAAGTCCTTTTGTAACTTCAGGCGTTAGAATTGGAACGCCAGCTATTACAACAAGAGGCTTTAGAGAAGCTGAAATGGTTGAAGTTGGTAAAATTATTGCAGACGGAATTTTAGAACGCGACACTAAAGAAAACCTAAGAAAAAGAAGCTTAGAATTATGCAAAAAAATTCCACTTTACCCTGAATTTTAGTTTATAAAAATATACCAATAAAAAAGCACTCATCATTGAGTGCTTTTAATTTTCTTCACACTTCCTTAACTTTAATCTACCAAAACTCTTTCAAAAGCAAATTGGTAACTTGCTTGTTTATATGAATTTTTCATTGGTTTCTTCAATAAATTAGTAAAATCATATATTTCAGCTCTTAAAACTGCAATTTCTTTAAAGTAGTCAATATTTCCCATATCAAGTGATTCAATATTTGCACAAACTTTTGAAATAAAATCTGAGAAAGTTTGTCCTTGAGCTTTAAATTCTTCGTCTGAATATAAGTTAACAGCTTTTTTAATAACTTCAATTTTGTCTAAGTTTAATTTGCTTCCAGATAAAATCAATGAAATATCAAAAGCACTAAGCTTTTTAATGTTCATCAATGTGTTCATAAATGGAACATTTTCTTTGTTTGCACTAGCTAACATTTCATTAACTTCATTAGTTGAAAATCTAGATTTTGCTTCAATTTTGCCTTCAATTTTGCCCAAATAAGACATCAATTCGCTAATAAACTTCTTCACTAAACTAACCTTATAATCTTCCTACTTATTAATAAAGTAAAGTTTGGTTAAAAAATTGCTCCATAATACTATTAGTGTGTTACAATTGTTACATTAAATAATTTGAAAGGAGCATTAACAATGGAAGAATTAAAAATCTATTTAGACAAAGATATTGATAAAAGCAAAATTTTAGATAAAAAAGTTGCAGTTATTGGCTATGGTTCTCAAGGATATGGTCAATCTAACAACCTTAAAGATTCTGGAGTAGATGTAGTTATTGGCTTAAGACCAGATGGCAAAAGTGCTGTTAAAGCAAAAGCAGAAGGCTTAAAAGTTATGTCAATTGAAGAAGCTGTTGAATGGGCAGATGTTGTTCAAATTCTTATTCCAGATGAAATTCAAGGCAGTGTTTACGAAGAAAAAATTAAACCACATATGAGAAAAGGACAATATTTAATGTTCTCTCACGGTTTTTCAATTCACTTCAAAAAAATTGTTCCAATTGAAGGCGTAAATGTTATTATGGTTGCTCCAAAAGGACCAGGACACACTGTTAGAAGCGAATACCAAGCAGGAAAAGGTGTTCCAAGCTTAATTGCTGTTGAAGCTAACCCATCTGGAGATGCAAGAGAAGTTGCCCTAGCATACGCAAGTGCAATTGGAGCTGGCAGAGCAGGAATTATTGAAACAACATTTAAAGAAGAAACAGAAACTGACCTATTCGGAGAACAAGCAGTTCTTTGTGGTGGTTGCTGTGCATTAATTAAAGCTGGTTTTGAAACATTAGTTGAAGCTGGATACTCTCCATATATGGCATATTTTGAATGCTTACATGAAATGAAATTAATTGTTGATTTGATTAACGAAGGTGGCTTAGCTGATATGCGTTATTCAATTTCAAACACAGCCGAATATGGTGATTTAACTAGAGGTCCAAGAGTTATCACAGACAAAACAAAAGAAGCCATGAAAGAAATCTTAAAAGAAATTCAAACTGGTGCTTTTGCAGATGAATTTTTAGCAGAAATGAAAACACAAGAAAACTTCAACAAAATGAGAAAAGAAAACGAAGAACATTTAGTTGAAGTTGTTGGTAAAAAATTGCGTTCAATGTTCTCTTGGATTAAAGAAAAGAAAATCGTAGACAGAAATAAAAACTAATGAAACTTGAAATATACGACACAACCTTAAGAGATGGTGCACAAAGCGAAGGGATAAACTATTCCGTATCAGACAAGCTTAAAATAATTAAAAAGCTTGATAATCTTGGTGTGCATTTTATTGAAGTTGGCTGGCCAGGGGCGAACAATGTTGATGACGAAGTTTTTGAAGCAGTTAAAAATCTAAAACTTAAAAATTCAACTATAACTGCTTTTGGCTCAACTAGAAAAGCAGACACAAAACCAGAAGAAGATGTTGTTTTAAATAACATTGCAAAATCTGGTGTTAAAGTTGCAACAATTTTTGGCAAAAGCTGGGATTTCCATGTTACAAAAGCACTCGGGACAACATTAAAAGAAAATCTTTTAATGGTTGAAGAGTCTATAAAATACCTTAAAAATAAGGGAATTAGAGTGTTTTTTGACGCTGAGCACTTTTTTGATGGCTATAAAAATAACCCAAATTATGCACTTGATGTTATTAAAACTGCCTCAGAGGCTGGAGCTGAAAGAATTATATTGTGCGACACAAATGGTGGCTCAGTAAATGGCGAAATATACAAAATTACAAAAATTGCTCTAGAAACACTTGACGGAAAAACACAATTAGGTGTTCATTGCCACAATGATTCAGATATGGCAGTTGCAAACTCATTAGCTGCGGCAGATGCTGGATGTGTTCAAATTCAAGGAACAATAAATGGCTATGGCGAAAGGTGTGGAAATGCAAATTTATGCTCAATAATTCCACTTTTACAAATTAAAAAAGGCTATGAAATTATTGGAGATAATATTTCAAAATTAACAGATACTTCAAGACAAATTGCTGAAATTTCAAATATTTCTCTTTCATCTTCTGCTCCTTTTGTTGGGATAAGTGCTTTTGCTCATAAAGCTGGAGTGCATGCTTCTGGTGTTCGCAAAAATTCTAAAACATACGAACACTTAAATCCAGAAAGCGTTGGGAATACTAGAAGATTTTTAATTTCAAACCAAGCTGGAACTGCAAGTATTAAAGAAAAATTGCAAAACCTTAAATTTATTAAAGATATTTCTTCAAATGAAATCAAAGATATAATCAAAAAGATTAAAAAGCTTGAATGGCAAGGCTTTGCATTTGAGGGAGCAGACGCTAGTTTTGAGCTTTTAGCTATGAAAACTTTGAATAAACTTCCAAAATATTTTGAGGTTTGTGGCTTTAGAATAATTGGAGATACCACAGGTGCAACCTCAACAATTGCCGAAGCAAGTGTAAAAGTTAAAATTGGTGATGAGATTTTTCACACAGTTTCAGAGGGCGATGGTCCTGTCAATGCTTTAAATAAGGCTCTTCAAAAAGCATTAATTCAAAAATATCCACAAGTTGAAAATATAAAATTAAATGACTTTAAGGTTAGAATTTTAGATTCTAAAAAAGCTACTGCTGCAACAACTAGAGTTATGATTGAATCAACAGATGGAATTAATAAATGGGACACTGTTGGAGTGAATGCAAACATAATTGAAGCAAGTTATATGGCTATTGTTGATAGTATTACTTATGGTTTAATTTTAAGTGAGGCGTAATGAGAAAAGACGGCAGAAAAAATAACGAGTTGAGACAAATTAAATTTACAAAAGGCTACACAAAACACGCACCAGGCTCTGTTTTAGTTGAATTTGGCGGTACAAAAGTTATTGTTTGTGCAAGTTATGAAAATACAAAACCAAAATGGATGCCAAAAGATGAAATTGGTGGATGGCTAACTGCAGAATATTCTCTATTGCCAAGCTCTACAAACACAAGATGTCAAAGGGAAAGAACAAAAATTTCAGGCAGAACTCAAGAAATCCAAAGGTTGATAGGCAGAAGCCTAAGAGCTAGCCTAGACCTTAAAGCACTTGGCGATATGACAATTACAATTGACGCAGATGTTATTCAAGCAGACGGTGGCACTAGAGTTGCCTCAATTTGTGGTGGTTTTGTTGCACTTCAAATGCTTGTAGAAAAGCTTATGCTAACTGGCGAACTTATTAAAAACCCTATAATTGAGCCAATTGGCGCAATTAGTGCCGGAATTAGCAAGGGCGAAGTTATTTTAGACCTTAATTACGAGGAAGATTCAACTTGCCAAGTTGATTCAAATGTTGTTATGACAAAATCTGGAAAAATTATTGAATTTCAAACAACAGCAGAAGAAAAACCATTTGAAAAAGCACAATTAGACGAAATTTATTCTCTTTGCGAATCTGCAATAAAAGAAATTATAGAAAAATATTAATAAGGTTTTATAATAAAAAAACGTGGGCAACACCCACGTTTTTTGTGTCTTATTTTAATTATTCTCCAAAAGCTTTAACAACTTCTTCTCTATCATCAAAATGAATTGTTTTGTCTTTTAGAATTTGATAATCTTCGTGCCCTTTTCCTGCAACAACTAAAACATCATTTTCTGTTGAAATTTTCTTTAATAGTTGAATGGCATCTCCTCTATCTGCTTCAACAAAAACAGTTTTAGGATTAATTTCTTTTAAGCCAGATAAAATGTCTGAAATAATTTGTTTTGGGTCTTCGCTTCTAGGATTATCTGATGTGATAATTATTTTATCTGATAATTCTTGAGCAATTTTGCCCATTTTTGGTCTTTTGGTAGCATCCCTATCTCCACCACAGCCAAATACACAAATTAATTCTCCACCAGTTGGCACAAGCTCTCTTGCTGCTCTTAAAATATTATCAAGCCCGTCTGGAGTGTGTGCATAATCAACAACAACCATAGGATTAAGATGAACTATCTCAAATCTTCCAGCAACACCTCTTGTTGATTCTAGTGCAAATTTAATAACTTCTAATTCAACTCCCATATCTAAAGAAGCCGCAATTGCTGCAAGTGCATTATAGACGCTAAATAGCCCATTTAAGTGAAGCTTAATTTCAACAGATTTGTCTTTTGTTACACACAAGAATTTAGCCCCATCTGCTCTAAATTCAATGTTTTTTGCCATAACATCAGCATTATTTTTAATGCCATATGTTGTAAGCTTAACTTCTTTTGGAACTTCTGAAACAAATTTTTCGCCCCAAACATCATCAATATTTATAACAGCAAAAGCACCCTCATTAAGTCCAGAAAATAATTTTGCCTTAGATTTAAAATAATTATCCATTGTAATGTGGTAGTCTAAGTGGTCTTGAGTTAGGTTTGTGAAAACTGCACCCTTGAAAACACAATTTTTAACTCTATATTGAGCCAAAGAATGAGAGCTAACTTCCATAACGACATTTTCAATTTCATTAGATAAAATTTTATCTAAAGTTGCTTGAAGCTCAGGTGCTTGAGGAGTTGTGTGTTTGGCTTCAAAATAATCGCCCTTAGAATGTAATTTATAGCCCAAAGTTCCGATAATTGCACATTTTTGCTCATTGATTTCCATAATTTTTTGAATTAAATGAGTAACACTTGTTTTGCCGTTTGTTCCTGTTACACCAATTAAATTCAAAGATTTTGATGGCGACCTATAGAAGCAATCTGCCAAATCAGCAATGGCGATTTTTGTAGATTCAACAACAAGTTGTGGAATTTCAATATTTAATGGTTTCTCAACAACAAGTGCTGCTGCACCTTTTTCAAAAGCCATTTGTGCAAAATCGTGTCCATCAACGTGTTCGCCCTTTAAGCAAACAAAAATTTCATGGCTTTTAATAGTTTTTGAATTATATGAAAGCCCAATTATATCTGTGTTTTTAAAGTTTAAAACTTCTATTGGTTTAATGTTTTCAACTATTCTTTTTAATTCCATATTTCCTACCTATCTGGACTAATGTTCAAAATTTTAATAGCATCAAGTGCAATATCGTAAAATACAGGTTCTGCAACGGTAGAACCCCAAACAGCACCACGTCTTGCACCGTCAACAATTACATAAATTGTAATTTTTGGATTTTTAGCTGGTAAAAAGCCTACAACGGAGGCGTATAATCTGCCAGAATGCTCATTGTCTGAACTAGAAGTGCCACCGTGCCTTGAAGTACCTGTTTTTGCAGCAACAGAGTAATTGCTTAATTTATATTTTCCCCTATCAACTGATTTTACCAAAAGGTCTGCAACATCTTTTGCAACATCCTCTTCTATCACGCGTCTTTTAACAATTTTTGACTCCATTTCTTCTGGAGAATATTTTATAATGTGAGGCGTTACCCAAACGCCTTTATTTGCAATTGCATTAACTGCACTAATCATTTGAATTGCTGTTACAGAAGCACCGTAACCATAGCCCATTGCACCACGTCTTGCTTCGTCCCATTTTTTAGCAGGAGGGAAAATACCTAAAGATTCACCAGGAAGGTCTATTCCTGTTTTTGAACCTATTCCAAAGGCAGATAAAATTCCATGAAATTCATTTCTATCTAGTTTTAGTGCAATAACTGCACTTGCGATGTTTGAAGAATGTTCAAATAAATACACAAGGTCAATCATTCCAGGATATGGGTTTCTGTTGTAATCGTGGTTTTTAATTGTCCACCAACCAATTTTCTTTTTCCCTGTGTCTAATATTTTTTCATTTTTAGAAATCTTTTTAAGTGCTAAACCAGACGCAACGGTTAAAACCTTAAATGTTGAACCTGGTGGGTAAACATCTGTTAATGCCCAATTTTTAAGATAAGAAATTGGATATTTGTTATATTTATTAGGGTTATAACTTGGAGCAATTGCCATTGCAAGAATATCGCCTGTTTGTGTATCCATAACAATTGCAGCCCCTCTTCTTGCATTTGTTTCTTTAATTTTTTTGTTTAATGCTTGCTCAGAAACATATTGAACAGCACTATCAATTGTTAATTGCAAAGTTGGACCTTTAAGCTCGGCAACAAGGTCTTTTGGGTCTGTTCCGATGTTATAAATAACATCACCTTTCCCTGTTTTTTGGTATGTTAAATTTTCGCCAGACTCTAAATATTCCCTTGCAGTATATTCAACACCACTAGAAATATCGGCATTTGGATTATAATACCCCAAAACGTGGGAAGCAAGGTTATCTTGAAGATATACTCTTTTATTAATCAAATCTCTTGAAACTTCTCTGAGTCTCATTTTTGCAAGTTTGTTTGCTGTAATTCTATCAACATCTTTTTTAAGAAGAACATTATTACTATCTGAATTATTTATTAAAGAAATAATTTTTTCTTGTTTAACATTTAAAACAGGAGATAAAATTGTTGCAAGCTGTTTAACAGAACGTTTTTCTTCATTAAAATCTTTTTTATGTGCGTAAATATTGTAGGTAATTTTGTTGCTAACAAGCTTTAGACCGTTTCTATCAACAATATCGCCTCTTAAAACTTCCATTTCTTTAGTGTGTTGGCGATATGCTTTTATTCTATATTTTTTAAAATCAACAACTTGGATTAAAAATAAATAACCTGACAAAAATATAAAAAAAAGGATTGAAAATACCCTAATGCAGCCAATATTTGAATCCATTTGTTTGATTTTATTCTTTTCGTCCATTTTTTAAATTAAAAACCCCACGCCCACTTTGATTTTTCCCTTGTTATAAGTGCATTGTTATTTAGATGCACGGCGTCTTTTACAGGAACTTTTAAAATCGTGTTTGCTCTACCCAAGTTACTAGATTTTGAAACAAGTTTTTCAATTTTATCAAAAGATTTTCTTTTATATAATTCAACTTGCAATTCTGCATTTTCTTCCATTAAAACAACTGTTTCTTTTCTGATTTGGTTTAATTCCATTTCACAAGTAATAACAAAATAGTAGCTAATCATTGAAAGAAGAACCAAAACTGCAATTGTCCAAGAAAGAATAGTGTTTATTTTGTTAATTTGAAGCTCTTTATAAGATTTATCTTCAATAAAGTAACCACTGATTATTTGAGGTCTTGAACTGTTTTTGTAGTAATTATCAGCAAGGCTTGGGCGATTCTGAGGAGCAGAAACTCTAGGAGCAACAGACCTTAATTTTGGTTGTTGTCCTTTTTTATTTTTTATTTCTTTATTGTTTTTACTATCTTTTATATTCAATTTAAGCCTTGATTTTCTTTGCTAAACGAAGTTTTGCACTTCTTGATGGTGGATTAATTTTAATTTCTTCTTGAGATGGTTCAATAGGCTTTTTGTTAATAAGCTCCAGAATACGTCCTCCACACTTGCAAATTGGTTCATATTTTTCGCATCTGCAAGATTTAGAATAATCTCTAAAGAAATTTTTAACTATTCTGTCTTCTAAAGAATGAAAACTGATAACACTAATTATAGCACCTAAAGACAATAATGGGAGCAATTCATTTAATGTATTTTCAAAATTTAACAATTCTTGATTAACCTCTATCCGAATTGCTTGAAACACGCGAGTTGCAGGGTGAATATTTGATTTAATTTTAGGGACAGATGAAGCTATTAAATTTGCTAATTGTAAAGTTGTGTTAATTGGTCTATTTTGAACAATTTTTCTTGCAATTGTTTTAGAAAATCTCTCTTCTCCATATTTAGAAAAAATTTCAACCAATTTTGCTTCTGGATACTTATTAACAACATCATAAGCAGTAATATCAACAGATTTACCAAAACGCATATCTAGTGGAGCATCTTTCATAAAAGAAAAACCTCTGTCTCCATCATTAAATTGATGAAAACTTGCACCTAAATCAAATAAAACACCACCTGTAATTTCTTTAATTCCAAGCTCGTCTAGATGTTTTTTGAAATTTAAATATGAGTCATTAATTATAATTGAATTTGGATATTTTGATAATTTTGGTTTAGAAGCTTCAATTGCGTCTTCATCAATATCAAAAGAAATTAATTTGCCCTCAGAAGAAAGATTTTGCAAAATTAATTCGCTATGCCCAGCACCACCTAAGGTCATATCAAGGTAAATCTTGTCAGCTCCAGCCTTTACAAGCCCTTCAACTGCCTCATTTTTCATAACTGTCCAATGTTTAAATTCAACATTTCCCATAGAAAAATTTTAGCATAAAGAAGCTAATTTCTTAATAATTTTCATAAAATTGTCTATTTGTCTTGTTTGTGGTATTAATATAAATAATTATCGGTAATTTTAAGGAAAAAAATGAGAGTACACGAACTCGCAAAAGAATTAAATACAACTTCAAAAGATTTAATTGAAAAAGTTAAAAAAGAATTAGACAAAGACCTAAAAAGCCACAGCTCAGAAGTAGCTCCTGGCATGGTAGATAGAATTAAAAAACTTTATCTTAATTCTGATGTTAAAAAAACAAAGCCAAAAGCTTTCATTGTTAAAAAGGCGAAAGCTGTTGAGCCAGCATTAGAAGAAACTAAAGTTGAAGAACCTAAAGCACCAGAGCCACCAAAATCTATGACAAGAGTTGTTGTTAAAAGACAAGAACCACCTAAAGAAGAACCAAAAAAAGTTGAAGTTGTTAAACCAAAAGCTAAATTAGAGATTGTTCGTGAAGCTCCAAAAACTCCAAAAGAAGCACCTAAAGCTGAACAGGCTGTGAAGTTTGAAAAATCAACTCCACTTCCATATCAAGCTAGAGTTCAAAAAAGAACTTTAGGCGAAACTCAACCTAAAAAAGAGGAAAAGCCACAAGAAACAGCTCCAGTTCAACAACAGCCAGACAACAGACAACCTGTTAAAAGACATATCATTTCTCAAGATATGTACAACAAAGGTGGCAGAAACAAAAAAGGCAAAGACAGACGCACAAAAGAAGAAGAACAAGAAAGAATTAGCTTAGAAAAAGCAACTCAAGGAAAACACAAAAAACACACTCAAGCAGAAGCCGAGCAAAAAGTTGTTACAGAAGTTGTTATTAATAAGCCAATTTCTGTTAATGAATTGAGTGATAAAATTGGCAAATCTCCAGCAGAAATTATTAAATTCCTTATGATGGAAAAAATTATGGTTACAGTTAATGCCATAATTGACACAGATACTGCTAAAAGAATTGCTGAAAACTTTGAAATCAAAGTTTTAGAAGAAGACTTAGAAGAGTTTATTGCACAAGAAGAAGAAAAAGAAGAATTAAATAAATATCTTAAAAATGCAGATAAAAAATCTTTGGTTCGCCGTGCTCCAGTTGTTACAATTATGGGACACGTTGACCATGGTAAAACAACATTGCTAGACAGTATTCGTGCTGCAAAACACAATATCACATCTGGTGAAGTTGGTGGCATTACTCAAAGTATTGGTGCGTACACAGTTAAATTAAACGACAGAAAAATCGTGTTTATAGACACTCCTGGTCACGAAGCTTTCACACAAATGAGAGCCAGAGGAACACAATCTACAGACATTGCAATTCTTGTTGTTGCAGCAGATGACGGTGTTATGCCACAAACAATTGAATCAATTAACCACGCAAAAGCTGCAGGAGTTCCAATTATTGTTGCAGTTAATAAAATGGACAAACCTCAAGCAGAACCAGATAGAGTTCTTCAACAATTAACTGAACACGGGCTTATCCCTGAAGCTTGGGGTGGCGACACAATCACAGTTCCTGTTTCAGCTCTTCAAAAAACAGGCATTGATGATTTATTAGAATATATTTTGCTTGTTGCAGATATGGCAGAATTAAAAGCTGTTAAAGATTGCCCAGCAACTGGCGTTATTATTGAAGCCAACTTAGACAAAGGGAAAGGTCCTGTTGCTACAATGCTAGTTCAAAACGGAACTCTGAAAGTTGGAGATTGCATTGTTGTAGGCAGTGTTGGTGGCAAAATCAGAGCACTTTTGAATGACTCTGGAGAACGTGTTAAAAAAGCTGGTCCATCTACTCCTGTTGAAGTTTTGGGCTTGTCTGAAGTTCCTCAAGCAGGCGATTTCTTTGAAACAGTTGCAAACGACAAAGAAATGAAACAAGTTGTTGCACAAAGAAAAGAAAGAGAAAGAATTTCAAAACTTGAAGCAATAACTTCAAGCCATATTAATAAAGACACAATTTCAAATGATGAAATTCAAACACTAAATCTTATCATTAAAGCAAACACACATGGTTCTGCTGAGGCTGTTTCTCAAGCAATTCAAAATGTTAAATCTTCTGTAATTATTCCAAAAATTATCCACGTTGGAGTTGGAGATATTTCAGAAGCAGATATTATGCTTGCAAATGCTAGTGGTGCAATAATTCTTGGCTTTACGGTTAAAGAAGACCAAAACGCACTTAATGCAAACGAAAGAGCACAAGTTCCAATTAGAAAATATGACATCATTTATCAAGTTTTAGAAGATGTTGAAAAAACAATGATTTCTCTCCTATCTCCTGAAATTAAAGAAGTTGAGCTTGGCAAGGCTGAAGTTCGTCAAATCTTTACTATTGGTAAAACAAACAAAATTGCAGGCTGTTATGTTCTTGAAGGAAAAATTGTTCGTTCTAAAACAGCAGTTGTTATAAGAAACGGCGTTGAAATCTTCAAAGGCGAAATTAACCAATTGAAGAGATTTAAAGATGATGTTAAAGAAGTTGCAACAGGTTTTGAATGTGGTATTTCATTCCATAAATTCAACGATTTGCAAGAAGGCGACATTATTGAAGTTTCAACAACAAAAGAAATAGAACGTAGTTCATTGGTGTAGATTATGAGTTTAAGAAACGAAAAAGTTAGAAAAGCTCTTATGAGAGAGATTTCAGATATAATTTTTAAAGAAATTAAAGACCCAAGAATTTCTGGTGTTATTTCAATTACAGATGTTGAAGTTTCTTCAGATAATTCTAGTGCCAGAGTGTATTTTAGTGTTTTAGGAGATGATTCAACAAAAGACTTAGTAAAAGTTGCTCTTGATTCTAACACTCCAAGAATTCGCCATGAAGTTGGTAAAAGAATTCGCCTATATCACACTCCACACCTTGTTTTTATTCCAGATGATTCACTAGAGCGTGGAATGAAAATAAATTCTCTTTTAGATAAAATTTCAAGAGGCGAAATTTAGGTTGAAAAACGCTAATTTATTCGGTTTTTTAAATATTTATAAGCCAAAAGGCATCACTTCTTTTGATGTTATTTACAAATTAAGAAAAATTTTAAACATCAAAAAAATAGGACACGCAGGAACTCTAGACCCATTAGCAGAGGGTGTTTTACCTGTTGCAGTTGGAAATGCTTCAAGACTTTTGGAATATTTAAAAGGCGACAAAGAATATATTGCAGAAATTAAATTTGGAGAAATTTCAACAACTGGAGATTGTGAGGGCGAAAAAGAATTTATAGCTGAGCCTAAATTTTCAAAAAGTGAGTTAGAGGAAGTTTTAAAAAGCTTTATAGGTGTTCAAAAGCAAATCCCACCAAAATATAGTGCAATCAAAATTAATGGCAAAAAACTTTATGAACTTGCAAGTAGTGGAGTTGAAATTAATGATATTCCAGAAAGAGAAATTGAAATTTATTCAATAAAATTGCTTGATTTTAATTTGCCATATGCAAAAATTCAAGTAGAATGCTCGTCTGGAACATACATAAGAAGCCTTGTTTCAGATATTGGTCAAAAGTTGAAGTCAGGTGCTTATATGAGTGATTTGACAAGAGTTAAATCAAATGGTTTTGAAATTGAAAATTCGCTAGAAATTGAAAAAACAACAGCAGAAAATATAATAAATCCAATTCGCGTTCTTAATTTTGAAAAATATGAGCTGAATGAAAATGAGCTTAAAAGAGTTTTGAATGGGAATTTTATTGATTTGAAAAAAGAGATAAAAAGCAATTTTATTTTACTTATTAAAAACGGCAAACTTATTGCAATTGGCAAAAATAAAATTGATAAAATTACCATTGATAAGGTTTTAAATATTTGCTAAAATTAGCTTATGGGTATTTTTGTTAGAACAATAATAATAACTTTGATTTTAAGTGCAATTTATCATTTTTGGATAAAAGGTGCTAGCTTTAATCTTCCTAATATCAACATGAAAATGCCCGACATTAATGTTGAAGCACCTAAAACCAATAAAAACAAGCCAAAAGAAGACTTAAAAGTTCAAAATAATAGCCCATATAGAAGAGTTGAAGCAACAAAAAAAGTTGTTAAAATTTGCTTTATTGATTCAAAAGGCAATTTTAAATACGCAAATAGAGAAGTGTCTGAGCCAAATGTCAAAAATCTTATAGAAATGCTTTTAAGAGGTCCAAATTCTGCAGAGAAAAAATCTGGATTATATTCAGAAATTCCAACAGACACTGTGCTTTATTGGGTTAGAGAAGATAATGGCGAAATTATCGTAAACTTAAGCAACAATTTTGCAGAAGGTGGGGGAACATCAAGTGTTTTAGCTAGAATTGAGCAACTTAAAAACACAGTTAAAAGATTTCGCCCAGAGTTTCCAGTTTATTTATATTTAAACGGCAAAAAAGCTGAATACATTGGTGGAGAAGGCGTTTACCTTAAACAGCCTCTTAATTAAGTTTCATTTTATAAATGATTTCGTTGTTAATTTTGTAGCTAACTCTTTTTGAATTATGAATCATATAATAAAAATGAGTTTCGCCATTTTTTTCATACACGCCAAGTTGCCCAGAATATTTTTTCAAAAATGGCTTTTGAACTTCAAATTCAAAGTTATAGTATTTTGATGGTTTGCCAGAAATAATAAAATTGCCACTTTTAGTAATTTTAAAATTATCAGGCTTTAGTGGGCAATTTTCTACTTTATTAAAAAGCTCTAAAAAGTCTTTTTCAACTTTTGAAACAGAATATTCTGCTAATTTTGGTGCTTTTTTAAAATATAAAAATGTTGTTTTTTGCCCTGTTGGAGTGTTTGAAATGGTCATTTTTTTAACTCCAAAAAGGTTAAATGTTCTTCCAATTTTGTAGTCGCTATCTAATGCTGAAAAATTGCCAAAAACTTTAGCAGAATTGACTAAATCATCACGTTTTGGCATATTTTCATTTATATTAAATT
>JAZSMU010000051.1:0-16696 GCA_045536045.1 Candidatus Gastranaerophilales bacterium
AAAAAAGGGAAGGGAATGAACAATATTTTAATTTCTGTTTTAATACCGGTATATAATGGCGAAAAGTTTTTGCCACAACTGATTAATTCATTAAAAAACCAAACCTATAAAAATTTTGAGGCAATATTTGTAGACGATTTGTCAACAGACAAATCTGCTGATGTAATTCTAGAAATTGCTAATAATGACAAACGCTTTAAATATATCAAAAGAGCCACTAAAGGCGGAAATGTGGGAACTGGAATGGACTATGGCTTCCCATACTTAAATGGCGACTATTATTTCATAATGAGCCAAGATGATTTCATTGACGACAATATGTTTGAAAAAGGTGTTGAAAAAATAATGGAAACAAATGCAGATATTGTTATTTGTGATGTTTGTTTTTATGAAGAAGGAAAAGAAATTAAAAACTTTTCAAAATACCCTTTAAATAACGACTACTCCCAAATTCTGTCCCCAAAAGAGGCTTATTTGAAAGCAATTAATTCAGAATTAGGTGGCTTTGGTTTTAGAAAAATAGATTTAGCAAAAAAAGTCAAAATTGAGCCAATTTATTTTTGCAGTTCTGATTTTTATGGAATGAGCCAAATTCTTATAGCAAACAAAATTGCTTTTGCAAATTCTATGTTCTATTACAGAGTTGATAATCCAGAAGCTATAACACATAAAAAAAATCCATATTATTTTGTTGAAATATTTATGCAAGATGTTATGCTACTAGAGCTCTTGTTTCAAAATGATTTTCCTATTGAAGAAAAAAATAAGCGTTTAAAGTGGACAGTTAAAAGAACAAAAAAATGGTATAAATACTTTTTCCAAAATAGCTACAAATGGAAAGAAGAACAATGCCAACATTATAAAAAAGTATTAAAAGAGTGTTTGGACAAATTAAAAACCCTTTGCTTAATGTCTAAAAACTATATTAATTATTTAAGAATAATAAAATATGAATTTTTATTTGAAAATGCTATCATTAAGAGTGCTTTCAATTTAAAAAGAAAATTAACTCATAAAAAAGGAGTATAATAAACATATTATGGGTTTAAGCAAAACAGTAAAAAGAATATCTACGCTTGCTATTCGCAGGTTTCAAGCAAAAAAAGAAAACCATTTTGAATACTTTATTTCGCTTGGCTATAATTGCGAAGTTATGCATAGATTTTTAAAACATTTCTATTTTGAAGAAAGTAACTTGTTTAATTGGACATATTCATATTCTATAAATGACATTATTTTTGCACTAAACAATTTTGACGAATTGGGGAATAACGATTTTAATTTGCCAGACCCACTTTGGGAGTGCAAAAGCTCTCATATAAGGTTTCATGGAAAAGCTCCTATGACGATTTACCTTGAAAAAACAGCAACTGAAGAAGATTACAAAAAAGACAAAGAGGAGCTAATTCCAAGAATTGACTATCTTAAAGAAAAATTTATCTCTCTTGCAAAAAATAATGAAAGAAAATTGTATATTTATAAAATTAAAAAAGAAGATATAGATAATTCTGTTAATGAAAAAATAGAAAATTTAATTCAAGCCTTAAATAATCTTGGAGCTAAAAACTTTAAATTAATGGTTGTTGTTGAAGAAAAATATAAAGATTATTTCAAAGAAGGCAACTATATTTTTAAAACTGTTAAATATTTTGCAGATGATAGTGATGTTACAAATATAAAATATAAAAACAATGGTTGGGATGAAATATATAAAGAATTTTACCCTACAAAAAGCAAAGGCAAAAACAAAAAATACAAATTTGAAAAAAAAGAAGAACAGCCGTTAGTTTCTGTTGTTGTTCCATCTTATAACCATGAAAATTATGTTCAAGAAACAATAAAATCAATTATTGAACAAACTTACAAAAATATTGAGCTTTTTGTTTTGGATGATGGTTCTAAAGATTCTACTTTTGCAAAAATTCAAGAAATGGAAGATGTTTGTAAAAAACGCTTTACCTATGTTCATTTTGAAACAAAAGAAAATGAAGGAGTTGTTAATACACTAAATAAAATGCTTGAAATTTCAAAAGGAAAATATGTTTACATTATAGCTTCAGATGACACTGCTAAGCCAACTGCAATAGAAAAACAAGTTAAATTTTTAGAAAAAAACCCAGACTATGCTCTTGCTGTTGGAGATAATGAGATTATAGATAGCAACGGTAAACACTGCTATTGGGATAAAGATAGAAATAATATTTATGATATTAAAAAAGCAAAATGGAAAACTTTTGGAGAATTTTTGCAAAAAGGAAAATGCTTTAAATTTACTTCACGCCATTTTGGAAAGTATCAAACATTCTATCCTAGAAACTATATTACAAATGGTTATTTAATAAGAAAAAGTATATTGGAAAAAGCAGGATATTATTCACCAAACGCACCTTTAGAAGATTGGTATTTAATGCTCCAAATTTCAAAATATGCAAAAATGAAATTCATTAATGAACCGTTATTTTCATATAGGTGGCACGGTGCAAACAGCATGAATAATCTTGAAAGAATTATTAATATTACTAATATAACCAGCGATTATGAAGAAAAAATTTTAGAAAATATAGATGAAAAAAAAGTTTTGCCTGATGTTTTAAAGGTTAAAAAATATGGTGCATATTATAAAAGACAAGGTATTCCATATATTTTTGAAATTTTAACTTATAGAAAAAATAAAGACAAAATTAAAGAAATTAGGTTATTTAATATTAGAATAAAACGCTTTAAAAAAGGCAAAGTGTGGGAGTAAGATATGCCATTTGAATTTGAAAAACAAAAAATTGAAGATGTTATTTTAGTTAAACCAAAAGTTTTTGGCGATAATCGTGGTTTTTTTATGGAAGCTTATAAAAAATCAGACTTTGTTGCTAATGGTATTGATGTTGAATTTAATCAAGATAACCACTCAAAATCTACAAAAGGAGTTTTAAGAGGACTGCATTATCAAGCAATGCCATATTCTCAAGCCAAGCTTGTTCGTTGCATTAAAGGTAAAATTTATGATGTTGCAGTTGATGTTCGTCCAAATTCAAGAACTTTTGGTAAATATGTTAAAGTTGAATTATCTGAAGATAATAAACATATGCTCTATATCCCATCTGGCTTTGCTCATGGCTTTGTTTCTTTATCTGATGAAGTTGAAATTTTATACAAAGCTTCAGGTGAGTACGCACCTAGTGCAGATCGTGGTATAATATGGAACGACAAGGATATTAATATAGATTGGGAAATTGATTTTGAGCCCATTTTATCTGAAAAAGACAAAAATCAACCAAAGTTAAGTGAAGTTAATAAAGAGGAATTAATCTAATGACAACATTATTAGTTACAGGTGGTGCAGGATTTATTGGAAGTTGCTATGTTCGCCACGTTCTTAAAAAACATCCAGACTACAAAATTATCAACTTAGATGCCCTAACTTATTGTGGGAATATTGAAAATCTTAAAGATGTTGAAAATAATCCAAATTATACATTTGTTCATGGGAATATTTGCGATAAAAATTTAGTTAGAGAGCTCGTTAAAGAATCCGATTGTGTTGTAAACTTTGCTGCAGAATCTCACGTTGATAATTCAATTAAACGCCCTGAAATATTTGTTGAAACAAATGTTCAAGGAACTTTGAATTTACTTCAAGCAAGCAAAGAATTAGGTGTTGAAAAATATTTACAAGTTTCAACAGATGAAGTTTATGGTTCTTTAGGTAAAACTGGGTATTTCTATGAAACAACACCATTAGCTCGAAATTCTCCATATTCAGCTTCAAAAGCAAGTGCAGATATGTTGGTTAGAGCATACAGAGAAACTTACGGACTTCCAACTTTGAACACACGATGTTCAAATAACTATGGTCCATATCAATATCCAGAAAAATTAATTCCATTCTTTATATCTCAACTTTTAAAAGGCGAAAAAGTGCCTGTTTATGGCGATGGATTAAATGTTCGTGATTGGTTATATGTATATGACCACTGCGAAGCAATTGATGTTGTTCTTCATTCTGGCAAAGTTGGAGAAGTTTATAATATTGGTGGGCACAACGAAAAAACTAATATGGAAATAACTCATCTAATTTTAGATGCTATGGGCAAAGATGAATCTTCTATTAAATATGTTGAAGATAGACTAGGACACGACCGTCGTTATGCAATTTCAAACGACAAAATCACAACAGAGCTTGGTTGGAGCCCATCTATAACATTTGAAGAAGGCATAAAATTAACTATTGATTGGTATTTAAATAACCAAGACTGGATGAAATCAATTGAAGAAAAGAAAGCGAGCCTAGTTTAATGAAAGTTCTTGTAACAGGTGCTAAAGGAATGTTAGGGCAAGATTTATGCCCAATATTAGAAGATGAAGGTTATGAAGTTATTGAAGCAGATATTAATGATTTTGATATTTGCAATTTTAATGATGCTTCAAATTTTATTAAAAAGAACAATCCAGATTTCATTATTCATTGTGCATCTTATACAAATGTTGACAAGGCAGAAGAAGAGCTTGAGCTTACAAGGAAAATAAACGCAAATGGCACAGAAAATATTGCAAAAATATCCTCTGAAATTGATGCAACTATTGTTTATATTTCAACGGATTATGTCTTTGACGGCACCAAAAAAACTCCATACACAATAGAAGATACTCCAAATCCAATAAATAATTATGGACAAACAAAATACGAAGGCGAAATTGCAGTTCAAAAACATTGCAAAAAACATTATATAGTTAGAACTTCTTGGCTTTATGGAACTTATGGCGAAAACTTTGTTGAAACTATGCTAGCTAATAAAGATAAAGAATTAAAAGTTGTTAATGACCAAATAGGTTGCCCAACTTGGACAATTGAATTAGCCAATGGAATTTGCGAAATTTTAGATAGCGAAGAATATGGAATTTATCATATTTGTGGAAGTGGCAAAGCAAGTTGGCATGATTTTGCATCCGAAATATTCAAACTTTCAAATATTAAAGCAAATTTATCTCCATGTAAAACTGAAGATTTTCCACGCCCAGCTAAAAGACCAGCGTATAGCGTTATGGAAAATGATAAGATTTGCAGAAATTGGAAATTAGCACTTAAAGATTACTTAGCTCTAAGAGATGAGGAGGTATAAATGAAAGGTATTGTTTTAGCTGGAGGAAGTGGCACAAGACTTTATCCAAACACTATGGTTGTTTCAAAACAACTTTTGCCTGTTTATGATAAACCTATGATTTATTACCCAATTTCAGTTTTAATGCTTGCTGGGATTAAAGAAATTCTTATTATTTCAACTCCTCACGATTTACCAAATTTTGAAAAATTATTAGGTGATGGCTCTCAATTCGGAGTTAAATTCTCATACAAGGTTCAACCAAGCCCAGATGGACTTGCTCAAGCATTCATTTTAGGCGAAGAATTTATCGGAAATGACACCGTTGCAATGGTTTTAGGCGACAATATTTTCTATGGTGCTGGTTTTTCAAAACAATTAAAAGAAGCAACTAAAAAAGCTCAAGAGGGCATAGCAACAATTTTTGGGTACTATGTTAAAGACCCTGAAAGATTTGGTGTTGTTGAATTTGATGAGAATGGAAAAGCGCTTTCTATTGAAGAAAAACCAAAAGAACCAAAATCTAATTATGCAGTAACTGGCTTATATTTCTACGATAATAATGTTGTTGAATATGCTAAAAATCTAAAACCATCAGCAAGGGGCGAATTAGAAATTACAGATTTGAATAAAATTTATCTTGAAAAAGGAAATCTAAATACAGAGCTTTTAGGAAGAGGTTTCTCTTGGCTTGATACAGGAACTCACGCATCTTTATTAAAAGCTGGGCAATATGTTCAAACAATTGAAGAAAATCAAGGAATTAAAATTGCTTGCCTTGAAGAAATTGCCTATAGAATGGGCTTTTTAGATAAAGAAACAATTTTAGCTAACGCAGAAAAATACAAAAATAATGAATATTTTTCATACGTTAAAGATTTATTCAAAAAAATTTAATTAGTGAGCAGGAATTTTTACCCAATTTTTGCAAATAACTTGGTCAGAGCCTTCAAGCCAAGGAGTTGGTGCTATAACTATTTTGTCTTTATTATCCATCAAATAGCCTGCCCACCAAGAATAAGAGCTGTTTGCAAGAATTGCATGTTTGCATTCTTTCATATGCCTCATATTTTCAAAAAATGTTTCTCTTGTTTTGTTTTCAACACCAACAAGCTCAAAATCAACTCCAATATTAAATTCATTTTGAACATATTCTGGGTCTTCTGCACAAAACACAAAAAACTTAGGGTTTTCAATTCTTTCTTTAATGTATTCTACTGCTTTTTTATAATAATTATCGCTAATACCAAAGCCTAAATTTAAATATTCACTTCTTCTTAAATGAATAAAAACAGGATTTTCAGCAGATTTTATTTTCTCTGAAATTTCTTTATTGTAATTGTCTTCTTCTCTAATTTCAGGCAATTTAAAAGTTTCTTTAATCTCTTCTAAATAGTCATTGTAATAGTTTTCATTTTGAAAATAGCCTTCAAAATATCCTTCTTTAATTTTTAGAAAATCTTTTTCATAAGAAAAAGCACTTCTTTCTCTAGGAAGTTTTGTCCATTTTGTAAGCTTTAGCATTTTAAAAAAATTATAAACAAATTTTGGTGTGTTTAATTTTCTTGCCTCATTAATTTGCTCATCTGAAGCAATTTCAACTGAAACATTTGGAAAAATGTTAATTTCTAATTCCCTTAAAGGTAAACCATTTGAAGCAAAGCCAGTTGAACCTACTTCATTTTTTTTCATTTCCTCAAAATATTTAACATCAAAAAGCACTTTTTCGCCTGAAAATTTTTCCAATAATTTTGCAAACGCATATTGGAACATTTGATTTCCAAAGCCACCCATAAGCTTGACTACTCTAAACTTTTTATTCACTGCCATAAATTAACTCACATAACGATAACAAGTTTAAAATAGCATAAATTTTAATTTAAACCAATAAAATTACAATTATTTAACCAAGTTTTAATCTAAATAATTATATCTATTTTGAGAAACAAACTCAGTTAAAGTTAAAGTTTTATTTGAACCTTTTGAATATTCTAAGTAATCACGAACAATATCCCAAGACAAATTTGGCTTATCATAATCAATATCTAATTCAAAATTTTCAATACATTCGCAAGCTTCTTCTAATTTTTCACGAATGCCATCTGCATATTCTTTGTCAAATTTTTGAGTTTCTGGATTAATTAAAAGCTCTAAGCAATATAAATCGTTTTCATTTTGAAAAGCGTATTCATTAATTACCTTAAAAAGATATTTTGCAAAATTTTCATCTTTTAAATCACCTAAAGTAGCAAGCTTATCGGCACATTTTGCCACATCATCAGCTGTAAAATCATAAGAGATACCCTCAATATTACATAAAAACCTAGAAGCTATTTCTATAAAATCTAAATCAATTTTGCCTTTTTTGTTTTTAGAAGCCTCAATTAAGCCAGAAATGGTTAAATCTGTGTCCTCTTGTGCTACAATTCCAGGATAATTATAAGCAAAACCGTTATAATAACTTATAATTTTTTGCTTTTGCTCAATGTTAGAAAAATCATAACCATCATCTGTTTTTGATAAATCAAAAAGTGCGTTTGTTTCTTTCATTGCTCTATCATTATATTTTTCATCAGTTGCATTCATCATTGTCATTTGAGATAAAGTTAGAGCAAAACCTGCCAATTTATCTGCTGGAATATCTGGAAGAATTTTTCTCTCTGGAGATTTTTCTCCATTTTTTTTAGCATTTAAATCATCCACACATTCTTTAAAAATATCGGCACTTTTGCTAATGGTATCATTATCTGCGCCAATTTCTTTTCTAACAATATCTCTATAAGTTTGAACATATTTTGTTAAATATTCAGAATTAAGCTCACCATCTTTACCTAAAAGATATTTAGCACAATCTTCTTTTGGTATTGTAAATTCATGTTTTCTAGTGTCATCAATAAAAACCGTACAAGCAATTCCAGCTAATTTTTTATCTACTATTTTTGGAATTGCAAGAAAAATATCATCTTTTTTAACTTCTGAAACACCCTTAAAAGCAGGCGAATTAGCCTTGTAATATTTAGAATCTATATTAGGAAATTCAAAATTATTTGTTGAACTATTTTGCTTAACTTCTTCTTCAGGTGTTTTTACGCCAGAAAAAAACATTTTGTTTGATAAATTATTAACCTTCATATAGACTCCATTTCACTTTCAATAATAAAAACGGTTTATGTAAAAAAATTGCCAATTTCGCAAACTTTTTTATTCACAAATGTTATAAAAATATGCGTATTCAAAGTATTAAATACAATTCTTATAAACCAATAAATTTTGGAACAAGTCGTAGAACTGTATACAAAACAGGACAAGGAAAAATTGTTGAACAACCTTTTTATGACAAATCTATGGAATTTTCTAATTGCACAAATGGACAAATTCTTGTTTCAAATTCAACAAATTTCTTCAGAGATGACATAGATTGGGCAGGCTTTGGGCATGTTTTAGAGGAATTATTCCCAAATGACAAAAAGGTTAATGTCTATAATTTTGCGTGTTCAGATGGCTCTGAACCATATTCTTTGGCAATTACTCTAATTGAAGATTTAGGAGAAGAAAGAGCCCAAAGATATTTTCCAATTAGAGCAACAGATGCCGACCCAATTATTATAAACTCTGCAAAAAGTGGCAAAATTTTTGCTGCAGGAAAAGATATAGAAAATTTAAAAGAAATGACCAAGCACAAAGTTGATAAATATTTTTATAGCAAGAAAGTTGCTGGTGGTTATATTTTAGAAGCAAAAGATATTTTAAAAAATAATATAATTTTTGAAAAAGAAGATTTTGCAACTGGACTAAATAACATTAAAAAAGAAAATAGTTTAATTTTGTGCAGAAATTTTTGGGGTTATCTTGGCACTGAAGAAATTATGGAATGTGCTAAAAAACTTCACAAAAAAATAGACGAAACTTCAATAATCCTAATTGGAGATTTTGATAAAGAATTTGGCAGAGCACCAGAATTTTTAACTGAATTAGGAATTGAAGAGGCAACAGACCTTTATGGCGAAGAATTTATCTTAAAAAAACATCCCGTAAATAAAAAAGGGAAATACAATGATAACGCCTATATGAGAGAAAAAATCAAAAGCTACAGGAAAAAGAAATTAGCACAAAGCCCAAAAGTTGACATTCATAGAAAAGTAGAGAAGCATTAAAAAAGCCCTGAATTTTCAGGGCTTTAAGTTTATTTTTTAATATTGTCTAAAGTTGGAATATATTTTCCTAAAGCTTTTTTAACTTGACGGACACCAGATTCTACAAGAGATTTCAAGTCCGAACCAACTGTTTCCACAACGCTTTCATCAACAATAGGTTCTTCTCCTGGTTTTTGCGTAACTTTATAAAAAACATCACTTGCTCTACCTTTGCCTCTAACTGTTGTTTCTAAGCCAGTTTCTGGATTATATTTAACAACACAAGCTGGTGTGCCTTCCCTTGTTAATGCCTTTTGAGCAACTGAATATGAGCTCATTCCTTCTAAATCTCTATAAGAAAAATTATCTGAAACAGGTCTGAATGCTTTAACTTCAAAAGCACCACCACCTAGTTTTTTTGCTTCTGTATAAAAGCAATCTCCTAACATATTTTTAACTTTGCGAACATTTCTGCTTGTTTTAAGAGATTCGCCAATGTTGTGCATAACTTTAGCTATTTTCATATAACTTCCTTTCACTTTAGACAACTTCATTAAATTAGCTAAATAATTAAAATTGCTAAAATATTACATATTTGTAACATAAAATTATAACCAAAACTAGAAAAAATGATATAATTTTAAAGTATTCAAGGAGTTTAAATTATGAAAATTGTAATTCCAACAGCAGAAGGTAAATTGTGCCCACATTTTGGACATTGCGAAACTTTTTCATTTGTTGAAATTGATGACACTACGAAAGAAATTTTAAGCATTGTAGAAAATGCACCAGAAGAAGGTGTTTCTTGTGGCTCTGCAATATGGGTTGCATCACAACATGTAGATACTGTTTTAGCAGGTGGTATGGGTGGAAGACCTTTAAATATTTTTAGAGAAAACGGTGTTGAAGTTGTTGCAGGTTGCCCAGAAATGGATATTGAAGAACTTGTTAAATTATATTTAGAACACACTTTAGAAACTGGAGACAACACTTGTGGTGGTGGACATTGTAGTGGACACTCCGAAGGACACCATTGTGGACATCATCACTAGAATAAGGAGAAGATTATGAATTTAAAAGGAACAAAAACTGAAAAAAACTTAATGGAAGCATTTGCAGGAGAATCTCAAGCAAGAAATAAATATACTTATTTTGCTTCAAAAGCTAAAAAAGAAGGCTATGTTCAAATTTCAAAAATATTTGAAGAAACAGCAAACAACGAAAAAGAACATGCCAAAATTTGGTTTAAATATTTGAATGACGGCGAAATCAAATCTACAATGGAAAATTTAGAAGAAGCTGCAAATGGCGAAAACTATGAATGGACAGAAATGTATGCTCAATTTGCAAAAGACGCTAAAGAAGAAGGATTTGAAGAGCTTGCATTTTTATTTGGAGCAGTTGCAAAAATTGAAAAACACCACGAAGAAAGATATAGAAAACTTTTAGAAGCTGTTAAAAATAAAACTGTTTTTGAAAAAGATAAAGAAATCATTTGGGAATGTTCAAACTGTGGTCATATCCACATTGGAGAAAAAGCTCTTCAAATGTGTCCTGTTTGCAAACATCCACAAGCGTATTTTGCACAAAAAGCAGATAATTATTAATTAAAATCAATAATTTCAATAAAAAGCCTCCAACATTGGGGGCTTCTTTATGCATTCCAAACATATTTTAAATTCACACCAGTAGATTTAAAACCACATTTTTCATAAAACCCAATGGCGTCATGTGATGAGGTTACTTTCATTGGTTTTTTAGGATACATTTCTTGCAGGGTAGTAATAATTGAAGTGCCTACTCTTTTATAGCCATCACCGGATAAAGACCCAAGATTATCTGGCTGAACTTGCAGGGCATCAATTTCATTTGCTTTTTTACCCTCTGTAAAAACAACAGCACCCAATATATCGTCTTTATTTAGCTTTTCAAAAGATTTGCCTTGCTTTGTGACTGCATAAATATGACTATTTAAGAAAGCTTTTTTAGGTGTGTTGTCTATGACATCTTTCACAAGCAACATAATATATGACTTATCGCCCCAATCATCTGCAATTCCGTTCAAAGCTTCAACATCATTTTTGTCATTAACATCAATTTCAACAAAAGATGCTTTTTTAAAAGTAGAAGTTGAACCTTGTTTATGAATTATATCAACAGATTTTATATAATTTGCACCGAACGAAATATTCATACAATTACCTAAAATAAATGCCCCAAAATTGCATAATTTAGGAGCATTTTATATTTTTTTAAAAATTAGTTTAATTTAATGTGTGGCAAATATCTGAAGGCAGGAACTGCGTCGTCGCCTTTTCTTCTAACAAAATCAAAAGTTTTTTGTGCAAAAAGGTTGCCACCTAATTCATCATCTTCCTGAACTAAAATAGTTTCATATTTTCCAGCACCGTCTGCGTAGTAATCTCTGTCTAAAACAACAACATCACAATTATTTTTATTTGCAAAATTTTGCATTCTTGCAACTTCATCTGGTTTAGACAAGTTTGCAACTGCACCTGTTAAAAACACTTTTCCTGTAAAGCTAACACCTGACAACATGTTTTCTCCTTTTATTATTTTTTAAAATCTGCCCAAGAAACAAATTCTGGAACAACATGATTTAAGCCATATTTAAAGAAATCAAAAGTCTTAGAAGCAAATGTTTTTTTACCTGTTTCTTTGTCTTCTTTAATTAACAAAGTATCATATTTGCCTAAATCATCTCTAACTGAATCTCTATTTATAACAACAATGTCGCAATCATTTTTGTTTGCGTATTCCTGCATTTTAGAAACCTCACAGCGTCTTGAGGTTTCTTTTGTTGAAGTTGTTAAATGGACTTTTCCACTAAATGCCAATGGGGAGAGCATTTCAATTCCTTTCTTAAACTTCTTCTGTTTTTTCAGGGTTAATTGGTGGGTAAATACATTCTGTAGTATCGCCAATATTAGTAAAATAAGCAGCGAATGCATCTCTCAATTGCCCACAATTCAATTTTTTAAGATTTTTTTCTTCAATATTATAAATGCTAACCATTTCTTTTAAAGCACTAGGTTCAACTCTGCCATATTCATCAAATAGTTCAGGGTTTGTTTCTCTAACATCTTTAGGTGTTGTTGCAAATGGCATATAAGCTTTACCTGCAGCATCTTTAAGAATTTCAACCATTTCTTGTGAATTTGCTTGAACAGCAGGTTTCATCCCCAAATTATATGGTAATGATTTAAAAGAAATTGAATTAACTTGCATGTTTTTCTCCATTTATTAAACTTCTGCTATTTTAAGACCTCTCAAGAAAATAAATTGATTTTATGTTTTCAAAGTTTTACAATTTTTAACAATTAAAACCAATTTTTGAATTTTCTCATTAAAATGCTACCATAAAGAAATGGAAAAATATTTTAATTTTAAAAATTTAAATACGAATTTTAAACAAGAAATTTTAGGTGGCACTGCAGCATTTGCAGGAATGGCATACATTATTATTCTTATCCCAAAAATAATGGAAAACATTGGGTTTGAAGCTGGTGCAAGCCTAACTGCTTTGTGCTTGATGACATTTTTAGCTTCATTATTTATGGGCTTTTTTGCCAAAGTTCCTTTTGCAACCGCACCATATCTTGGCGAAAGTGCTTTCATAGTTTGGACTTTAGCCGAATCAATGAAAATTGAACCAAACAAAGCACTTGGAGTTATTTTTGTTTGTGGCGTTATTTTGCTACTTTCAACTATTTTCAATGTTCGCCCAAAGCTTGTTAATGCTATTCCAAAATCACTGAAGTTTGCATTTACAATTGGACTTGGAATGTTTTTAATTTACACAGGTTTTGAGGCAACAGAATTTATAAAAATTGAAAATAATATGCCAAGCATTAATAATATTCTCAATTTACACACACTTATCGCACTTTTAAGTTTACTTATTATTTTTGTTTTAACAATTAAGAAAAACAAATGTGCAATTTTAATAGGAATAATTGTTGCAACAATTTTAGGGCTATTATTTGGGGATATTACACTTCCTAAAAACATAATTTCAACAATTCCAAGCATTTCCCCAATATTTATGAAATTAGACATTAAAAGCATTTTAAGTGTAGAATTTTTGCCAGTTATTTTTATTATGTTGGTTGTAATTTTTGCAGACACTATGGGAACAACAATTACATTAGCTTCAAAAGCAAATTTGTTAGATAAAGATGGAAATTTTCCAAATATCAAACGCGTTATGCTAGTTGATTCAATATCAACAACTATTGCACCAATAATGGGAACAGCAACAGTTGGAACATATGCAGAAGGTGCTGTTGGAATTGAAGCTGGTGCAAAATCTGGGCTTGCTCCAATAATTACAGGTTGTTTGTTTTTATCTGCACTATTTTTTGCTCCTTTAATTGGAATAATTCCACCTTATGCATACGGGTCAGCATTAATTGCAATTGGCTTTCCAATGATTTCTCTTATAAAAGAATTGGATTTTGATGATATTAGCGAATATTTGCCAGCACTTTTTGCAATTTTAGTTATGGTTTTAACAAAAAATTTAGGAATTGGGATGATTTTTGGTTTTATTCTACACCCAATTTTAAAAGTTACAAAAGATGGTTTTAAAACATTAAACATAGCAAACACAGCTCTTTTTGTTATTTCAATTCTATTTTTAATTTTTTATCCATACTAATTTAGGCAATTTTTTTTCTTCATAGACTTACTATAAATACTATGAGTATAAGTTTTGGTGCAAACATTAAAATTAATCCAAATATTTATCAAGGGCTAAAAGGCGAAGAGCTTGAGCATGTTAAAGCCCTTGTTAAAGAATGTGTAGATTTTATGGAAATTCCAAAAATTAAAAAAGCAACAGAATCTGACACTTTAGAATTTTCAAAATCTACAACAAGAGGATACAAAAACGCACACAACATAAGATTAACTTTTGACAATGAAGCTTATAAAGAACCTGTTGAAATTGATTTTTGTGGATTTGAAGCAAAAAAATTAAAAACAGGGATGATTTTAGACCAAATTTTTCTATATTTACACAATATAAAATTTAAAATTCCACAAAGATTTTCCTCTGACCATAAAATGATGAGAGACGAAGTTATCCAAGAATTATTAAAATTAGAAGATTAATGTCTAAAATTAATATTTGAAATTGCTTTTGGATTAAAAACTAAGAAATACCCTTCTCTTGAAGACTTCGCAAAAGCACCATCTATTTTCAAATCATTAACAATTTTTTCTCTTATATATTCATTTGCAAAATTTTCCATAACAGAAAATTTCAACATAATCTCAGGGCTAAATTGCATCATATCAATTCCCATTTGAGTTGCAATTTCTTTTATAAGAGAATTTTTCAAAACATTTGACTTTTCAATATTAACATTTGCATCAGTGCAATTGCCCCTAAAATCTGCGTTTAGTAAAATTCCAGAATAAATTTCCAAAGAACCTTCGTTTGTTCCAAAATAAATTGCAGGTCCATAAGCAGTTGTATTTATTTTTTTCTCACTAAAACCATCTTCAACAATTTTTAATGCATTTTGTGGAAATGTTTTGTGCATTAATTTAGGAATTTCTGTATATTGAGCCTCGCCGTCAAAAAATTGAGAAATAATTTCAACAGGAGTGCCCTCTTTTAAATTGCTAATATCTTTAATTTTAACTTCATCTAAAGCTTTATAGATTTCTTCTTTTTTACTATCTAGCTCAGCTCTAAATTTTTTCTTAAATTCTGCTTCAGATGGATTTGTGCAAAATTCATCAAGATTATTACCAAAAGACACCTTAGCTTGCGTTTTTGGAATTATATTACCTATTTTTTGAACAAAACCTAAACTACCAATTTTCATTTTTTCTTCCTTATGCAAGTTTAAAAACAAAAGCAAGAAAAAAATTGCTTTAAGTTTTTTAGTGTATGATTTTTTTTCTAATTTGTGTAACAATTAAATAGTTTATAGTAGAAAATAGAGGTAGTAAAATGGAAAATCTAGTTAGTTGGATGAGTACTAATAGTATTCTTGTAAATACTATTATTCTTGTCATTGCTTACTTTTTCATCGTTTGGGAAAAAGTACCAAAAGTTACTGTTGCCCTACTTGGTGCAGGTGCTTCTTTATTAACTGCTGTTTTGATTACACATCACACTGGCGTAGGCTTAGGAGATTATTATTCAAACTTTTTAGGACAAGTTTTTAATGTAATTTTCTTGCTTGTTGCAATGATGATAGTTGTAAACATTTCAGCAAGAAGTGGTATGTATACATTCGTTGCAGAAGAAATTGTTAAAAGAACAAAAGGACACCCAAAAACAGTGTTCTTTGCTCTAGCTTTCTTTACAGCATTTGTTAGTGCATTTTTAGACAATGTTACAACTGTTATTCTTGTAATGCCAATTACTTATGCAGTATGCAAAATGTTAGACATCAACCCTATTTGCTTTTTAATTACAGAAATTTTAGCTTCAAACATAGGTGGAACTGCAACTCTAATTGGCGACCCTCCAAATATCATTATTGGAGCTGCTGCAAACTTCTCATTTATGGACTTTATTAATGCTCTAACACTTGTTATTGCAATAATTTTTGTAATTTCAACATTCTTGTTAATGTTTTTATTCAGAAAACAACTTGTTAAAAATCCAGAAAAAATGTCAGAAGTTAGCAAAATTGATACTTCTAAAACAATTACGGATAAACCTTTAGCAATTCGTTCTTGCTTTGTTTTAGGGTTTATCATTTTAGGCTTTGTAACACACGATATGACACATATTCCAGCATTTTTAATTGCAATGATAGCAGCTTCATTCTTATTATTGTTTGAAGATGTTGATGCAATTTTTGAAAAAGTTGAATGGAATACAATCTTCTTCTTCATTGGCTTATTCTTGCTTATAGGTGGCGTTGAAGCTTCTGGTGCAATTGGTCTTGTTGGAGATTGGTTATTGAAAGTAACTCAAGGTTCTCAAAGCATTACAACTGATGTTATTCTTTGGGGTAGTGCAATAGTTGCTGGTATTATTGGTAACATTCCATATACAACAGCTCTTGCTCCTGTTATTGCTTCAATTGAAGCAGTTAAAGGACCTGAATATGTTCATCCTATTTGGTGGGCACTATCTCTAGGTGCTTGCTTAGGTGGAAACATTACAGCAATTGGCGCAGCTGCAAACGTTATTGTTATTCAAAGTGCTGCAAGAAATGGTTACACAATCACATTCATGCAATTCTTAAAATACGGCGCTTCAATGACATTGCTTGCAATTATCATAAGCCATATTTATCTACATGTTAGATATTTGATGGGCTAAGCCTAAACAAAATTAAAGCCTCTTTGATAAATTCAAAGAGGCTTTTTTAATGCTTATTTTTAATTATTTTGCACTCACATAAATATCGTCAAAAGTTTTCTCTTTATAATTTGGAACATAATTTTTGATGTAATTTATTGCATCTTCTGGAGTTT
>JAZSMU010000094.1:0-1762 GCA_045536045.1 Candidatus Gastranaerophilales bacterium
AAATTATCTCCAACTAATGATGAAGTCATAATTTCATCAAAACCATTTCCTAAGAAAATTTCATTAATCTTTTTAAGATTTTTTTCGTCGTTAGATATGACCACACCTTCTTCTAGTGGTGGAATTGTTGGTGCAATATTATCAAATCCGTGTATTCTTGAAATTTCTTCAATTAAGTCAATTTCTCTGTAAACATCGTCTTGTCTGTGTGTTGGAACTTTAAATTTTGCTGCAAGGTCATTTTTTCCAACAAGTTCAAAACCTAAGTTTTCCAAAATTGGGATATAAGTTTCTTGAGGAATATCAATTCCCAAAATTCTTGAAATTTCAGAATTTCTTAAAGTAATTTCAATTTCAGGTAATGTTGCTTCGCCTGTTTCAACAATTGTTGTTAATTTTCCATCTACATATTTAACAACAAGCTCAATTGCTCTCATAAGGGCTGGTTTAACAATTCCTCTGTCTACTCCTCTTTGAAATCTTTGGCTTGCTTCTGAAATATAGCCAACACTTCTTGCAGATTTTCTATTTGTGTGTGGTGTGAAATATGCAGCCTCTAGTGCGATATTTTTTGAATTGTCATCAATTTCAGAATTGTTTCCACCAAAAACGCCAGCTAAGCAAACTCCTTTTTCTTTGTCTGCAATTAAAACAGAATTTTTTGTTAATTCTCTTTCAACTTCATCAAGTGTTGTAAGCTTTTCTCCCTCTTTTGCGTAGCGAACGCATAGATAATTTCCGATTTTATCTAAGTCAAAAGCGTGTAATGGTTCGCCTAATTCCAATTGAACATAGTTTGTAATGTCAACAATATTATTTATAGGACGCATACCACAAGCTAAAAGCCTTCTTTGCATAAAATCTGGAGATGGTTTGATTTTGATATCTTTAACAACTCCAATGCTGTAATATTTGCAAGTTTCATCATCAATAATTTCAACTTCAAACTCATCTTTTGCTAATTCGCCTTGAAATTCTAAAGGCGAATAGTTTAATTTGCGTCCAAATAAAGAAGACAATTCTCTTGCAATACCTAAAACAGACATTTCATCTCCTCTGTTTGCAGTTGGAGCAGTATGCAAAATAACTTCTTCTTTCAAATTTAAAACTTCTTCTAAAGGCTTATTAAGCTCAACTTCTTTCATTAAATCGCTTAAAATAAGAATTCCATCCTCTTCTTGCATACCTTCAAGACCTAATTCATCTTGAGAGCATAGCATGCCTTGAGATTCAACTCCTCTAATAACAGCTGGAGTTAAGGTAAATTTTTCGCCTGTTTTTCTTGAATAAACAACACTTCCAACGCTTGCGTATGGAATAATTTGCCCTTCTTTAATGTTTTGTGCACCACAAACAACAACTTTTTCGTCAACACCATTTGTAACTGTTACTAGGTGCAATTTGTCTGCATTTGGGTGATTATCTATTTTAACTATTTGAACAGTTTTTATATTTTCAAAAGCAACTTTTCTATACTCAACTTCTTCAACTTCTAAGCCACTCATAGTAAGCTTGTGTGCTATTTCTTCAGGTGTAATTCCTGATAAATCAACAAAATCATTTAACCAATCTAATGAAACTTGCATTTTAATTACCTTTTTTTAAATATTTCTTAAATATTATATTACAAACATTATTTTTTGAGGTTCATATTGTATAATAAAATTTATGATTAAAAAAATTGGAATTGTCCATAACGGCTGTGCAAAAAATTTAGTTGATACCGAACTTATGACAGGTAGGCTTATAGAGGCTGGTTTTG
>JAZSMU010000013.1:0-9985 GCA_045536045.1 Candidatus Gastranaerophilales bacterium
ATCTTACCAAGAAACAATTGCAAAAGAATTTGCTAAAAAAGAACAAGCATACTTAAATTTTAGAATTCAAAAAGAAGAATCTATTCATAAAGATATTGAAAATACAATTAAACAAGTTGCAATTGACAACAAGCTTGATTCAGTTGTAGACAAAGAAGTTATGTATTTTGGTGGTGTTGATATTACAGACAAAGTAATTAAAAAACTTAACCTTAAATAAGATTAAAAACTTCAACTGCTCTATTTAAAATGCCCAAACATTTTGAAATTATTATTCCATAATTTGTAATTGGAACATTTTTTGATGTTGTTATTTTAATTCTATTTAAAATTTCGCTTCTATTTGTCATGCAAGCACCACAATGAATAATTAGGGCATATTCTTCAATATTTTTAGGAAAATCGCAACCTGAATAATGTTCAAAAGTAAGGTTTTTTGAGGTGTAGTTTTTAATTAAATTAGGAATTTTAACTCTACCTATATCATCTTCAATTGCATGATGAGTGCAACTTTCAAGAATTAGAATTTTATCTCCATTGTCCAAGCTATCTACTGTTTTTGTGCCATCAATAAAAGTTTTAATATCTCCTTTTAAATTAGCAAAAAGAATTGAAAATGATGTTAATAAAATGTTTTTAGGCAAAATTTCTTCAACTTCCTTAAAAGCTTGAGAATCAGTTATTACAAGCTTTGGCATTTGTTTTAAATTTTCAATAGTTGCCTTTAAATTTTCAACTCCAGAAATAGAAATGGAGCAACCTAAATCTAATAAATCACGAAGAACCTGAACTTGAGGCAAAATTAGTCTACCTTTTGGAGCTTCTTTATCTATTGGAATAACAAGATGAACAAAATCTCCTTTGTTTAAAACTTCTGGAAGAGTTGTGCTAACTTCATTTATCTTTTTTTTCAAAATTTCAGCCAAAATATCTTCAACTTTAGTTAAAAATTCATCTCTTGAAATTTTTAGAGCAGAAATTTTTATTGTATTTTTAAAATATTTCTCAATTTCTTTAAGTTTTTCTTGCGAAATTTCACCCTCGTCTTGTTTATTTATAATTGCAAGAGTTGGTATTTCATTAATTTCATTTAAAAATTCAATATCAGAATTTTCTAAGCCATTATTATCTAAAACAAAAATCACACAATCAGCTCTTAAAAGTGTTTCTTTTGTTTTTTCAACACGCAAATTGCCTAAAGATTCAACATCATCAAAACCAGCTGTGTCAATTAATGAAACTGGTCCTATTTTTTGTAATTCAATTGCTTTAACAACACTATCTGTGGTTGTTCCTAAAACATCTGAAACAATTGAAAAATCTTGACCTAAAAGCATATTAAAAATTGTTGATTTACCCACATTTCTCTTGCCATATAAGCCAATATGTATTCTATTCCCTCTTGCTGTTTTCAAAGTGTTCGCCCTTATGTTATAATATTATTATTCTACAAGAGGACAAAGGAGTTTTCAATGGCAAGAATATTAGTTTCCATGCCCGACGATTTTTTAAAGTCTATAGATAAAATTGCCCTTACAGAACAAAGAACAAGAAGCGAATTAGTGCGTGAAGCCCTAAGAAGCTACATGAAAAAAGCTTCTAACCCAATTACCCAAAAAGCACAAGAAAGTGCAGAAGTTTTAGAAAATTTGTTAAATTAGCTTAAAAAAATAGCAATTTTTTTTATTTACAGACCTTTTAAAAGCGTTAAAAACGCAAATTTACTATGTCTAGAATTAATAAAATTGTTAACAATATAAATACAGACAAACTAGCTAAAGGTCTTTCTAAATTTCAAGACCCAGCAAACATCATTCCAATTGCTTGCATTGAGGGTGCAACAATTGTTGGAAGAAGCTACAGAGGTTACAAAAGAGGTGGAAGGGAAGAACTTGGAGAAAGAATTTTTGAAGAAACAGCGTGTGGCATTATTTGGCTTGTTGGTGCAAAATATTTAAACAAAGGAATAAATTGGCTTGGAGAAAATGTTTTCAAGCTTAAAGATTTGGACCTAGACATTGGAAAAGACGCCTTAAGAGACCCTTTTGCAAATGTTTCTAAAGGTTTTAGAAATAAAACTGGAATATTTAAAGTTGCAAGCATAATTTCTAGCATTATTCTATCCACAGGGCTTATGGGAATTGTTATCCCTAAAATTAGAAATAAGATGAGTGCTAAAAAAGAGGCTGAAAAACAAGCAAAATTAAACTCTCAAAAACCAGCACAAGACGCAGAAAATTTGCTTTTAGACAAACAAAATGTTTCTATGAATGATTTTGTTCAAAATTCTAAAAGTCCTAATTTTAAAGGAATTGGTGGGCTTTTAACCGTTGCTCATAATCTTGAAAATAATGGAATTGTAAGACTTTTCTCATCAGATTTAGGCTTAACAACATGCAGAGCAATGAACGCTAGAAATGCCAACGAAAGAGTTGAATTTGTCTTTAGAGACGCAGCAAGTAGCTATGGCTACTTAGGTGCTGCACCAACTGTTATTTGGGCTTTAAATAAACTTACAAACACTAAAAAAATTCATCCAGAAACACTTTTAACTCTAAGAGATAATCTCAAAGGCAAAATTGGAGAAGGCGTTGAACTTGAAGTGTTTAAGAAAAATACCTTTGAAAAAACTCAATTGCCAGAAATTTTCAATTCAATTAAATTTGAAAAAGATGTTGTTAAGCTAGATTCTTTAAGAAGCATTTTATCTGATGATTTGTTTAAAAAAGCAGAAGAAATGGCTAGCTTGCAACCAGAAAGAGGTGGCAAAAAACTTTTAACAAGTTTGCAAGTCAAAGATATTTTCTCAACTTCTTGGTTATCTAGCCCAGATTTAATTAGAGAAACAACCAAAAAAGCTACTTATGGTGCATCTTCTGACGCACGCAGATTTGTTTCTAAAAAAGTTGTTGATGGAACTAGAAAATCTTTAGATGATTTTTGTGAATCGCTTTACAATTGGGCTAAAAAACAAAATATAGAAAAAATTACACCTGAACACCTTGAAGCATTTGCAAAGAAAAATGTTTTAAAAGCAACAGGCTTTACTGTTATAGGAAACGCAGCTGCAGTATTTTTATTAGCAATTGCAATTCCAAAAATTCAGCACTTAATTACTGAGCATAGAAACAAAAAAGCTGAAAACGCAAAAAATGCATAAAAAAAATGTTTATCTGACGATAAACATTAAATAAACACGAGGATATTAAGAGAGAGTAAACTATTTATTCTTCTAAGAGTATTTTATTAACTTCCTTTTTAACTTTTGTTCGGTTTGTTTTCCCTTACTCTTTTATAAAGTATTTCTCTTTTTGGAAATTGCCTTTTTGTTTTTTAAAATGAAGAAATGTAAAAATTAGACATAAAGAGTATATACTTTATGTCTAAAATAAGGCTTTTTTATTAAGTTTTGTTACTTTTTATTGATAAGCACCGAATAGTGGTAGGTATAGTGCAAGAGCAAACACCATTACTAAGCCACCAATTAATAACATCATGACTGGTTCAATCATTTTTGTAAATTTATCAATAATATCATCTAATTTTTTATCAATATATTGAATAGCATTTATTAACAATTCGCCTAATTTACCAGATTGTTCACCAGTTTGAATCATAAACAGAACCATTTTAGGAACTTCGCCTGTAGATTGCAAAGCTTGAGATAATTGAGTACCTTGATGAATTTTAACTGAAGCTTTTTCAATTGCCTCTTTCAAAACAGCACACTCCATTGTTAAGTTTGCCAAATATAAACAGTCTACAATTGGAATACCAGCATCATATGCAACTTGCATAACTGATAAGAAGTTTGAGAAGTTTGAAAATCTTAAAAGCTCATTTAATAGTGGCAATTTAAGGGCAATTGTGTCAATAATTTTTCTTGTTACAGGGTTTTTGAACAAGAACGCAATAAGAAAAGCAACACCAACTAAAATAGCAGCGGTTAAATACCAATATTGTTTAATGAAATTACCTGCAGCCATACAAGCTTTTGTGATGAAAGGTAATTCTTTATCTAAGTTTGCGAACATTTCTGCAAATGCAGGGAATACGAAACCTAACATAACGATTGAAACAATTACTGCCAAAACCAAGATAAAGCAAGGATAAACAAGTGCTCCGGATACTTTTGATTTAACATCTGCTTGTTTTCTTAATAATTCCAACATTCTGTCTAGAGTTTTGTCTAATTCCCCAGAGTCTTCACCGGCAGATACTAGACCAACATAAATATTCCCGAATGTATTTCTATATTTTCCAAGGGTTTCAGCGAATGTACCACCACCAATAATTTGCTTTTTGATTTCTAAGGCACATCTTTTAACATTTCTAGAATCTGCGTTGTTTTCAATAAACGCAAGTGTTTCAATAATTGAAATACCTGTTGCAGAAAGAATTTGAAGTGTTTGCGTAAAGTCTATTTTATCTTTCAAAGAAAGAGAAGGAATGTGCCCTGCAGCAACTTTTTTGCGTGCAGTTCTTCTTCTTGAAGCAGACGCACCTTTGTTAATACCAAACTCTTCAATTTTTGTTGGTATAAGACCTTGGTCAGCAAGCTGTCTTCTAGCTTTTCTAGAATCTTCAGCCTCAATTCTACCTTTTACTATAACTTTATTATCTTTTAGAGCTGTATATTCATAAATTGGCATAAAATTTCCTCATTAATCAGTTGCAAGACCTAATACTCTGACAAATTCGTCAATTGTAGTTAAGCCTGCTTTAATGTGCTCAATACAGTGTTTTTGAAGTGAAATCATTCCATGTGCAATCGCATGTTCTTCAATTTCAATGTCGTGTGCTTTTTGGGCAATAAGTTTTCTTAATTCTTTCGTCATTGCCATAATTTCATATACGCCAAGACGACCAACATAACCTAAATTTCCACATTTTGGACAACCTTTTGCCCTATATATTGTAGTTTTTGTAAATTCTTCCGCCTCTTTTTTATCTACAAAAAGTTTTTGAGCATCTTCTAGAGAAGGATTATATGCTTCTCTGCAATCTGGGCAAAGTTTTCTCACAAGCCTTTGAGCTAAAACGCCTGTTAAAGTTGAGGATACTAAGTAGTCTTTAGCACCCATTTCAATAAGCCTTGTAACTGTTGCAGCAGCAGAGTTTGTGTGAATTGTTGATAACACTAAGTGACCTGTAAGAGCTGCTGAAATAGCAACTTCAAGTGTTTCAAAGTCACGGATTTCACCAATAAGAATGATGTCAGGGTCTTGTCTTAAAATTGCTCTCATAGAATTTGCGAAGGTAATTCCAGCTTTTGCGTTAATTGCAGATTGGTTGATACCTTCCATTCTAATTTCAACAGGGTCTTCAATTGTTGTGATATTAACTTTAACATCATTCAAGGCTTTAATAATTGAGTATAGAGTTGTTGTTTTACCAGAACCTGTTGGACCAGATGTTAAAATAATGCCGTTTGGTGCACAAGTTAACTTTTTAAGAATTTCTAGCTGTTCTGGCAAAAGTCCTTGAATTTTCAATTCGGCCTTTTTGTTTGCAGCCAAAGAAGACGCAGGTGCCAAAATTCTTATACAAATCTTTTCTTTACCAGCAACAGGCACAGTATTGATACGGAAATCGTATGTATTATCATTATATTTAATACCAAAGTTACCGTCTTGAGGACGCCTGTGCTCAGCAATATTCAACCTAGACATAACTTTAAAACGAGAAATAAGTGCATTTTCAGCAGCAGCAGGTATTCTTAAAACTTCATGCAAAATACCATCACATCTATAACGGACAACATATCCATCAAAACGAGGCTCAATGTGAATATCACTTGCGCGTCTATCTATACCATCTGTAATAATTTTATTCGCAAATTTTGAAACAACACCAGATGCGTCTTGAATTTCCTTATCAACTTGCTCCCAAAGAGACTCAGTTTTTTCAATTTCGCCACCTTCTCTGTTGATTTCTTTAATTAATGTGTCGGCACTGCCTGTATCTTTAGCTGGGTTGTATTTGTCTATGAATTTTTCAAACTCAAAGTGAGTTATCATCATAACTACTGGTTTCATACCTGTTAAATACACAATTTCATTAATTGTGTTGGTATCACCAGGGTTAACCATCCCAACAACAAGCTTGTTATCTGTTAAAGAAATTGGAACAACTTTATTTTGCTTAATGAAGTTCTCAGGTAAAATTTTGCTAACTGTTGCTTGTGGTTTAAGCTCATCAACAGAAGCCATCTTAACGCCTTGTTGAGCAGACAAGGCAGACCTTAAATCTTGAATTGAAATGTAATTTAATTTAACAAGAATAGAACCAAGTGGCGTATCAGTCGCTTTAGATTCAGCTAATGCGATTGTCAATTGTTTTTCTGTAATAAGCCCTAATTCTATTAAAATTTCGCCAAGCCTTTTAACAGGAGCATTTTGAACCTTTTTTTCTTCTTTTGGTGGTTCTTGAACTTGCTCTTGAGGAGGTTCTGGAATTTCCTCATCATGGCATATTTCAATTTCTTTTGTCTCAAAATCTGCTTCAATTTGAAGCTCAGAAACTTGTTTTTGCTCTTGAGGCACAGTATGTGAAGTAACTTTTTCTGAATAAGTTTTTTTGAACAATAAAGAAAAATCGTTAAAGTCATTTTCTTTTAAATATATAAACTCAGTTTTTTTATTTAATGCACCTAAAATATACTCAGAAATTTTTGCTTTATCGGCATTTTGAGTAATTGCGATATACATGGTTTCTTTCATCGCATTTATTGGCAAAAATGACAACTCAGAAGTTTTCTCTTCGCCTAACTGCGAAAAAAATTCAAAATTAACCTTTTTTATTAACTTTTGAGATAATTCATCTGACATTTTGCCTTGAGATTATATATTATATGTTTTCAACTTTTTTATCTTCTTTATCATAAATAATATGAGGTGTAACCATAATTACAAGCTCAGTTTTTTCTTTGCTTGTAGAAGAGCTTCTAAACAAGAAACCAACAAGAGGAAGATCGCCCAAAATTGGAACTTTTGTTGTTTTTTGTCTTTCGTCTTCTGTTATAAGACCAGCAATAACTAATGTTTCACCATCTTTAACTCTTAAGTTTTTAAGCTCCATATTTCTTCTTTGAAGCAATGTTGCTGCAACAAACTGTTGGTTTCCTTCATCAATGTCTTTATATTCATCTGCAATAGTTGAAAATTCAGGTGTGATATTTAAAGAAACATATCCAGAATCACTTATAAATGGAACTATTTGAATTTTTAAACCTAAATCATCTCCAATATTGTAGGTTTTCTCTTTAACAGGTGTTGTTGAAACTGTTGATTCAGAATATTCAACGTCAACTGATTCAATATAGTCTTGTGTCATATCTAAAACAACTTTTTGGCCATTTGTCATCATTAATTTTGGATTTGTAATTGTTCTAGCGTTGCCATTTTCAAGTAATACTTGTAAAGAATAGTACAAGCTTGTTCCGTTCATACCAGTAACATTTTTAAACCAGCCTCTATGGTCATTGAAAATAGATGGCGATACTGTGTTATCAACAGTAATTGTCCCATCACCATTATCTTTAACACCACCAAAAGAAAATCTTTCCCCATCAAAATCAAACATACCAAATGGAGTTGCTAAGCCCCATTTATTTGCCATTTCTTTAGAACCAGCTTCTGTAAGCTCTAGAACACTCATTTCAATGTAAGCCATTCTTTGCTTAACATCATGTTCTTTAATAAATTCAGCAATAGTTTCGCTAAAATATTTAGAACCACCGTAAACACCAATTGTTCCTAATTGAGGAAAATATGCAATGGTTGTTTTAAATTTAGAAAAACCAGGCATTTTAGCGCCTTGCATACTATTATCAATTGTGCAAGCAACAACTCCACCACCCAATTGAATATCTGAAACTGAAGCGCCGCCGCCTTCACCGCCGCCTTCGCCTTCACCGCCGCCTTCGCCTTCACCACCACCTTCTTCAGGAGCAGCAAAACCAACAGGGCCACCAGGAACACCTAGTCCACCGCCGCCTGCACCACCAAATGGATCAAGAGCACCACCGCCACCACCAGCACCTGAAGAAGTTCCAGATAATGAATCAACATAAGTTGAGCATATCAATTCTGCCATTTCTTTTGGAGTAGTGTGGCTTAAAGGATATGAAGTTCTGATTGGTTTAACATCAAATTTTTCAATAACTTTTCTTGCAGCGTCAACATCAGATTCAGAACCGAAAATCAACACTTCATTATTCATTGGGTTAACAGTTGCGATTTCTTTATTTGATAGCCCAATCATATTTGCACCATAAACATTTTTGTTTAAAAACTCTGCAATATCTTTTGCCATAACATTTTTAACAGGCAATGCAGTTAAATTTCTTTTTGAAAATGTCATTTTAGTGTCTGCACCTTTTGATGCAATAATTATTGTAGAGCCATCTTTATAATATGTTAATTCGCAAGTATCTAAAACTAATTCAAATGCGTCATTAACATTTGTTTCAACTAAATCTAGGGTAACTTTACCATTTACACTTGAATGGAAAATAATGTTTAAGCCTGCTTTGTTTGCAAACATTCTCAAAACTTGCTTAACATCACTATCTCTTAAAGAAAGATTTATTTTAGCTTCTGAGTTTGTAATTACTGTTCCATTGTTAAGCCTAACAGGAGTTGTATCAACTATGGCTGTGCCTTTTAAGATATCTTCTGCAACAACTGTTTCAGCAATTGAAGTTGAAAGATTACAGAATGAAAATAACAGCGTTGATGCAATTATTTTTTTAAATGAAATTCTTTCTTTGTTAAATAACATATTAAGCTCCTAGATTATTATTTAGTATTGATTTCTATTTCGTCTAAAGATTCATATTCATTTGAAGATTGTCTATTATTAACTTCCCCATATGTTTTATATAATCTTTGAATTTGACGATTATTTAAGTTAACTGTTTGAATTTCTCCGTCAATAGAACCCATACTAGTAAAATTTTGTCCTATTGTTGCAGAGAATACATTGTTCTTTTCTTTTATAACAACTGTGTCTTTTGTGATTCCGATAACTGTAAAAGTATCAACTTTGTCGCCTTTTTGAACAAAGTAATCAACTCCAGATAAATTAATAACTGCAGATGGGTTTTGAGAACCATCATACAAAATACCTGAAACAGTAATGTTCATAAGTTTGTCAAACATTGGGTCTGGTTCTGCTAAAGTATTAAATGGTTTAGCAATTTCAATTTTAGGTGATGTTGCAAAACCAAGATTATTAACGCCTGCAACTGGAACAAATGGCGTTTGTCTTCCAGAATCAACAACTTTCAAAGTAACTTTCTCAGCTTTAGCAGTTTCTTTTTTACCTTTTTTAGTTTCTATTTTATTTGGAATAACAGGAGTTTTAGCTGTTTCCTCAACTGTAACTTTAACATTTACAACATCATTGTTATTTGCAATATTAACTGTGTCAGTTATTAAACCAGCATTATCTAAGCCTGTAACATCTGTGTTTGTATTTTCTTGAGTTTGAATATCAATATTTTCAACTGTAGAAATAGTGTTGTCTGTTTCTAATACTGTATCTTCTTGTTTATTTAAAACATTAGTATACACAAAGAAACCAATCAAAAATACAACTGCAACACCTGCAACAATATATAAAATTGGGCTTGTTTTCTTTTCTTTAGGTCCTTCTTCGCTACTTTCTCCTACAAGGTCATTCAAATCAATTTCTTCTTCTGAACCACCCTCAGATTCAACACCAAAAGCAGCTTCAATATTGTTTGTGCTTTCATCTGGCAAATCTGACAAAAGCTCTGCCCCCGAAGTTTCAACTGTTTCATCTTCAACATCTTCAAGTAGAAGGTCATCAATTGAAACTGTTTCTTCAACTGCTTCAGATTCTTCAACAACCTCTATAGTTTCCTCTTGAGGTGCAACTTCTTTGTTAACTTCTTCAACAGCTTCTTCTAAAACAAGTTCGTCTTCAGAATCTGGAATAACCAACAAGTCATCATCTT
>JAZSMU010000083.1:0-15653 GCA_045536045.1 Candidatus Gastranaerophilales bacterium
CATATATTTAAAAAATACATTTTTAGCACTATTGACTATCCTCCAAAAAAGTTTGAAAATAAAGAAAAAGGAGGAAATATGAAAAAAGCTATATTAACTTTATCAGCCCTAATTTTAACAGGAAGTATTGCAAATGCTGGAGTTCCTATTTTTACAACAAATGATTCTGGCGAAATTACTGTTAAGCCAACACAAGAACAAAATGTTTTTACAAATTATCAACAACCAAAAACAACTTCTACAAAGCCTTATGGCACAATTCAAAATGATGGCTACAAAAGTGCAATTTCAAACTTAGAAAATGCACAAGCAGAAATCAGAGAAAATCTTGTAGATGTTAAGGCTCAATACACAGACGCACAAAACAGATTAGATATTGCAAAAACACAATGCAAAGCATTAAAAAAACAAATCAGAGATTCTGAAAGAAAAATTAAAAAGTTAGAAAAAACCAAAGAAAGTATTTCTAAAAATATAATTGAAGGAATCTAATCTAAAATTACATTTAAGAATAATTTAATGTCAGGCATCATGAAACCGTTTCTTGGTGCCTTTACATATGAAAGAGTTTCATATAAAGTATCTAAAATTTTATTATCAATAACTTCGTTGCCTGAAGAATTAACAATGCTAATGTTTTTAACAAGTGCATTATTTGAAAAGCTTATTTTAAATTTCAATTGGTTATTTTGTGGAATTTCTTCAATTAACAAGAATTCATTTTGCAAATTCAATTTAATATTTCTACCTAAAATTTGCAAGAAATTAATAAATTCTTCTTTTTTTGCTAAAGAGCTATCAACATCCCAAGAAATATCGGCAACTTCAGTGTTTCTAGAGTATGCTTGTTTGGATTGTGCATAAAATAGAGGGCTGGCGTTAGGCAATTCTTCTTCAGTTTGGTAAGAATATTGAGAATTTTGAGCAACAGTTGGCTCTTTTTCTTTAATTTTATCGTTTTTAATATCTGAGATGAAATTGGCAAGCAATAAAACACCAACGATTGAAGCCAAAATAATTCCAGCTTGTTTTTTAGGGATACGTTTCAATATACCTAAAGCAAAAATTGCGAAAACCTTTAAAAGATAGATGACTTTAGCAAAGTTTTCTGTTGTTTTTTTTATTGAAGATTTGATTTTTTCAATATTGAAAATTGGCTCTTTAATTTCTTTTGAAGCATTTTCTAAAAGATTTTTTAAATTCAAAAATCCTTTTTCTGCAGATGGCAGGGTTGAATTTAGTATATCTAGCTTTTGATTAAAATCAGAGCTAAAAATTTTCTTCTCAGGTAAATCTTCAGAAACATCTTGAATTATTTGCTCTTCTTCTTTTTCTTCAACATCAGTTTTAACTAAAACCATTTTTTTAGAAATATCATCAAATGAAGAGCTTGCAAGAAGCTTATTTAAGCAAACAGGACAAGACAATAAATGAGCTAAAAGTCTGCGTTTTTCTTGATGAGAAATTGTTTCATCTAAAACTTTGCAAAACAGAGAAATCGCATCATTGTGCCTTCCAAAAGGAAGAGATGTAGCTTTTTTACCAGTTAAGAATGGAATTAAGCTTTCAGGGTCTTTTAGGTCAGTTATTTTTGGATAGTAGTAATTAGTGTCGCTTGGGCATTTTAAAACATCTTTTGGAGTTATAAAACCACCCACAACTCCCTTATCCAGCTCTTTGTTTACTTCGGTTATTATGTAATAGTTTGGAACTAAGTTTAAGTTAAAGTGTATTCTAGGAATTCTAATAAAGTTTTCGTTAAATACGGTGATGACATAGATATTATTGCCATTATAATTTAGGTCTGAAATTCTAAATTCTTCAAGTGCAAAAGGGATTTTATGCAGACAATTAACATTATCAAGTCTGATTCCAGCTTTTGCAAAAAACTTATATGTAATGTCTAGCCCAAGCATATCAACAAGAGCAATTTTTCTTTTTATTGCAGAATTAAGATTTGAGGCAATTGTTCTTGCCCTTTGTCTATCGTCTTTTTTTATTTTTAATGCTCTGTACAATGTCTTCCCCAAACTGTTACAATAATAGAATTACACAAATTTTGAGAAAGTTCAAGTATGTTAAGCTATTCTTTAGCCTTGATATAAGCTGATGTTAGTATATAAGTTGTAAATAACATTGCTAAAAGGTTAAAAATTGTATAATTTACTAAATCTGTCAAAAACATAACAATATTAGGCACTTTGAAAGAAAATAATAAACTAATTAAAAAGAATATTACAAAAACAGGTATATACGCAACAAATGTCAATAAACAAATTGGAAAAATAACTGCAAAAACATTCTTATTAAGCATGCTCCAAGAGAGGTTATATGGCTTAATTGCACTTTCTTCATCAAATAAAAATGTTTGAAAAGTTAGCGCAAAATATCTTGTCATAAAATATACAAGGGCAAGCAAAAATAAGGTAAAGAATATAAATAACGCAACCTTATTCATATAGAAGAAATTTGAAATAGCCAAAAATGGACCATCATATAAAACAGTAAATAATTTTAAAGCAATAAAATTTAAAAATGAGTAAATTGCAATTGAAAGAATTGCAATAAGTGCACCAAAAGACAAAAACTTAATTATTGGCTTTGTTTTTGATTTAACATTTTCATCAATATCTTTAATATCAAATTCTTCTCCTTTAATTTTTGCATAAGCTATTAAAGTTAGCCCAAAAGTTTTTTGAATAAGCTTCCAGAAAAATCCACAAAAAACAAATGTGCAAACTAATGAAAATATCAAAATTGGAATTGGATAAAAAGCAACAAAATTTTGAAAATATTTTGGTGTTAAAGCCAAAATATAGAATAATTGAGTTAAGAAAACAATTGGCAAAAGATATTTTAAATGCATCTTAAAATCACCAAATATTAATTTAAAAGGATTGTCTAATTTTGTAAAATGTATTTTTGTCATAATTTTCTCCTTAGGCATTTTCTATTTGACCATTTGCAATCAAATATAAATAAATATATCCATAAACAAAGAAAAACCCACCCAAAGAAGATAGGCGCTCGCCAGCTGTCGGAATTAAATATAATAAACCAGCAAACAAATTTTGAAGAATAAAAATAATTAGGAAAGCCCAAACATTTTCCTTTGCAACTTGAGAAGATTTTTCAAAAGTTTGCATAACTGGAATATCTTCAATTATAAGAATTTCATATGAGAATGAAAAATATCTAACAATAAGAAAAACAAATATAGTAACCGCAACAACAACAGCAAGAATCATCGTAATGATTATTAACATAGGGTTGCTTAAATTTTTCGCAAAAATATAACCTAGTAAAAGAGGAATTGAAATAAGAACACAAAAACCAACATAACAAAAATAATATGTAATAATTTTGCCTATTTTAGCTTTTATAATTTTGTCAATTTCAGAGTAATCAACAGGCTCGTCAAGAAGCATTTTTTTAAAAATTAAAAACGACCCATTGAGCTTTATAAAAAATAATCTAATCAAAAATACCAAAAAGAGAATGATTGCAGCCAATAAAGCTGATACAAAAGTTATTTCATGACCAGCAGGTATTTCTTTAACTTTGAAAAATGGCAGAGCTATTGCAAATAGCAAAATGATAATAAAGTCTAGAGCCATATATTTAAAAATCTGTGGAAAAAATCTAATAAAATGAGGGATATAACCAAATAAATTTTTCACATTGATATTAATTCTATTCATCAGAACTCCTACTTGTTGTATAATGAATTATATAATTTTAAGAGCAAGTATGTCAATCAAAGATAGAATTAAAAATATAGAAAAAAGCGAATATTGCAAGGTTTCAAACTTGCATGTTCATTCAAATTATTCAGATGGCGAAGATGATTTTTTAAATCTAATTGAAAGCGCTAAAAACTTAGGCTTGAAAAATTTTGCAATAACAGACCATAATTCAGTTGAGGGGTATTTATCAAATAATACAGAAAATTATGACTTTTTAATTCCTGCAGTTGAATTTGATGTTATTGAAAACTTTATTCTAGTTCATATTTTAGGATATGGAATAGACCCAAATAACAAGGATTTACAAGCAATTTGTGCTAAAAATAAAAATGGTGCAAATCATGTTCTACCAAGATTATTAAATGCAAAAAGTGCCAAAAAGGCTATTGAAGCTATCCACAAAGCAGGTGGAATTGCAGTTTTGGCTCACCCTTGTTGTCTTTGGGCGATTAATCTTGAGCATTTTGTTAAAAAATTAATTAAAATAGGACTAGATGGAATTGAAGTTTATTACCCATATAGGTCTTTAAGAGGGGTAATCAAATTCCATAATGAGAAAAAAATAGAAAAATTGGCAGAAAAATATAACCTAATTAAAACAGGTGGAAGCGACTGCCACACAAGGCTTGAAGAAGATTTATTATAAGGAGAAGAAATGACAAATTGTATTTTTTGCAAAATTAAAAACGGAGAAATCCCATCTAAATTTGTTTTTGAAAACGACACAGTTTTTGCAATTAACGACATAAATCCAAGAGCACCAAAACATATTTTAGTGATTCCAAAAACACACATTGAAAACTTTACAGATTTAGTTGATGAAAAAGTTGCAAAAGCACTATATGACGCTATTAGAGAAATTGTTAAACAAGAAGACATCAAAGATTATAAGCTTCAAATTAATAATGGCTCAAAAGCTGGTCAAGAAGTAATGCACCTGCATATCCATATTTTGGGCTATTAATTGTGGTATAATAAGCAAAATGAAAAGAGAACTTCAAAACCCAGAATTTGATAATCACGGCTACATCCAAGTTTACACAGGAAATGGCAAAGGCAAAACAACAGCTTCTCTTGGGCTGGCTTTAAGAGCTTTAGGAAGAGGTTGGGATGTTTTAATTGTTATGCTAACAAAAGGTGGTAGCGATTATGGGGAATTGTATTCATTTAAAAAGCTTGCAAAAAAAATTGAAAATAGATTAACTATCATAAATGCTGGCGAAGACCATGTTATTTATAAAAACAATATGACAGATAACGAAAAAAACAAAATAAAAGAGGGCTGGGAAATAGCAAAAAAAGCTATTTTGAATAATGAATACGGGCTTATTGTTATAGATGAGGCAAATATAGCAATTGACCTTGGAATAATTGAAGCTGATGATGTTGTAGAAACTCTAAAAAATAAACCGAAAAATGTTGAAGTTGTTTTAACGGGCAGAAGAGCACACAGAAAAATTATTGAAATTGCACACTTAGTTTCAGAAATTAAGCCAATTAAACACTATATTGACCTTGGTGTTATGGCAAGAGAGGGTGTTGAATATTGAAAAAATATTTAGTAGAAATTTTAATAATAGTTTTCGTTATATTCCTAGTTTTGCTTGGAATCAGCTTTGCTTTTAATAAACACTACAAAACACACCTATACAAGCTAAACTTTCAAGATGTAGATGGAATTATTAAAGGTTCTCCTGTTAAATTTATGGGTGTTGTTGTAGGACATGTAAGCAATTTAAAATATGAAAATAAAGAAATTCTTGCAAGCATTTTAATAACAAAAAAAGGAATTGACATTCCAGCCTGTTCAACAGCAAAAGTAGAATTTACAGGAATTGTTGGCTCAAAATCTATTGAAATTATGCCTCCAGCTGATGAAGAATGCGAAGAAAAAATAGTAACTTATAATCCATTAAGAATAAACGAATTTTTCAACTCAATTCAAATATACAATAGGGCTCTAGAGGGCATAGACAATGGGCTTAAGAAATTTTCTAACGAAAATGTTGAATATGTATTGTCTAAAATTTCAAAAGACCCAGATTTCAAAATTATAGATAAAATCATAATGAATACAGATAAAATTCAAGGAAATATAACAAGAACAATTCAAAAAGTAATAAAATCAGAAGAAAAAGCAATTCACGAAATTGATATCATTAACAAAAGAATACCAAAATATTAATTCTTCATTTTGTTAATAACATTTGTAGTAGATTTCCCTTGAACAAAATCAATAAACTCAATTTTAATGCCCAAAGGCAATAATTCTGGTGCTTCTGGGAGAGTTTCAAGCGTGTAATCTGCCCCTTTCGTATAAACATCTGGCTTAATGTATTTAATAAGCTCAACTGGAGATTCTTCATCAAATAACAGAGTAAAATCAACAGAATTTAAGGCACAAAGAATTTCAGCCCTGTCTAATTCAGAATTTATTGGGCGATTTTCGCCTTTAATTTTCTTAACAGAAACATCTGAATTTAAAAGCACAACAAGAATATCGCCTTTAGATTTTGAAGCTTCTAAATATCTTGTGTGTCCCACATGAAGAATGTCAAAACAACCATTTGTAACAACAATTTTTTTGCCAGAATCTCTAAGTGGTTTTAAAAGCTCAATAATATTTTCTTTTGTTGCAAAAATTCCCATTATTTCGCTTCTTGTCTTTGTTGATATTGTGCTCTAATTTGTTGCATTCTTTTTGCAACAGCTTCTTTAATTTGAACTTTTATAACATCTGGGTCGTAGTTTTTGTCGTTATAAACAATAACTGCAGAGTTTTTCAAGCCACTAAATAGTTTTTGCAAAACTTCAACTCTTTTTTGTTGTTTAAGATATTCAGCAATTTCACCTTTAACTTTTTCGTAAGGCTGCATTCCTGCTTTTGCTCTATCTGTAACAATAATGATATGGTATCCGAATTGAGTTTGAACAATATCGCTAACTGTGTTCATTTTTAAGTTAAAAGCAGCATCAGCAAATGGTTTCACCATTTGTTCATGTGTAAAAAATCCTAAATCTCCACCATTTTTGCCACTAACTTTATCAAAAGAATATTTTTTAGCGTATTTTGGAAAATCTTTTGGATTATTTACTGCTAATTTTCTAACAGTAGTTGCAAGGGCAAGCTGATTTGCCATTTTTTCTTGAACCAAAGCTTCAATTTCATTGGCAGAATATTTTCCAACTTTGTCGTTTTCAATTATATCTTTTCTAATTTTATCTGGATTTCCCTCAAATAAAATATGGCTAGCACGAACTCTATCTGGGAAATTGAATTGTTTTTTATTTTTGTTGTAGTAATTTTTTGTATCAGCGTCAGTAATTTTAGTTTTATCAATTGATTCAACTAACTTATTCATTTGAATATCTTTAACTAATTCTTCTTCAAAAGTTTTTTTAGAAATTCCATTATGAGCCATCATTTCTTTTAGCTTTTCTTCGCCACCAATTTGCTCAGTAAGTTTTTTTCTAAATTCTTCAATTTCTTTATCTGAAACTGTTATATTGCGTTTTTCAATTTCTGCTTCAACAATGTTTTTAAGAATCAATTCGCCAACAATTCTTTCTTTTGTCATTAAAGAAAATGCAGATTTTTTATCTTTCAATTGCTCTTTCATAAAAGAATATTGAGGAGAAGAAGTGATTTCTTTATACATTTTTTTGTATTCAGATTCATAAATTGGTCTATCATTAACGGTTATAATGCCCTCTCCACCTTTATGGCAAGCAGTTAATAAGCAAGCTGAAACAACACAAAATGAAAAAACTTTCAAAAATTTCATATAAACTCCTTTAATTAATTTCTTTAATTATGTTAGAAATATCATACATTAAATCCGACAAAATGTTAAATATTTTATCAAAATCTGCATAATTTTTATTCAAAACAAGAATGCCTTTATAGTCTGAAATTCCCTTTGGAGGAGTTTTGTATGTAAATTTTGAAACAATTTCTCTTTTTAATTTAAATTTCAAAATATTCCATTCAGGCTGTGAATATGGGGCTAAAATTCTTATTAAATCAGGCGTTTCTTGAATTTTAAATATACCCAAATTAGTTGCCAAAATTCTTAGTTTAATAAGTTTAACAAGATTTTCAACAGAATCTGGAAGTTTTGAAAATCTATCCTTAAAAGACACCACTGTTTCTTCTAATTCGCTTAAAGAAGAAACATCTGCAAGCCTTTTGTATTCAAGCATTTTCTGGTCATAAGAGCCAACCCAACCATCTGGGATAAAGGCATTTGCATTTATGTCAATAATTGCTGGTGGATTTTTTGCTTTATAAGCCACACCTTCTTTTTTTGCTTTAATTTCAGATATGGCTTCATCTAAAATATCGCAATAAGTATCAAAACCAACAGAGAGCATATGACCATGTTGCTTTGCACCAAAGAGGTTTCCAACACCTCTAAATTCAATATCTCTTAAGGCAATTTGATAGCCAGAGCCAAGTGATGTAAAATCTTTTATTGCTTTTAATCTTTTTGTAGCATCTTCGGTTAAAACTTTATTTTGTGGATAAAAACAATAGCAAAAAGCCTGTCTATCAGACCTGCCGACACGACCTCTTAATTGGTATAGTTGAGCAAGCCCAAATCTATCTGCATTTTCAATTATAATTGTGTTTACATTAGGAATATCAATTCCAGATTCAATTATTGTTGTTGACAGCAAGACATCATATTCTAAATTAACAAAATCATCTAAAATTGTTTCAAGCTGAGCAGTTGTCATTTTCCCGTGAGCTACTGCAATTCTAGCATTTGGAACAACCTCTTTTAAATATTTTAAAGCCTCTAAAATAGTTTCAACTCTGTTGTATAAATAGAAAACTTGACCTTGTCTTAAAATTTCTGCCTCAATTGCAGATTTAATGTATTTATCATTTTTTTCTCCAACATAAGTTTTTATAGGAAGCCTATTTATAGGTGGAGTATTAATAACTGAAAGGCTTTTTATGCCCGATAGTGCCATATTTAAAGTTCTTGGAATTGGTGTTGCACTTAAAGATAGAACATCAATATTTTGCCTTAAGGTTTTTAGTTTTTCTTTATGACGAACACCAAATTTATGCTCCTCGTCTATAACCAAAAGTCCAATTTTATTAGGCAAAACATCATCTTGCAAAAGTCTATGAGTTCCAATTACAACATCAACTTTGCCCTCTTTTAACTTTTCTAAAATCTCTTTTTGCTCTTTTTTTGTTTTAAAGCGTGATAACTCTTCAACAACCAAAGAAAACGGCTTAAAACGTTCTTTAATATTAAGATAATGTTGATGAGAAAGAATTGTAGTTGGTGCAACCATTAATGCCTGATAGCCAGACATTACAGCCTTAAACATTGCACGCAGAGCAACTTCAGTTTTACCATAGCCAACATCAGCACAAATCAGCCTATCCATAGGGTGTGGAGATTCCATATCCTCTTTAGTATCAATAATTGCTTTTAGTTGGTCTGGAGTTTCAACCCATTCAAAAGCATCCTCCAATTCAACTTGCCAAGTTGTATCTTCATCAAATTTAATACCTTCAGACATTTTTCTTTTTGCATACAAATTGACAAGCTCTTGAGCAATCAAATCTGCATCTTTTTTAACTTTTGATTTAGTATTTTTCCAAGAAAGACCACCCATTTTTGTTAAAGATGGCTTACCTTGCCCATCACCTCTATACCTTTTCAAAAGGTTAATCTGCTCGGCTGGAACATAAAGCCTGTCTGAACCTTGAAATTGAATTGTTAAATAATCTTTTTCAAAATCATCTACATTAATTTTTGAAAGCCCAACAAAAAGCCCGATTCCATGAATTGAATGAACAACATAATCACCCTCTTTAATATCATTTATAGATTCAATAAAATCGGCAGATTGCTTGTTTTTTGTGTATCTTCCAAAAAGGGTTTGTTTTGTGTGCTTATTGAATAATTCTCTATCTGTTAGGTAAATTGTTTCATTTGAATTAATATCTTCAAAAAGCCCACCTCTTGAAATTTGAGGATAAAAATTTAATTTAGAATAATCAATTTCAAACTCTTTAAAAGTTGAAATTAAACGTTCTTTATAGCTTGTGCAAACATTAATTTTTGCATTATTTTTTACTTTATCATTTATAAAATTAAGAAGAACATCAATAGATTGGGTAAAATCTGGCAAAAGCGAAGTTTCAAATTCAATAACTTCAAAATCTGACATAAAAGAATCAAAAGAAAAACGAACAAATTTTGATAATGAATTTAAAATATCTGAAAAAGTGTTGTGATTTTTTATATTCAACGGAAATTTAATAGGGGATTTTAGAGCTTGCTCAAACTCTTTGTCTAAATTATCCGAAATAAGCTTAAATTGCTGTTCAAGAGCAGTAAAATCATCAAAAATTATAATAAAATCGTCAAAATACTCAAAAGGTGAGATAAGATTTGAATTAAAAAAGTTTGAATAATATTCAATTCCGTCAAAATATCTGCTCTCTTCAAAAATTTCTAAAAGCTCATTATACTTAGCTTTATTCAAAAGTGCAGAAAAAGATTTTGAATTTTCATCATTTAAAATAAATTTATAAAGAGGAAAAACTTCAATATTATCAACGCTTTCAATACTTTTTTGAGAATAAGCATCAAAAGTTCTAATATCTTCAACGGTATCAGAAAAAAATTCAATTCTGTATGGATAATTTGAAAAAGTATAAATATCTAAAATATCTCCACGCAGAGAAAATTCTCCAATATCAGAAACCATTGAAGAAGATTTATAGCCAAGCTTTATAAGAGATTCTCTTATTTTTGAATAATCAAGAGTGTCGCCTTTGACAATTTTTATTGAATTTTCTTTAAAAAAATCTGATGACGGAAATTTTTCAAATAAAGACTTAAAATCAGCAATTATAAAATTTGAATTAGAATTTAGTGTTTGAATTTGATTAAAATAAATATAAGGATTATTTGGAACATCCTCATAAAATTTGTTCTGAGAAGCTGGCAAAAAAGAAGCAGTTATATCAAAAATTGAAGAAAAATCTGCCCTATAAGAAAGTGCAGTTGGTTCATTTTGAGCAATAAAAAGAACTTTTTTACCCAGAGTTAAAAAAGCATTCAAAATTTCTAGCTTCAAGGGATAATTTACCCCTTGAAAGCTATAGTAATTTTTATAATTTTTAGAAATTATATTTTTAATTCTGCTATTTAAGATACTCAATTAAACGTTCACCGTCCTTGTCGCCTCTACCAGATAGGCATACAAGTATAATATCATCTTTTGAGCATTTTGGTGCAAGATATTCAAGATAAGCAAGTGCATGAGCAGACTCAATTGCAGGAACAATTCCCTCTTTAGAAGTCAATAAAGAAAATGCCTTAATTGCTTCATCATCTGTAATCGGATGAAATTCTGCTCTTCCAATATCTTTTAAATAACATAATTCAGGACCAGCACCAGGATAATCAATTCCAGCTGAAATACTATAGGATTCTTTAACTTCGCCGTTTTCATCAACTAAAGCATATTGATAAATTCCATGAAGAAGTGTTTTGACTCCACAAGTTAAGCTAGCTCCATGAAGTCCAGATTCAATGCCTTTTCCACCTGCTTCTAGTCCAATTAATTTAACATTTTTATCATCAATAAATGTATAAAATGAGCCTAGAGAATTGCTTCCACCACCAACGCAAGCAAGAACATAATCTGGAAGCTTACCCTCAACTTTCAATAATTGTTCCTTAGCTTCAACACCAATTATTGATTGGAATGAACGCACCATTGTAGGGTATGGATGAGGGCCAACAGCAGAGCCAAGAATATAGAAAGTATCTTTAGCATTTTGAACCCAATAATCAATAGCAGCATCAACTGCCTCTTTTAAAGTTTTTGAGCCAAAAGTAACAGGAATTACCTTAGCACCTAAAAGTTGCATTCTCTCAACATTTAATTTTTGGCGTGCAATATCTTCTTCGCCCATAAAAACAACACATTCCATTCCTAAATATGTTGCTGCTGTAGCAGTTGCTACACCATGTTGACCAGCACCAGTTTCAGCAATAAGCTTTTTCTTGCCAAGCCTTTTAGCTAAAAGTGCTTGCCCCATAACATTATTAAGTTTGTGAGAACCAGTGTGGTTTAAATCTTCTCTTTTAAGATAAATTTTTGCACCACCATAATATTCAGTTAGATTTTTTGCAAAATAAACTGGAGTAGGTCTGCAAGACATAGAAGTTAGAGTTGAATAAACTTCATTTAAAAAATTATCGTCATTATAGGCTTCTTCAAAATCTTTTGAAAGTTGAGCTAAAATAGCTTTTAATTCATCCGATACAAAACAACCACCATATTCGCCAAAAAAGCCATTCTTATCTGGCATATTGTATTTTAAATTTTTTTCATATTTGTGCATAATTTTCTCCTTTGATTAATTGTAATAGCTAAAAAAATAAATACTAGCTACGCCAACCAATTAAAGAAGCGCCAATTACGCCAGAATAATCGCCCAATTGTGCTTTTTTGAATTTAGTTATTTCGGACGCAACAGGCAAGGCTCTTGCTCTTGCTCTTTTAATTGTTCCTAAATAAAATTCTTCAACTCCTTGAATTAAACCACCACCAAGAATAATTAACTCTGGATTATAAAAATTCATAACAGTGGCAAGCCCAGCTGATAAGTAATCCATTGCTTCATCAACATACGAAACAACAACCTCATCTTGAGCATCTAGAGCTTGTTTTATGTGTTTAGAGCTTATTGAATTTAAGTCTGTAAAATCTGTAATTATTGATTTTCTACCCTTTTTAATAGCACCAGAAATTCTAGCCTCAATTGCAGAACGAGAAGCATAGGCTTCAAGGCAACCAGAGCCACCACAAGCACAGTTTCTGCCGTTTGTATCAACAATTATATGCCCAATTTCTCCAGCAGAACCAGAAGCGCCATGGTGAACTTTTCCATCTTTAATAATAGAAGAGCCAATACCAGTGCCAACAAAAATACAACAAATGTCTTTATACCCCCTGCCAGCACCGAAATACAATTCTCCAAGTGCTGCAACTTCAACATCATTTCCAACATAAGTTGTTATTCCAAATTTATCTTCAACAAATTTTTTCAAATTAATGTTTTGGCAATTTAAGTTGCAAGCATTAATTAAAATTCCATTTTCTCTATCAACTTGCCCAGCTGCACCAATTCCTATTGATTTAATTTGTTTTTTATTTATCTTAGATTCCTCTAAAAGCTCTGAAATTGTTTTTTCAAGAACTTTTAAGATTTTTTCTTCGCCTTTTTGTTTTTTGGTTTTATTTTTAACTTCATAAATGATTTCGGCAGTTTCTGTATTAACTATGCAAGCCAATATCTTTGTACCACCAAAATCTATACCAATTGAATATTTTTCCATTCCTAAAAATCCTTTTAAACTTTCTTTTTCATTCCAATATTTTTGAGTCGCTTCTCAATAATTTTCCACCAAGAAAGTCTTCTTTTATATAAATATGTATAACCGTCAAATTCACCTTGTTGGATTTCTTTTAAGTGTTCATCCATAAAGTTTTGAAAATCTTTTTCAATTTTTTCACTAAATTCTCTTCTGTCAAAATCAGCATTTTCTATAACGATTGGTTCGCCAAATTTAGCAACAATTTCAGGTCTATCTTCTCTTAAAAATAGATACGCAGTTGAAACAGGGACTAAATTAATTCCACCATAATTTTCTGCAGCATATTTTGCCATATACGCAAGCCCTGTTTTAAATTCTACAGGTCTATAAAATGGTGGGCGAATAATTCCTTGTGGAAAAAGCCAATATGTAATTTCTTTATCACCCAAAAATGAGCAAGCATATTTAAGAGAACGCATTGCAGTTTGAGCAGATTTTTTGTTTACAGGAAAACAACCAATGTATTGGAATAATGGAAATCTATTCATTTCCTCAATCATTAAACGAAATTTTCCTTTAACCAATTTACGTGTAATGTAATATGCAAAAATTCCATCCCACCAATTGCAATGAGGAGTGTAGCAAATAGTTGCATAATTAGGATTTCTTTTTTTAAGATTTTCCTCATCTTTATAAATCAAAGAAAAGAAGCGATTTTGAACCATTTTTGGAAAAACAATATCTGCAATAAAATGCCAAAATGGAACATTTTTTGCTGTTCTATCTTTTTCGTCCCTCTGTCTCAAAACCGTTGGAGGTATTTGAGGATACAAATCTTTAACTTTCTCCATATAACAATTTTAGTTAATATTCAAATTTATGTCAAATAAAAAAGCCACCTCAAAAGAAGTGGCTTTAATATATTTAAAAACAATTAGCAAAGAGCAGCTTTTGCTTCTTCAATGCGAACTTTAATACGTCCGTCAACTGCAATTCCTTCGCCAGTTTTTTCAGAAATTAACAATGGGTTAATGTCTAATTCATCAACAAATGGATAATCTTGAACTAATTGAGATAATCTTAATAATGTTTCTTCAATTTGTTCAATATTTGCTGGTTTTGTTCCTCTAGCACCTTGAAGTAGTTTGTATGCTTTAACAGATTTAACCATTTCTGATGCATCAACGTCAGTTAGAGGGGCAATTCTGAATGTTACATCTTTCATAACTTCAATAAATACACCACCTAAACCAAACATCATCATTGGTCCATATTGTGGGTCTGTTGCAATACCACAAACCATTTCTCTGTTGCCTTTAACCATTTCTTGAATGATAACACCTTCAAGTCCATCAATTAAGCCTTTTTCAGTTAATTTAGCAATCAAGTCTTGGTATTCAGCTCTTAATTGTTCTTCAGATTGGATATTAACTCTAACACTACCAACGTCAGTTTTGTGAGAAGTTGTTTTAGAAGTCATTTTCATAACAACTGGGTAACCAATTTCGTTTCCAAGTTTTGCAACTTCTTCTTCGTTAGTAGCTAAGCCATATTTACAAGCTCTGATTCCGTATGCTTCAAGAACATCAATTGATTCAAGAGTTGTAAGTTGAGCTCTACCTTCAGCTAAAGCACCTTTCATAATTTCTTCAACTTTAGCTTTGTTAACATCATATTTTTTAACTTCGCCAACTGGACGTTCTTGCCAAATTCTTTGTTGGTTAAGTCTGTTAAAGCCTTCAGCAGCTTCTTCAGCATACATAAAGAATGGCATATTAACTTCCATTTCAGCAATTTTTTTGAAGAAATCAGATGTAGTCATAAATACGCCAACAACTGGTTTTTGTGGGTATTCTTTCTTAATTTCCATAACAGCTTTCGCAACATCAATGTCTTTTAAGCCCATAAATGGAAGATAGATAACCATAATCATATCAACATTTTCGTCAGCAATAACTGTTTTTAAAGTTTCTTTGTAGTGTTCAATTGGAGCTGACGCAATCATATCAACTGGGTTTTTAACGCTTGCAGCCGCTGGTAAGAAACTTCTTAGTTTTTCTTTTGTAGAATCTGTGATAGGAGCCATTTGCATACCATATTCACAAATTGCGTCTGTAGCCATAATTCCAGGACCACCTGAGTTTGTGATAATAGCAACTCTATCGCCTTTTGGAATTGGGCAGTTAGCAAAAACTTTTGCTGTTGAGAATAAGTTTTTCAAAGAATATTCTCTAATTACACCAGATTGAGCTAAAAGAGCATTTGCAGCTTTATCAGCACCAGCTAGAGAACCAGTGTGAGAAGAAGCAGCAGAAGCACCAGCAGCGCTACGTCCAGCTTTTAGAGCTAAAATTGGTTTTTTCTTAGAAATTCTAGTTGCCAATTCTCTAAAGTTTGATGGGTTTGCAATAGATTCCATATAAAGAAGAATTTGTTTAACATCTTCTTCGTTTTCCCAATATTCAAGAGCAGATTCAGCATTAAAATCAGCTTGGTTACCAATTGAAATAAATTGAGCAAAACCTAAGTTTAAGTCTTTTAA
>JAZSMU010000079.1:0-56418 GCA_045536045.1 Candidatus Gastranaerophilales bacterium
CATATATTCAAAATCCGCAGGCTTTAAAGACTCGTATATTTCTTCCCAGTTTTCATCTGCAAGGCAAAAATTTGCATTCAGCAAAAATAAAAAACTAAAAATTAAAATAAAAATTTTTTTCATAGCTACTTATTAAGAAAATTCAACAATTTTGTCAATATTAACTATCTAATGGTAACATATCATTTATGGAAAATAAAGTTTTTGAGGCTAATTTAGGGGAAATTTCCAAATACAATAAAGCTTTGTCTGATAGAATTTTGTTTCTTAATTCATTTAGACAAAATATTGAATTATGCCAAAACCAAAATGGCGAATATAACCTTTCTGTTAATGGAATTTTGATACATTCAACAAAATCAGCAACTGAAGAAGCCAAAGAAATTGTTAATAAAATTTCTAATATTGATGAAGAAAATTCAATTTTTGTTCTTTTTGGAATTGGGTTAGGATATTTGCTAGATGAGTTTTATACAAGGGCAAAAGGGCAAATAATTCTTTTTGAACCTAATATAGAAATTTTAAAATCAACATTAGAAATTGTTGAATTGTCGCATATTTTAAAAGATATTAAAATTGTTGATAATTTTAATGATTTAAAGAAAATTCTTTATTCAACAAGCGAAAAAGAAACAAAAATTAGCGTTTCTTTCCTAAATTCTTATTGGAATGTGTATAAAGCTGAAATTGTTGAAACTGCAAAAGAAATTGAGCATATTCAAGGAGCTTATTTTGCAGGCGAAAAAATGATTATTGAAATTGGAAGAGATGCAATAAACAACACTTTGAATAATCTTAAATATTTTTCAAATGCAACTTTTATTGGAGATTTGAGAGGAATTTTAAAAGATAAAACAGCTTTAATAACATCTGCTGGACCAAGTTTAGGAAAAAATATTGAAAAAATTAAAAAATATAGAGATAAATTTGTCATATTTTCTATTGGTGCTGCATACAAAACTCTTGTAAACAACGGCATTCAGCCAGATTTTTTGTCTATAATTGAGCCTAGAAACACAATTGGGCAAATTGAAGGTCTTGATATAAGTAATGTTAGTTTAATTTTAGAGCCTGCAACAAACCCAAATATTTGGGAATTGCCTGCAAAAAGAAAAATTTTATTCTTATCTAAAGAAAATTTCATAAATGATTGGCTTTCTGGCTCTTTAGGTTTGAATAATTCGCAATTAAAAATTTTTGGCACTGTTTCTTATTGTTCATTATTGGCTGCACAATTTATGGGTGCTAAAAACATAGTTTTAATTGGGGAAGATTTAGCTTATAGCGATTCAAAATGCTATGCAAAAGGAAGTGCATACGAAGAATTAGAATGTATTTTTGATGAGGAAATTGGAAAATATAAAATTGTTCCAAAAGATAAGGAAAAATATCTGCTCTCACTTTTAGGTGCTGAAAATATTAACAACGAAACAAAAAGAATATACGCAGACAATTATCTTAAAACTTTAAATGATAATTTATATACTGTTATGGGGCAAAATGGCGAAAAACTGCCTACTCAAACAGCTTATGCAATGTTTGTAAAGCATCATGAAGAGTTTGCACAACAAAATTATGGTATTTTTGGACCTCAAGCAAAATTAATAAATTCTTCAACGGGTGGTGCTCAGATAAATGGTTTTGAAAATATTGATGTTGAAGAAGTTGCACTTAAAATTGCTTCAGATAACAACAAATATGAATTAAGCGAAAAATTTATCCAAATGGATAATATAAAAAATAAAATGTTGCCTCTAGAAAATGATATAAATTCTGGCACAAACGACATTTTAGAGCTTTTTGAATTGGCACAATCAATTTCTTTGGAATTTAAAAGAAGAAGAATTGTTACTGATAATATTCAAAAAATGCTGGATAAATTGGATGAAAAAAATAAAATTTATAGAGCAAAATATCTTAAATATGGTAGTATAGTTTATTATATCTTCTTGGAGTTTTATACAGAGTTTAATAAAATTACAAGAAGCAAGGATGCCAAAAAAATATTACAAGCTCAAGAAGCTATTCAACAGTTTATTAATGCAGTTAATGATATTTCAAGGCATTATAGAGAAATGATAGAAATAATTAAGGGGAGAAAATAAATGGTAAATTCTATGGAAATTAAAGAATTGGCAACAATTGGTATTTTTGGTGGAAGTGGTTTTTATAGCTTTTTAGAAGATGTTGAAGAAATTGAAGTTGATACTCCATATGGGGCTCCATCAGATAAAATTACACTAGGAACAATTGCAGGCAAAAAAGTTGCTTTTATGCCTCGTCATGGAAAAAGCCATAATTTAACTCCTGCAGATGTAAATTATCGTGCAAATGTTTGGGCAATGAAATCAATAGGTTGTAAACATGTTATAAGCCCTTGTGCAGCAGGAAGCTTGCAAAAACATGTTAAACCAGGCGACATTGTTTTTTGCGACCAATATGTAAACTGGACAAATGGAAGAAAAGATACATTCTATGATGGTCCTGTTGTAACACATGTTTCTGCAGCAGACCCATATTGCCCAGAGCTTCGCGAATTAGCTATTAAATGTGCTCAAAAACTTGGCTTAGAACACCACACAACAGGAACAGTTGTTGTAATTCAAGGACCACGTTTTAGCACAAAAGCTGAAAGCAAATTTTTCACAAATCAAGGTTGGGAAGTTATTAATATGACTCAATATCCAGAAGCACACCTTGTCAAAGAATTGGATATGTGCCCATTGAATATCTCATTAATTACAGACTATGATGCTGGTCTTGTTGCAGATTGCTACCCTGTTTCTCATAGTGCTGTTTTAGAAATATTCAAAAATAACATTTCAAATCTTCAAAAATTATTGTGGGAAATCGTTGCAAACTTGGATGAGAAAAAAGATTGCAACTGCAAAAATACAAGTAAAAATTCGGTGGCATAATGATAGGTTATTCAATAATAAAACTTTTAGATTTGTATTCAACCCTTTTGATTGCTAGGATTTTACTCACTTGGGTTCCTAACATAAATTGGGAAAAGCAACCATTTTTGGGCTTAAAAAAAATTGCTGATATATATCTAGAGCCATTTAAAAAAGTTATTCCACCTGTTGGAATGCTTGATATTTCGCCTATTGTGGCTTTCATTGTGCTTAATATAATAAGATTTTTATTAGTTAAAATCTTTGTTGCACTTGGAATTTAAAGGACAATCATTAAAGGGTAAAAATGGACCAATTTCTTGTAAGTTTTGCAAAAATATTTCCTGAAATTAACCTTGCACTAGGCACAGGGATAATGATTTTTGCAAGAATGATTGGTCTATTTCGTTTTGCTCCAATTTTTAACTCAAAATTAATTCCAACAATTGCAAAAATTCCACTAGCACTTATTTTGACAATTATTTGCACAATGGTTATAAAACCTGCCCCAATTCCAGCTGGAACTTCAATAATTCTTTGCGTTTGTTTAAATTTTGCAGTTGGTGCAATTATAGGCTACATTGTAAATTGCATTATAGCTGCAATTTCAGCAGGTGGCGACATTATAAATGTTCAAATGGGTCTATCTTCTGCAATGGTTTTAGACCCAACAAGCAAAACCCAGACTTCAGTTGTTGGTAATTATTTTACCTATCTTGGCTTTATAATTTTTATGCAAGTTGGTGGTTTGTATTGGGTTATTGAAGCTTTTATTAGAAGTTTTAAAGTTTTTCCAATGTATGCGACTGCAATTCCACTTGAATCAATTATAAATATGGATTATTTAATTCAAATTACAAGTAATGTTTTGTTTATGGGTATGCAAATTGGTGGTCCTGTTTTGCTTGCAACACTCGGGCAAGACATTATTTTAGGTATAATTTCAAAAACTGCACCACAAGTTAATGTGTTTCAATTAAGCTTTCTATTCAAGCCAATTTTAGGTGCTTTAATTATGATTTGGATTTTGCCTATGCTTGTAAATGTTATTAATGAATATATAACTTCTTACGCACAAATTTTCTAATTAATTTGAAGTTTTTCTGCTCTGAATAATTCTTTTGGCTTGATTATCGTGTAAACTTCTTCATCTTTAACGAAATTCAAAAATTCTACTCTGTCTTCTTGCCCTCTGTTTGTTTCAAATTTTTCAATTTCTTCTTCAAGATTTATACTTTCGCCAATTTTATCAGCAAGAACCCCAATGTTATAATCTTGATTTTCCAAAATCATAACAATTGAGCCATTTTTAACCTCTGTTTTTCCTGTGTTTATAAATTTTTCAAGGTCAACAATAGGTATAAATTCTCCTTTTATGTTTAAAAGCCCCATCATAAAGTTTTGCACATTTGGAATTTTGGTAATTTTATCGTTTTGGTTTAATTTATAAAAATATTTAACATCTGAAATTTCTGTGCAATATTTATTCCCATTAATTTCAAAAATAATTGCATCTTTATCATCATAGCAATGAACAAGCTCTTCTAAGCTTTCTTTGTTTAAATATTCTTCTTTTCTAGTTTTTAAAATAGCTAATACTTCTTCATTAACAGGATACAGATTTTCTGTTTTGCTTATATTTACATCTTGTGCTATAGAAGTCCTAATTTTGTTATCAACGGCGTTTAAATCTAGTGTTGTAACAATGTTATTTTCATAGCTAAAGAATGCTTCAGAGAAACTGTTTTCGTTTTTATATGGAGATAATTTGATGGAATTTATATCAATTTTTTTGTTTCCAATGATTTCATCAACAATAATTGCAAAAATAGAATCTTCCAAACAAACAATTAAAATTTTATTGTCTAAAGTGTAGGGTGTTGTTTCAATTTCAAATAAACTTTTTAAATCTACAACATTTATGAAATATGAACCGTATTTTATAATCCCCGCAACATCTTTTGGTAATTTTTCAGGGATTTCAAGCTCAATAAATTTGATTATTTCTAATATTCTATTAGGTAAAATTGAATAAAGTTTTCCGTTTAAACTAAAAATAAACAGCTCTTCTTCTTTTTCTTTAGAATAATCTTCAAGATATTTCATATTTTTCCTTTGTTTTGAGTATGCAAATTTCAAGATATTTAATATAATAGAACATGGTTAATTATACTCTATTTTTTCATAAGGAGTCTATATGGATAAAATATTCAAGAATTTTGAGAGTTTAAAAAGTCTTTTAAACAAAAAACAACTTTTAGATAGTGTTTTTATAACTTTAGTTTTTCTTGTTGTTTTTTCTATTGTATTTTTTACAAACCCATCAAAAACATTTATGACCCTTGTGTTTGTTCTTGGTGTAATTTCGGCACTTTTGCTTTTACATATTTCAAAAACAATATCTACAACAATGTCTAAAAAGGCAATAAATGAAATTGTTGATGAAACAACAGTTGAAACAGGAAAAATAGGCGAAACTATAAATAACCAAAATGAAATTATTAACTCAAGCATAATGAAATTATCATCATTAAGATTTGTTGTAGAAAATCTTTCTCAACTAAATGATAAAATGGCTGATTTGATTGATGTAGCACAAGATAAGGCAGACGAATCTTTGAATTTCTCTAATTTAAAAAATCAAAATATTCAAGCAAATATTGAAAAAATGTTTGTTATTCGTCATAAAATTCAAACAATTGCAGAATTAATTTTAGAATTATCAGATTTTATTCAATTAATTTCATCAACTACAGGAATCGTTGAAGATATTGCAGAGCAAACAAACTTACTTGCTCTAAACGCTGCTGTTGAGGCTGCAAGGGCAGGAGAACATGGAAAAGGCTTTGCAGTTGTCGCAGGCGAAATTAGAAAACTTGCAGATGAATCTAAGCAAGCAACTGCAAAAATTTCATCTTTAATTCAAGATATTCGTCAAACTGCAAACTCAACAGTTATGGCAACAGAAGAAGGAACAAAAGAAATTGAATCTGGAATTGATTTAGCTCAAGATATAGGTGTTGATATTACAAATCTTGTTGCAATAATTGGTGAAGTTTTAAACAAAGTTCAAGAAGTTAATTCTTCAAACACAAAAATTAAAGACGATACTAAAAAAACAACAGAATACATTGAAGATATTGAAGAGTTATTAAAAAATAATTATTCTGAAAACCAAAAAAATGTTAAAACATTAGACGATTTAAACAAAATATCTGATACTTTCAAAAATTCCGTTAATTAAGGAGAGCTATGGAATTAAGCGAGAGTGAACTTAATGAGATTTTAAATATTTTCAAGTCTGAAGGTCTTGAAATACTTGAAGTTATGGACAATAAGCTTCTCCAGCTTGAAAGAGATTTGGAAAATAAGGAGCTTGTTCTTGAGCTATTTAGAGATGCTCATAGTATAAAAGGCTCTGCTAGAATGCTTGGCTATAACTCAATTCAAAATCTTGTTCATAAAGTTGAAGATATTTTTGGCTTTTTTAGAGATTATAAAATTAAACCAAATTCAGATAATTTAGATGTTATCGCAAAAACTCTTAACTATGTTAAATTTTTAATTGAAAAAACTGTTGAAAATAAGGCAGAATTTTTTGATGAATCTTATGAATATTATCTAAATTCTCTTTTAGAAGTCATAGATTCTAAAGAAGAATTTAAAACAGTTGAAGTTATTGAAGATACAACAACTCAAACATACGAAGAAAATCCTTATGTTAAAGTTGAAAGTTATTTATACGAGCTAATTTTAAACTATACCCTAATTAAAAAGCACTCAAATCTTGAACATTTAAAAGCGATTGAAAAAGCAACTTTGGCTCTTGAGGGTGTTTCAGGGGATATTAATATTGAAAATTTTAATTTAAAAGTTGATGAAATAAAGAAAACAATTTCTGAAATTAAAGAAAGGAATTTTTCTTCAACAAATGATGCAAATGAATTGCTCATAGAGCTAGATTCAAGAATTAGTGAAATTATTTCTTTATACACAGACTACTGTTTAAACAATAAAATTCAATCAATGGATTTTTATGAAAAAGTTTTTTCTGAAATTGAAAAACAAGTTAAAACTAAAAAGCAAACAACCTCAAAAGTTTCAGATGAAATTAAATTTTTGATAGAAAATATTTCAAATCTTCAAGAAAATCCTGCTTTAATTGATGCAGTTGAAACAAGCTTGAAAAAAATAATTATTGCTCTAAGTGCTCATAAAGATAATAATTTCTTCAGGTCAATTCTAACTACTTTTGAGTTGTATAAAAAGTCTGGTAGAGTTGTTGAAAGAGATACAAGAAAAGGCGTTTGCGACCTTTTGAATGAATACATTGAAACGCCATCTCAAAAAAGAGCTGAAGACCTAGAATTATTTATTCAAAGAGCAGAAATTATTTATAATATTGCACATATTAACATTAAAAGTGTTCAAAATAATTTAACTGAGCCAAAAAGGCAATCAGACAAATCTAGAGATTGGTTTGTTAATATTGATACGAGTGCAATTAAAACTCTTAGAGTTGATAGCTCTAAGCTTGATATGCTTGTAAATGGCATAGGAGAGCTTATTGTTAATAGAATTAAAAACTCTGAACAAGTCCTTTTAGCCAAAAAAATCCAAAGTGATTTTATAGATTGGCAAAAAGGATGGAGTAAGTTTGGTCATTTTATGAAATATTTTGATAGAAAATATCTATCAACTTCAATGAGCAGAGAAGACGCTTATCAAGGAGCAATTTCATATAATAAACAGCTTATTTCTTTATATGCAAATCAAACAAACAAACTTCATAAAATTTTTGCCCAACTAGATAAATTGTATCAAACAATGCAAGAGCAAGAAGTTGGTTTAGGAACAATTACCAACGAGCTTGAATCAATGGTTAAAAATATGCGTATTTTGCCTCTTGCAACGATATTCCATCTTTTCCCTAGAATGGTGCATAACCTTGCAAAAGATAAGGGCAAAAATATTGAATTTAAAATTCATGGTAGCGAAGTTAGTGCTGATAAAAAAATTATTGAAGACATAAAAATTCCAATAATGCATATTTTAAGAAATTCAATTGACCATGGAATAGAATCTCCAGATGAAAGAAAAGCACTTGGAAAATCCGAAACAGGCTTAATTCAAGTTTTGGCAGAACATAGAGAAGATAAAATTATAATTACAATTAAAGATGATGGCAGAGGCTTAGATGTTCAAAAGATTAAAGAAAAAGCCATTGAAAAAGGAATTTTAACCACAACAGAAGCTGAAAAACTTCCACAAGAACAGTTAGTGAATCTTGTTTATTATCCTGGATTTTCTACGGAATCAACTATTACAGACTTGTCTGGAAGAGGATTAGGACTTGATATTGTTCACACTAAAATTTCTCAATTGAATGGCAGAATTGATATAACATCTGAATATCAAGTTGGAACAGTTGTAACGATTGAGCTTCCTGCGACAATGGCTACAATTAAGTCTTTTGTGGCTCTTGAAGCTGATGAATTGTTTGCTTTTTCTGCTTCAAGTATAAAAACAGTTGTTCGTGTTTATACAGAAGAAGTGTTTACAAAAGATGACAGAAGCTATTTTGTTTTTGCAGATAGAGTTATCCCTGTTTATACATTATCTCAAATTTTAGGCTATGAAAACGCTCCTAGAAGAGAAGAAAAACACACTCTTTTGATTATTGAATCTGATAATTCGCAAATTGGTATTATTGTTGAAAAATTAATTGGTGAAGAAGAAATATTGTTCAAAAAATTACCTGAGCCATTCCACAAAATTAAAAATATTTCAGGGATTACAACACTTGCAAATGGTTCTAGTTGCTTAATTTTGAATATGACAGATATTATGTCTAAATCTGAAAAAAGAAGCAGTGCTGGAATTGTTGTTGAAAATGTCCAAACAATTTTTGAAGAACATAGAAAATATGAAATTCTTGTTGTGGATGATTCTAGAACAACAAAACTTCTTGAAAAAAATATTTTAGAAGCTCAGGGCTATAAGGTTCGTATTGCAACAAATGCGATAGACGCACTTGAGATTATGAAAAGAACCCATTTTGATTTAATTGTAACAGATAACGATATGCCAAATATGACAGGCTATGAGTATGTTCAAGAAATTAGAAAAGATGTTAATTATAAAAGCACTCCAATTTTGGTATTGTCTTCAAACGATAAGAACATCTGGTGGCCAAAATTCCAACAAGTTGGAGCAAATGCATATATTCAAAAATCTGAATTTAATCAAGAATATTTTGTCAGGACTGTTAATGAGTTATTAAAATGAACTTAGAAGATTACATCAAAAAATTTTATAAAAAAAACGCCGAAAAAGAGCATGTTAATGAGGTTTTGAGGTTTGCGTTTGAAATTTTTGATGAAATTGTTTTAAGTTTTGAGAACAAAGATTTAAAAAAATATAAAAAATGCCTAGAAATGGCGTCTTTGTTGCATGATATTGGAATGAATATAGAAGATGGATGTCATCATGCAAGATTAGGTTCTGAATTTGTTTTAAGTGAAGGCATATATAACACAACAGAAGAAGAGCTTAAAATAATTTCTTGCCTAATTCGCTATCATAGAGGCAAAAAACCAAAGAAAAAACACGAAATATATGGCTCTTTTGACCGTGATATGAGAAAAATAATAAAAAAACTTTCTGCAATTTTGCAAGTTGCTGATTTATTAGACTTCGGGCATTTTTCTTATGTTGAAAATATTGAAATAACAACAGAAAATGATAAATTTATTATTACAACTAGCCCAAATATTTCAAGATTAGCTGGTTTTGAAGAATTTAGATTAAAAAAAGTTGAATTATTTGAACGTGTATTTGGTTTATTGGTTGAAATAGTCTAAAAATAAATCCATAGATTAATAATATTCCCCATCTTTTGGTTGATGTTACTTGATAGGCTTTAATTTATCATTTAGCTATAAAGATGACAGGGAGTAAAGGTTGAGATGAGTAGAATTAGTTCAACTCTAAAAATATTTTTAGTTTGTTGCGTGTGTTTTTTAACAACTCTAACAGCTTCTGCTAGAGAAAATATTTTGCATACCGTTGAAATTAGCCAAAGTGGCGATAGCTACAGCTTAAAACTTAAAGCTGATGAAATGGTTCGTTTTAAAAAGAGAGTAGAAAACAAAAATAGTGCATATTTTGAATTAAAAAACATTGTTCCATCTGATGATATTGAAACCGTATACAATGATGTTTCTAGCTTAGATGGTGTTATTATTCAACAAATTGATAAATCTAAAATTAGAATTTATGTTAATGGCTATTTGGCTGCTAAAACAAAAATTAGTATTGAAACAGCAGGTAATGTTCTAAAATCTTCAAGAGAAATTGTTGTAAATCGCCCAAGAAGCGAATATGCTTCAGTTGCTCCAATTGAAGATTATGAAGATAAAGATTGGGAAAACAACGGTTTTAATTTAGGTCATTTGCTAAATGTAATAAATGGTGGCGAAGGAAACGGCGTTGATTGGACAATGGTTGTTAGCTTTTTTGCAATTGTTTTCTCAATTATGGGCGTGAAAAAAGCATTTTCAAATGGTGGTCAAGCAGAACCTGCAATTGGTATTACACCTAGCACAAGAAAAATTTCTGAAGAGCTTGGTGTGCAACCTCAAGCAGTAAAAAATCCTAGAGAAGAATTAATGAGAACTTTAAATGAAGTTCAAGCATCTAGAGAGCAAGTTTCTTTAAATTCTGGCTATACTCGTCCAGATGCTTCAAGACAAAATTATGCAATTAATTCATATAACCAAGCACAAAACTTTAATCCATATTCAAATGCTGGTTCAACAATCACAAATCCAAACAGAAAAGTTGTTCAAAACAGAGTTTACTCAGAAGTTCCAGCACAAAGTGTTCAAAGACCTTTGAGAAGACCTGTAACAGATGCAATTTCTCATACAGCACCTAAAAAACCAAATGTAAATATGGATAATATGAAATTTTTAGAATCAGTCACTAAAATTTATGAGCAAAGTGGCAGAAAAGACCTTGCTCAAGGAATTAAATCTAATTTATCCAAACAAAGAATTGCTATATAACAAACACTATAAAATCATACTCAACCAATTGGCTCAAAAGGCCAATTTTTTTTACTTGCGAAGTTTGAATTTAGTGCGAGCACTTAATGAAAACGAGCAAGCATAAGGATGTGAGCATACGCACAGCTGTGGAGAACAGGTGGGCGTATGCGACACTGGACTATGAGCGGGTGGGCTTGTGCGAAACCGTACCTTGAAAGAAGCACGAGCTTAGTGCGACTGCACTTAGCGAGGGCGAGCGAGCTTTGGTGTGTGAGCTTATGATATGGATATGGGAAATAATTAAGTTGCTCTAAAAAATCTTTGTTCTGTTCCACCTTTCCCAATTTTTAGGCGAACTTTTTTAAGGCATTTTGGGCAATATCCAACATAATGTGTCCCTGCCTTATTTTTGTAAATGCGTGTATAAACATTACAACACTCAAATAATATTCCAAGATATTTTCTTTTTTCAGCCATAATCTATTTATAAGAATAACATAATTAAGCCACTAACTACAAGGGCTGGGCCAAAAGGAAGAAAAGTTAAGTCTTCTGCTTTTTTATTTTTAACACTGCGTAAAATTAAGAAAGCACACACCAAAAGCCCTATTAATATTGGGGATAAGGCTAAAAGAGCATAGTTTTTTGAATAAATATTAAATTTATACAAAATTCCAAACGCAATAAGCAAAATGGCTAATGTTGAATATAGTGCAAAGCCTTTGTAGTCTTTATTTTTTAGCTTATTAAATATGAATAAAGGAATTGTGATTAATGTTTGTGCTAAAACTGCCGTTATAAACATTTTAGGTAACGCTAAAAGCCCAAAGTATGCACCTAAGCCTGCAAAGATAATGGAATCTCCATCTCCAAATAATCTTGATTCTGAGAAAAGGTATCCAATTCTTGAGATTAATTCAAATACTATAAATCCAATAATAGCACCAAGAATAGACCATAAAATTCCAACATCATTTAAAAAGCTATAAATTAATCCAAAAATAATTAATAAATAGCCGTGCCAATCAATAATAACTTTTTCTTTTAAATCGCAAACCGACATTACAATTGCTAAAGAGGCAAAAATTACACCAAAAAGTGTTTTGAAAGAAAGTCCAAACTGCCAATAAATTGCAAAAAACATTAAACCTGTAATAAGCTCAACTATTGGATATTGAGGAGAAATTTTTGCTTTGCAAAATTGGCATTTTCCTAATAAAAATACATAAGATAAAACAGGAATATTATTATACCAATTAAGCTTATGACCACATTTTGGGCATTTAGATGGAGTTTTAACAATTTCTTCTTCTGCTAAACCTCTGAGAATTACAACATTTAAAAAACTGCCAATACAAAGCCCTAAAATAAAAATATAAACAGCAAGAACTTCTGGATATTGTTCAAATAAATAAAATTCTATATTAAACACTTTCTATGCCTTTTTTAACAATATAGTCAAACATTTTTTTAAGAGCTTTTTTAATTGCTCTTGAAACTTGCATTTTAGACATATTTAATTCTCTTGCAATTTCTGCTTGAGATAATCCTTCAAAGAAATTGTAGTTAATAATTTCTCTTTCTTTGTCGGTTAAAATTTTTAGTGCATCTTTTAAAACCATTTTATTTGCAAAATCGTCAAAAGCTTCTTCGTAGTCTTCTGTTGGGATTTTTTCTTCAATAGAAAATGGCAAGTCGTCATCATTATAGTTAATGTCGCTTGTAGAAATTGCCGTTGTTCTTCTTTCAACTGTTTGTGCTTCTTGAACTTCTCTTGTTGTGATGTTCATTTCAATTGCAATTTCTTCTTCTGTTGGAGGATTTCCTAATTTTTCTGTCAATTCTTGAATGAAATGATTAATTCTATAAGAAAGCTCATAAATTTCTCTTGGAACTTTGATTAATTTTGCTTTATCTCTTAAATAATGCCTAATTTCTCCAACAATAAAATAAGTTGCGTAAGTTTTAAAACTTGCTCCAAATTCAGGTTTATAATTATTAATTGCTTTCATAAGCCCGATAAGCCCAACTTGAGTAATGTCTTCAACAGGGTCATTTGTTCTTCTTGCAAGAGAATGTGCAATTTGTTTTGTTAGGGGCATATAAGCAAGGACAATAAGATTTTTAATTTTGCCTTTCATAGCATCAGTTTTTTCAGCTTTTGTGTCCCAAAGCTCATTAAACCAATCTGAGGTATCTGGAATATTAAAATTTATGATTTCTGAAAGATTCAATTTGTCCTCTTAAATTTTTTCAATAATCTTTTTAACTAAAGTTTTGAATTTTTCGCCTGCTATTCTTCCTAATTCAACAACTTCTTGATGAGCTAATTTTGTTTTTGAAATACCTGACGCAAGGTTTGTAATAAGGCTTATTGCAAGCACATTTAATCCCATATAATTTGCAATAATTGCTTCTGGAACTGTGCTCATTCCAACCATATCTGCACCCCAAATTTTGAACATTCTAATTTCTGCTGGAGTTTCGTAGCTAGGTCCTGTTGCAGATAAATAAACACCGTCTTTCAATTCTATATTTAATTCTTTTGCTGTTTCGTGTGCAATTTTTATCAAGTTTTTATTATAAACTTCTGACATATCAGGAAATCTTGTTCCCAATTCGTCATCATTTTTGCCAATTAGTGGGTTTGTGCCTAAAAAATTAATATGGTCATTAATTGCAACTAAATCTCCTGCTTGATAGTTTTCATTAATTCCACCTGAAGCATTTGAAAGGATTATTGTTTTAACACCTAATTTCTTTAAAACTTTAATAGGATAAGTTGTTTCTGCTAAAGTGTGTCCTTCGTAAAAATGAAGCCTACCTTGCATAACTGCAAGTTTTTTGCCAAACAATTCTGTAAAAAATAATTTAGAATTATGCCCAACAACTGAAGAAGTTTTAAAATTTGGAATATCTTTATAGTCAATAGAAATTCCATCAAGCCCATCTGTAAAGCCACCAAGACCTGAACCTAAAACAACTGCAATTTCAGGCTCAAAACCTTTAAGAATACTTTTTATGTAGCTTAAAGTTTCTTCCATATTTAAACCTTTAAAATTAACTAACCAACAAGACCAGAATCGTCTGATTCTGAAGCTTTAACCATCATAGCGTGTTGAACAGGTTTTTCTTTTTTAATTGCTGGGTCAAATTGTTGTTCAAAATCATAGCCAAAATCATCTTTAGATTTTCTAATTTGAGATTCATCAACTAATTTTTTAGCAAGCTCAATAAGTTCATAAACTAATTGGTATCTATTTTCGCATTTTTCGTTTAAATCCCAAGCTGTTTTAGTAATTTGGCTCATAAATTCTCCTAAAATTATTTTTTCTTAACTATATAATACTATGCAAATATATTTTTCGCAAATAGTATTAGAAGAAATTTCCCATGTTTTAATAGAGGAAGCACCAATTAGCACCTTGGAATTTTGCGTATCTTTCGTAAGTGTCTTCAGAGTTTTTGCCTCTAACTACACCTTCTCTTATATATAAGCTTGGCTGACCACCTTCAAATTCCATTTTTTGTTCATAAGTTAAAATATTTTGAGCATCTCTAATTGGGTTTTTCATATAGCAACCAACTCTTCCGTTTTGGTTGAAATGGATAGATTTTTCAACAAAACTTCCTTCTTTTGCTGTATGTTTAATATTTTCAAAATAAGTGTTCATTTTTTCTCCAAATGTTGCACTTATTCCTGTTTTTCCATTTCCTTTGCCATCTGATGAGAAATTTTTTGTATAGCTTTTTAATTTACCATTTTCAAAAATATATTCTTTGTCATAAGATTCTCCACCAATTGCTGTTTTGTGATAGCCAACGGTGTGCTTAATCTTTGTAATTGTAATTTTTTCTGTTTCTGGGTCTGTTTTAATATCGCAAACAGTAATTGTTTTTTTGTTGTTTCCGTCTGCTTTTTCAACTCTTAATTTTTTAGGAGATTTTGTAATTTCTCTTGTAATGTATCTTCCGTCATATTCTTTATAAGAGTAGCCATTTTCATTAAATTCTATTTTTGCGTTGCTTTTTAATTTTCCAGAAGTTGCAATTCTGTGCATATTATTGATGTCATAAGAAATTCTTGAAAGCATTTCTTTTTCTTCGTTTTTCATTGCATTATAAAATGAACGGAATTTGTTTAATTCTGGGGTAATTTCTTTATAAAAATCTTGAACTTCATCTGGTGCTGAGCTTATTGAGCCTAGTTTTGGGTCATATGTTTTTTTGGCTTCATAAAATGCATGAACATCTGGAAATTCTTCTTTCATACTGAATTTTGGTTGTCTTTTGCCACCAGCAAAAGGTAGTGGCGAATGATATTTATATTGAATATTAGACAAAGATGCAATTTGCATTATTATTCCTTCCTTGTTTTATATAATTATTAAAACACCAAAAGCTGAAAAATTGCCACTATTTGCTCTTTAAGCTCTTTTTTGCTCTTGCCCAAAGCTCATTCCATTCCTCAAATGTTAGCTCTTCTAATTCTTTATCTGCAAGTTTTTCCATTTCTTTAAATCTTAAAGTAAATTTTTCATTTGTTTTAATTAATGCTTGCTCTGGGTCAATATTATTTCTTCTTGCAACATTAACAACGGTAAAAAGAATATCTCCTAATTCTTCTTCCTTGTTTTCTGGAGTTTTGGCTTCCTTAAATTCATTAAGTTCACTATCTAATTGCTCCCAAAGCTCATCATCATTTGTCCATTCAAAGCCAACTTTAACGGCTTTTTTAGAAATTTTATAAGCAGAAATTAATGATGCTTGTCCTTTTGTTATGCCATCTAAAACGCTTGCTCTTTCTGGTTTTTCTTGTTTTTTAATATCTTCCCAATTATTTAAAATATCTTCAACGCCATTAACTTTTGTGTCAGAAAAAACATGTGGGTGGCGTCTTATAAGTTTTTTGTTTATTTCATCTGCAACATCTTCAATATCAAAAGCACCCTCTTCTTTAGCTATTTGACTATGCAAAATAACTTGCAAAAGAACATCTCCCAATTCTTCTTTAAGGTTGTCCATATCCCCTGTATTTATGGCTTCAACAGCTTCATAAGCTTCTTCTAACATATTTGTTTTCAAAGTTGCGTGAGTTTGCTCTCTATCCCACTTGCACCCTTCTGGCGACCTTAATATTTCAATAGTTTTAATCAATTCTTCTAAGTGTGTCATTTTTTTCTTCCAATTTCAAAATTTTTATACTATTATTAAACCATGAAAGTTTTTTTAGGAATTGATGTTGGTTCTGTAACCACAAAATTAGCTCTTGTTGATGAGAGTGCAAAGTTTATTGATGGATATATGCTAAGAACTGCTGGACAGCCTACTAAAGCTGTTCAAAAAGGTTTGTCTGAATTATATTCAAGGCAAAATGGAGAATGGGAAGTAACTGCAGTTGGAACAACAGGTTCAGGAAGAAACCTTGCTGGTGCTTTGGTTGGTGCAGACATTATTAAAAATGAAATTACAGCTCATGCCGTTGCCGCTTCAACTTATGTTCCAGATGTTCAAACAATTTTAGAAATTGGTGGGCAGGATTCAAAAATAATTATTTTAAGAGATGGCATTGTTACAGATTTTGCAATGAACACAGTTTGTGCAGCAGGCACAGGAAGCTTTTTAGACCAACAAGCTGGAAGATTAAATGTTCCTATTGAAGAATTTGGCGATATTGCTCTAAAAAGTAAATCTCCAGCTAGAATTGCTGGAAGATGTGGCGTTTTTGCTGAATCTGACTTAATTCATAAACAACAGCTAGGCTATAGTGTTGAAGACCTTTTATATGGCTTATGCCAAGCTTTAGTTCGCAATTATCTTGCTAATTTGGCGTTAGGAAAAGAGCTTTTGCCAAAAGTTACTTTTCAAGGTGGTGTTGCAACAAACAAAGGCATGGTTAAGGCTTTTGAAGAAGCACTAGGGATGGAAGTTACAGTTCCTGAAAATCATCAAATGATGGGTGCAATTGGTGCTGCTTTGCTTGCAATGGAATATTACCAATATGAAGGCAAAGAAACAAAATTTAAAGGCTGGGAAACTAAAGATATGAGCTTTAATTCAGTTACTGCAACTTGCTCAGCTTGTTCAAACAATTGCGAAGTTGTTACAATCCTAGAGGGCGATTACACTGCACCTGATTTCAAACAAGGTGGAAAAATTTCTGATATTAAAGGAAATATTATTGCCCGTTGGGGTGGTACTTGTGGAAGATGGGATATTTAAAAATTACTTAAACTAAGTAAAATTCCCTTTTTAAAATTCTTCTTTTATCTTCAATAAGGTCGCCTTCGCTAATGTAAACTTTTAAATAGTTTACAGTTTTTGTGAGCATGAAATAAGTTAGCATATCTGCTGATAAACAACATAACATAGTTTGAAATTTTTTAATAAATTCCATCAATTTTTTAGAAATTTCTTTAACATTATAAAGATTAATTGCATATTTGCAGTTGATTTCTTTTGGCATAGATAGGATATAATTTTCCATAAAATCAACATTTTCATCTGTGATAATGCCGTTATAAGAGCCAAAAATACGGATATTGTCTTCCATTTTAATTGAAATATTCATATGCCACCTTGTTCCTTGTGTCATTATTATATTGTTATTTTGCCTTTACAACAATTATCTTAAAGTTGGCAAAATGCCCTACTAAGGTTGGATTTTTTGAAATCTTTATATGGATATAAAGATTGTATAAGGATTTTAAGTTTTCAATTTTTTTTAGTTTATAATTTGAACAATAGAAAAAAGAGTAGGAATTATGCAAGCAGTAGTGAACAGAACAGAAAATTTAAGTGTTGTAGATGGATTAGTTTCTTTAATTGAAAAATTAGAATATGCAGATAATAGATTAAAAAGCGAAATTGAAAATAAAATCGTTGCTATGGGTGCTTCTGCTGTTAAGTTTTTAGTTGATTCACTTCCTGATTTAACAGGTGTTCAAAGAGGTGTTGCAACAATGAGCTTAATTAGAATTGGCGAAGCTTCAGTTGAGCCACTTAAAAGATTAGCAATTAAAAATCCAGAATTTGCTTGGGTAGCAAATTATTTAATTGGTGAAATAGTTTAGTTTAGAGTTCTTTAGAACGGGTGCTCCAATTTCGGTTGGAGCACTTTTTATTTCTAAATTGAGCAATTTTTATTTATAAAAATTGCGAAATTATTTTGTTTTACTTTTCATTAATTCTTTATAGTTTTTGATAGCTTTTTCTTCTTGAATTTTAAGCTCTAGCTCAAGTTTTTGTCTATAAAGCTCAACTGTGTTATCATCAGCATCTTCTGGAACATAAATAGGGTCGCCATAAAGCCCAAGAGTTGGTATCCCGTTTATAGGATACGCTAAATTATCCCAAGATTTTTTAAATCTAACAAAGCCTAACGATTCGCTATGCCAAGAAAATGGAACAATAGGCACTCCAGAAAGTTTTGCAATTTCAATTACGCCTTTTTTAACAACTCCTTTTGGTCCTCTTGGTCCATCAACTGTAATTGCAACGCTTTCGCCTGCTTTGAGTTTGTCTAAAGTTTTAAGAGTTGCACCTGCTCCACCTCTGCTTTGAGAGCCTCTGATTGTTCTAATCCCAACGGCTTCGCAACCTGCTGCAATAATATCGCCATCTTTAGATTTTGATACCATGACATTCAATTTATTGCCAGCTTGAAGATAAGCATAAATTCCTAATTGATGCCCGTGATAACAAGCCAAAATTACAGGATTTTTTTCTGGGTAATTAATATTTTTACATCTAAAGAAATATTTTTTTAACCGAAATAATCTTGCAACAATTCCTGCGAAAATTTCGCTTTGTTTTTTGTGGTCTAGCCATTCTATTCTAATTCTCATTTTTCTTCCCTCTCAAATCACTTGCAAGTTTGTGTGCCATAAGTCCTTCTGTTTTTGCAAGCTCAGATGCTATTTTAGATAATTCTTCTCCATATTTTTTGGAGATTTTTTGGTAAGTTTGAATTTTGATAAAATCAAAAACAGATAACCCACCCCTATATCTTGCTACTTTATTTGTAGGCAAAACATGGTTTGTTCCTGTGCAATAATCTCCAAAAACTTCTGCACAATTGTTTCCTATAAAAAGTGAGCCATAATTTGTAAATTTATCAATATATTTTTTTTCGTCTTTAATCATAACCTCAAGATGCTCAGGAGCTCTTAAGTTAGATAATTCAATCGCCTCTTCAATGTTATCTACAATAATTGCAATGGATTTTTCAAAAGAAATTTGTGCAATTTCTTTTGTTCCAAGACTTTCAAGCTGTTTATAAGCTGATTTTTTAACATTTTGAGCTAATTCTTTGCTTGTTGTAATTAAATATCCTCTTGCGTCTTTGTCGTGTTCGCACTGAGCTAATAGGTCTGCTGAAATCAATTCTGGGTTTGCAGTTTCGTCTGCAACAACCAAAACTTCCGAAGGACCTGCAAGAAAATCTATATCGCAAAGACCATAAACTTCTTTTTTAGCAGCCGTTACAAATTTATTTCCCGGTCCAACAATTTTATCAACTTTAGGCAAGCTTTCTGTGCCATATGCAAAACCTGCAATTGCTTGAACTCCACCAATTTTGAATATTCTATTTGCTCCTGCTAAATACCCTGCCACAATTGTTGCAGGGTGGATTTTTGGAGATGTTAAATAAATATTTTTAACTCCTGCAACTTTAGCAACTGCAACTGTCATTATAGCTGAAGATGGAAGTGGATAGCCTCCACCTGGTGCATAGCATAAAACACTTTCAATTGGAGTTATTTTATGCCCCATAACAGAGCCTTTTTCTTTAATTTTTAGCTCTTTTATGGATTTTAGTTGCTTTAAAGCAAATTTTTGGATATTTTTAATTGCTTTTTTAATTGCAATAAGTGTTTTTTCATCTATGGAATTTAGTGCTTTTTTAATATTTTCTTCAGAAATTTCAAAGCTATCAGATTCGCCAAATTCCATTTTGTCAAATTCATAGGAATATTTTTTAACTGCACTATCCCCATTTTTTTTGACATCATTTAAGATATTTTTAACACTTTCAATATTCTCATATTCAATATCTTCTAAGAAATTTTCAATATTGTTTTTGTCTAAGATTTTCATTTTGTCCTCGAAGATAAGTTGTTTACAATGTCTTGCCAAGTTATGTTGTTTTTAGCTAAGAATACAAGCAAGTGATAAATAAGGTCTGCTGCTTCCCATCCTAAGCCATCTCCTTGTTCAAAATTTACTGTTTCAAAGGCTTCTTCCATAATTTTTCTTTTTAAATAAAAATCATTATCTAAAAGTTTTTTAGTGTATGAGCCTTCTGGTGGATTTTTCATTCTGTCTAAAATAAGCTCATAGAGTGAGTTTATGGCAAAATCTTTGTCTTCAAAACAGGTAAATCTATTTAAGTGGCAAGCGTTTCCATTTTGTTTAACTAAAAATAGAATTGTGTCTTTGTCGCAATCAAATCTTGCACTTATAAGCTCTTGATAGTTTCCACTTGTTAAGCCTTTTGTCCAAAGTTCGTTTCTTGAACGGCTGAAATATGTTGCAAGCCCATCTTTAAAAGATTTTCTAAGTGAATCTTTGTTTGAATAAGCTAGCATCAAGACTTGTTTTGTTTCAACATCTTGAACAATTGTTGGAACTAAGCCATCCATTTTTTCAAAATCAATACATTCAATAAATGCGTCTTCTAGATTGATTTTTCCTGTGTAAATTGACATTCCCAATTGAGATGAAATGTTTAATTTTTCTAATTCTTTAATTTCTTCAATTGTTGAAATTCCACCCGCAGCAGTTATTGGAGTTTTTGTAATTTCATTTATTTTTTTAATTGCTTCAAGATTTGTTCCTTCTAGCATTCCTTCTTTTTCAACAATTGTGAATAAAAAGCCCGAGCATAGGTTTTCAAATCTTTTTACATAAGATTCTGTTGTGTGTTCAGTGTCATCCACCCAGCCATTTAGGGTTATTTTGCCATTTTTTGAATCAATTGCAACCATTGTTTTGTCTTTTGGTAGCTTAGACAAAAATTCTTCATTAGCTGCTGTTCCTATAATAATTTTAGAAGCGCCATAAGCTAACATTCTTTTTGCTTTTTCAATTGTTCTTATGCCACCACCAACTCTGCATTTTGCTATTTTACAAATTTTAGAGATTAATTCTTCGTTATCTCCCTTATTCATTGCACTATCAAGGTCAATAACGGCAATTTCTCCAAATCTTGAATAATATTTTGCAAGAGATAAAACATCTTCAACTTCTAAAACTTTTTCTTTGCCTTGCTTAAGCTGAACGGCTTTTCCGTTCATAATATCTATACTTGGTATAATCATTTTATTTTCCTTATTTTAAAATACTGTCAAAAATTTCCCAACGGAATTTCTCTGCCCTTTTTTGTTGAAATATAGGAGGTTCTTCCCAATGGTAAAAATCATCAAATTCTCTGTAGAAATCTATGTTGTCTGAAATTTGGACGCATTTTGTGCCAAAATCTCTACAAAGTTCATCAATTTTTTTATCATACGATATGCAAAAAGTTTTAATTCCTAGCCTGTACCCCACAAGGCAGGCATGGTATCTCATTGCAATTAATTTTTCTACATGAGAAAAATCTTCTAAAAGCTTTGAAACTGTTGTGTATTCAACGATTTTAATATCTGCACTTGGGTATTCTTTTTTAACTAAAGAACATAATAGTGTTGCATTTTTTCTATCTTGTGTGTTTTGGAATAAGAATACTCTTATAGGCTTATCTGAGTAAAAAATGCCTATAAAGTGTGCAAAATTTTTCATAAATACTTCAGAAATTTTGTATGAATTTCTAACTTGAATACCAATTACACCTTGAGGGTCATATTTTGGCATTTCCATTGACCAAACAGGGTCTGGGAAAAGCTTGCCTTTAATTTTGTGTTTTTTTAGAAATCTGAATGATGAAGTATCTCTGATGGTTACAACATTTGCTAACTTTAAACAAAATGCAGTTAACCAATTTGAAAACATGCCATCAATAGGTCCTATTCCTTGCCCTAGTACGATAATTTTTTTGAACATTAATTTTGCAAGAATTATTATGCTTGCGTAGTAAAAAAGGCTAAACAAGCTTGTTCCGTTTTGGAAAAGGCTTCCACCACCAGAAATTAGAATATCGGTGCTCCAAATTGCTTTAATAACTTCTTTGAAATTTTTATATTCATATGCTTTTACATTGTATCTTTTTTCTGTTGCAGTTGGATTAGAACTTAGTGCAGAAATTTCAACTTCTTTTGCTTGAAAATTTTTGATAACTTCTTCAAAAATTGCGTCATCTCCAAAGTTATTAAAACCTATATAGCCTGAAACTAATGCTTTTTTAGCCATAAATTTCTCCAAATAATTTTTCTACATTTTTTCTATTAGGGATAGATTTTACGGCTCCCATTTTTTGAATTTGCAACATTGCAAGAGAATTTGCAAATTTTGAGCAATAGAAAGGATTTGAACCATTTAGATATGCAGATAAAAATGCTCCATTAAACGCAGCATCACAACCAGTTGCGTCTGCTACATAGTAATCTTCATATTTAATAAATTCATAATCGCCGTTCATAATTGTGTGAATTCCCTTTTTGTATTCTTTTAAAACAAAAATTGGAATTGCAAGGTCATTCATTTTTTTGATAATTTCGTCTGCTGAATCTGTTCCAAATAGAGCAAGGGCGTCTGAATCATTTCTTAAAAACATTATATCAATGTTGTCTTTAACTTCTTCAAAAGCTTCAATTGCCTCAACTTCAGACCAAACATCTTTTGAATAGTTTGGGTCATAGGCTGTGATTATTCCATTTTCCTTTGAAAACTTATAAATTTCTTTGAGGGCTTCTTTGCAATTTAGAGATAAAGATTGCACAAAGCCTGTTCCGTAGAATGCTTTTGAAGTATTTATGTAATCAAAATTTATGTCATCAATTGATAGCTCAACTGCTGCAGTTTTTTTTCTGTAATATTGGCAAGATTTGTGTCCATCAACTCTTGCAATGAAATAAAGTCCATTTTGACCCGGTACCATTTTGATTTGAGAAGTATCAAGACCTTCTAATTGCCAAGCATCTAGTAAATATTCCCCAAATGGGTCGTGCCCAAGTTTTGTAATGTAACCAACACAAGAGCCCATTCTAAGAGCAGAAACAGCAGTTACAAGAGTGTCTCCTCCAAAGAATTTTGTGAAGTTATCACTTATTGCAAGACTTGCATTTGAACTTAATTCAACAAGCCCCTCTCCTATTGTTACAATGTCTAAATTTTTCATAAATTAAATCTACCATAAAATTAGTAAAAAGGCTAATTTTCAAGTTTTTTCGCCCTTGCTTAATAATACTTGAAAAATAATTGTAACGAATTGTTAAAAAAGTATATATCATCTGAATTTAGAGTATATATTTTGTTTTTATTTATATAAGAGTAGTAAACAAAGCGAGACCAAAAATGGGCATTTGCACAGCACAAGGACAAACATTAATGCTAGAAGCTAATAAAAGCAATCTAAATTTTAGATTGATGCAAATTAGCAATGCAAAAATGCAAATGCAAAATTTGAGTAATGAAAAGATTACTAAAATTTATAATGCTCAAGAATACGAAAATGAATGCATAGAACTTGCATTTGAAGCAGAAACAGAAGGTCTTGATATTTCTTCTAATGAATATACTATAGCTTATCAAAAATATTTAGAATTAAAAGAAGATATAAACAACAAATATGAAAAAATGATGAATGAAGCTCAAGCTGAATACGAAAGAAAAGAAGCTGCAATGGATTTAGAGCAAGAGCAAATAGAAACTCAACTTGAAGCAACAGATGCTAATCTTGAATCTTACCAAGGCTTATTAGAAAACAATGTTAAAGATGAATTTAGTTACTTCAACTAATTTATTTAATAATCTCAAAACCGATTTTAATAATTCCTAAAATAAGAACAGCAATCATCATATTGTTTATTGCGTTTGAAGATAATTTTTTAGATATTTTAACTCCAATTTTTGCTCCTATAAAGCTTGCAACAAGGGCAATTGGAATAATGTTTAAAATTATAATTCCACTTGAGAGTTTTCCTAAAAATGCAAATAGTGCGTGAAAAGCAACAAAAAATGTTATTGTTGGCAAAAGTTCTTTTGGAGTTTTTTTAGTAAAACACTTAAGAGCTGTTGCGAATAAAACTGCACCCCCAATTCCAATTGCAGCACTAATTGCACCAATTAGGGCAAATGTTAAATTTAAGAAAAATTCTCTATATTTGCCTTTAAAATCAAAATAAACATCTTTTTTGATTAGATAAATTGAAGTAAGCGCAACAAGACAATAAAGCCCAAAAATTGGTTTAATTGGTGCAAAAGAAGAAAAATATGCACTTATTATTGTTCCTAAAATAATAAAAATTGTAGATTTAATTAAAAATTTCTTTTCTAAATACTCTTCTCCTCTTCTATAAAAAAGCCCAGCAAGGCTATTTAGTAAAACAACAGTAGAGCTTATTCCAATAACTTCGTGAGTTGAAATAGTTGTTATATTGAAAAGAGGCAAAATAACCAAAAATGCTGGAACAATAATTAAGCCCCCACCAATGCCTAAAAGCCCTGTAAATATTCCAGAAATTATACAAACTAAAAATACAACGATATTTTCCATAAACCTAATTATATGCTAAAATTATCTTAATGGGAAACGAAATTCACATAGCCTTATCTCCAGATGACGACTACACAGAACACGCTGCTGTTTGTGCTATTAGTGCTTGCGAAAATATGAGGGGCGAGAGCCTTGTTATCCATATTTTAGATAGTGAATTATGCGAAGCTTCAAAAAGGAGTTTTTTAACAATTTCAGAAACTTATAGAGATGTTCAAGTTGTTTTTGAAAAAATTGATAGCTCAATATTTAATGCTTACAGACATTCTGAAAGATATTCTATTCAAACTCTTTTGCCAATGATTTTGCCAGAGATTAAAACTTGTAAGAATTTAAAAAGAATAATTTATTTAGATTCAGATATGGTTGTTAAAACTTCTCTTAAACCTTTGTGGGATATGGAATTTGAAAATAATTATATTTTAGCTGTTGAAGATATTGAATCTAAAAGGCTTTCAAGAAAATTTTTAAAAGGCAAAGAAAAGTTTTTTAATACAGGTTTAATGGTTTTGAATTGTGATATGTGGCGAAGAGATGATATTTCTTTGCGTGCAGTTAAAATGGCAATAGATAATTCAAATAGCGTTTATGGCTGTTGCGATAATGTTTTAAATATTTTGTTTGCAGGTTTTGTTAAATTTATAGATTTAAAATGGAATTTGCAATATTCGCCAATGGATATTTACCCAGAATTTGAAAATACCAAAGAATTTGAAAATGCAATTGAAAACCCAGCTATTATTCATTTCTTTGGCGATTTTAAACCTTGGGAGTTAGGTTTTGGACATTTTTGCCCCAAACAAGAAGATTATTTAAGGTATCACAAACTTACTTTATACAAAAAAGAAAACTACAAAAGCTTCCAAGCCCAAGACAGAGCAAATTCTTTCAAGGGAATTATGCATTTTATTTTTTATCATCCTCTGTTCTTTTTAGAGGGTGGTTATTGGCGAAATATCTTAAAGAAAACTAAATAATAGTGTATGAGCCAAAAATTCTAAAAATTTCACACTTTTCAGAAATTTCTTTTAGGGCATCAAGTGCCATATGTTCCCCTCTATCAATATCTGCAAAGAAAATATATTCGCCCAAAGTTTTTCTAGATGGTCTGCTTTCTAAATAAATTAAATTCAAATCGTGTTTTTTAAATATTTCTAATATTTTTAACAAAGCCCCAGCCTCATTTTTGGTTGAAAATGCTAGAGATGTTCTATTGCAGGATAATCCTAAATCTTTGTGTCCTATAAGAATAAATCTTGTGTTGTTATTTTTATTGTCATTTATTGCACTATCTAAAATATTGAGATTATACAAATTAGCACAATAACCATTTGCAATTGAAGCCCAAGAATTGTCCATATTTGATACTTCTTTAGCAGATGATGATGTTGAAGATGCTGGAATAAGCTCAATATCAGAGCTAAAATTTTTAGAAATATAATTTTGGCACTGTGCAAGAGCCTGAGGATGAGAAACAATGTGTTTAATATCTTCTATTTGCCCTTTAGATAGCAAACAATGGTTAATTTCTACAATTGTTTGAGATAAAATTTTCAAACTTTTTTTAGAATTTAAAAGATTATCAATAGTTTCTCTAACAATTCCTTCTAAAGAATTTTCAATAGGAACAACTGCAAAATAATTTTCATTTTCATCAACTAAATCTAAAATTTTTTTAATTGTTGAAACCTCTTCAATTTCAGCATCTTTTAAAATTTTTTCTTGAAAATTATTAAGTGCTATTTGGGAATATGAACCAATAGGACCTAAAAAATAAATTTTTTGCTTGTTATTTTCCATAAAAAAATTTTATGATAAAAAGCATATTTAGGCAAATTTTAAAGCTTAATTATCAGATAATGCAAGCCATTTATAGGTTTTTGGGATATCTTCTTCTGGCAAATTAATAATAAATATTCCACCAAATTTTCCTCTTTGAGTTAGCAAAAAGCCCTCTTTAATAAGCTCTTCAATAGCTTTTGTTGTGGTTGAAGTGCTTATTTTTAAAGTTTTTGAAAACTCTTTAATTGTTGGAATTCTATCTCCAACTTCGCAATTTTTATATAAATATTTTTTAATCTCTTCTAGGGCAATTTCCCATTTATATTTGAATTTTGGGCTTTGGGCTTTGTTTTTTATGCCAGACATAAACATAGATTTTTCAGATTTAATTTCGCCTATGTGTTTTCCTGTGTAAATTGTGCCGTATTTGCCTCTTCTGGCTTCAATTATCCCTTTTTTGTTTAAAGATTTCATAATGTCATTAACAGTTTTAAGGCTAAGCCCCATCATATTTGCAATTTTAGCGTTTGTTGGAATTTTATCTCCAATATTAAAATTATTTGTGATGTAGTTTTTAACATTTTTTTCAAATTTTTCTGTTAAGGTTTTGTTTTTAACAACTTTTATTGCTGAATATTTTTTTTCATTTTGATTTAGCTCAATATTTTTTGTTAGAAACCAAGATTTTTCGCCTTTTTTATAATATTTTTGCTCTAAAATTCCCTCCATAACCATGTTTTCTAAAGCTAGGCAAACAGTGTTATGTGAAGTTTGAATTTCTCTTGCTATTGTTCTAGAGCTCGGCAATTTTGAGCCTTTTTGAAGATTTAATTCAATAATTAAATTTTTAATTTCTAATTTTGCACTATCTTTTTTTGAATAAGATTTTTGAACTTTATATTTTTCAGAATTTTTGTCTTTAGGATTAATTACAAGCGTTCCAACTCTTTGTTTAGAGCTAAAATAGCCCATATCTTCTCCAAATCTTATGGCATTTTGAATAGTTGCACTTGATACTCCTAAAAGCTCTGCAAATTCAACTTTTGAGGGCAAAATTTCTCCAGAACTTATTTCTTTTTTCTTAAATTCGCTATCTAAAATTTTTATAAGCCAATTCAAAACTAGCTTTTCTTTAGAAAGCTCAGAAGAATTAAAATCGGGGAGATTTTTATTAAATTTTAAAATGCTTATTTTTTTCATGCGTTTTCAAACAGGTTTTTAACGACTTTTTCGTCTTTTTGCCAATTTTTTTGGACTTTGACAAATAATTCTAAATATATTTTCTTTTCAAAATTCTTTTCTAATTCAATTCTTGCACTTGTTCCAATTTTCTTTAGAAGCTCTCCACCTTTGCCTATCATAATTTTTTTCTGACCTTCTGTGGAGACAATAATTTTTGCAAAAATTCTATCTATATTTTCTTTTTCTTCATATTTTTCAATAATAACTGCACATTGATGAGGAAGCTCATCTTTAGTATTTAAAATAATTTTTTCTCTAATAGTTTCAGAAGCGATATTTCTTAAGGTTTGGTCTGTGATTTCTTCTTCGTCATAAAATTTTTCGCCCTCTGGCAAATATTCTTCAATCTTATTTAGTAAATCATTAATATTTCTTGAAGTTTTTGCACTTACAAAAACGCTTGGCATATTTTTAGGTTCAAAAAGTTTTTTATATGAATATAAATTTGCTTCTCTTTTTTCTAAATCTTTAATTAAATCAACCTTATTTAAAACAAGCAAAATCGGGCAATTTACTTTTTTTAAATAATTTTCAACAATCCACTTATCTCCAAGCCCTGCTGGTTCTTTGGCATCTAGCAAAAATAAAATTAAATCTGCACCCTCTAGGGCATCATATGTTTCTTTTGCTAAAGTTTTTCCAAGCTCATTTAATGGTTTATGGACTCCTGGTGTATCAACAAAAACGATTTGTTTAACTTCGTCTGTATAAATTCCTTTAATTTGTTTTCTTGTTGTTTGGGCAGTAGAAGTTGTTATAGCAATTTTTTGCCCAACGATATTATTCAATAGGGTACTTTTGCCAACATTTGGTCTAGATATAATTGTAACAAAACCTGATTTAAAAGAATTTTTCATTTTACGTCAACTATGTTTATTGTAAAATTATTATACTATAAAAGTGGGATGATGAATTGAAAAAATTTATATTAACGCTTATAGCCTTGTGTTTAATAGCACTTCAAGGATTTGCTAAAACAAGTGAATTTAAAAATATTCTCCATGACTTAAATCTTTCAAAAGTTTCTGATGGAACTTTTAAAGTTGTTTTGAAAACAGAAATCCCATTTACTGACGAAGTTAAAATAGTTAAAAAATCAGAAAATTCATATTATATTTTGCTTTCTGAAACTTATAGCATGGTTAAATCTGCTAGAGGAAATGGAATTATTAGAGAAGTTAATGTTGAAACATTTCCTTATGTTGAGCAAAATTATGATAATGGATACACAAAAATTTCTTTCTTAACTTCTCGTCCTGTAGATTGGACAATTAATTTGACAGCGAAAAAGGCTTCAAAATTTCCAATTATGGACCTTGTTCGCTTAGATAAATTGGAAGAAATGTATAAGAATGATAATTTTGACTATAAAAATGCAATTGCTCAAAATAACATTCCAAAACTTGAAACTTTAGTTCCAAAACAAACACAAAAACCTAAAGAAACAGTAAAAAAAGTTGAAGCACCTAAAGCTGAAGTTGTTAAAAAAGAGGTTGTTAAAAAAGAAACAAAGGCTGAAAAAGTCATAGCTCAAAAACAAAAAGAAACTATTTCTAAAAAACCAAAAGAAGAAATTAAGATTCAGAAAGAAGAACCTAAAAAACAAGATAAAGCTTCTAGTGAGGTTATAAAAGAAAAAACTCCTGAAGTAGTTGAGAAAAAGGTTGAAGAGCCAAAAGGAGAAGTAAAAGAAGAAGTTAAAGAAGAAGTTAAAGAAGCTCCGAAACCTCAAGAGCCAAAAGTTCAACAAGCTGAAAAAGTTAAAGAAGAAATTCAACAAGAAAATAAAGACATTAAATTAATTCTTAAAGAGTTTTATAACAAAAATAAAAATGCAGTTAAATTGGCTTCTGTTATCTTGCTTGCTTTAATTTTAGGCTTGCATTTATTGGGTAAATTCATCTCACTTAAAAACCAAGAACAGGGCAAAAATCCTTATGAATATAGTGATGAAGAAACTACCGAAAATCCAGAAGAAGAGGGTGTTGAAACAGTTTCTTTTGATAATATCCTAGAAGCTTCAAATTCTGAAGAAATTCAAGAAGTGCTTGAAAACGCAGAAGAAAATATTGAAGAAAATCAATATGAGCCTATTTTTACTCCTGAAAATGAAGATAAAATAGATGAAGTTGAATGGTTGGATGAAAATATTGAACAAAATAAAGAAGAAAATCTTCCAAATGAAGCAGAAATAATTGAAGAATCTACAAAATTGTTGTCAGATGAGGGCAAACAAAATCTTGCAGTTAAAAAACTAAAAGAAAAAGCAAAAGCACAAGCAAAAGCCCCTTCTGCACCAGCTGAGGCTACAATATTATTTAAAACAGAAATTGCGAACGACAGAGGATTATATTTATCAGAATATATGGGCAACAAAGTTTTAGTTGGCTATGTTGATAATGATATTTTCGTTCTTCATAATTTTAAGAAAACTCCAATTAAATCTAATGAAGTTTTATTTAGATTATCTGAAGCAAGAGCAAAAGAAGATATTTATTATGTAATGGTTGATGATAAGAAATTTTTGGTTAAATCAGACAGAACTTCTCTTCAAGTTCTTCAAAAATTCTTTTAATTTTAAAAATATCAATCCATAGATTTAGAAACCTCTTAAAAATCAACCTTAGGGTTGATGATAGCCTGTTTGATTTCGGTTAAATTATTAGTGTGCCATAAGGTTTAAAAGGCACAAATGAGGTAGGTAATAATGCAATCAGCTGGAGGTTTCACAGCTCTAGACTTTACGCTAAGAAGAATTAGCACTATTGAGCAAGGGTTCAATAGACTTTTTGTTGAGGAAAATTCTTCAGTAGCAAATGTTCAAAAAGCTCCAAAAACTCAAACAACTGAAGTGTCTAAAACTCAAGAAGCAAAAGATTTTCAAGAAGTTTTAGATAAAACTCTTGCTACCTCAAATGTATCTTCCCCAACACTTAAACAAGAACAACCTACCAAATGCGAACCTAAAGACATTGAAGGCTTAATTGAAAAGTATTCTAAAAAGAATGACTTAGATTCAAGCCTTGTAAAAGCACTGATTATTCAAGAGAGTGGTTTTAACCCTGAAGCAACTTCAAAATGTGGTGCAATGGGCTTAATGCAACTTATGCCAAATACAGCAAGAGGCTTAGGCGTTTCAAATGCTTATGACCCAGAAGAAAACATTAGTGGTGGCACAAGATACTTAAAATCAATGCTTACAAGATTTAATAATGACCCTAAACTAGCACTTGCAGCTTATAATGCTGGTCCTGGTGCAGTTAGTAAATATGGTGGCATTCCTCCATACAGAGAAACACAAAATTATGTAAAAAACGTTATGGCAAATTGGGAGAATCTTAAAGGATGATAACAAGAGGACTTGAATCTGCCTCAAACGGCATGAAAACATTAATTGAATATCAAGATATAGTTGCAAATAACATTGCAAACGTTAATACTACAAGCTTTAAAAAGACAAACTTGGCGTTTAAAAATGTTATGGATATGGCAATTGAAGAAAAATCAAGATTTAATGAATTTCAAGCTCAAACAAGACATTTAGGCAATCTAAGTGCTGGAAGCGTTGTAGATAAAAGATATTTAGATTTTTCTCAAGGAGCTTTAATTCAAACAGGAAAATCTTTAGATTTGGCACTATTATCAGATGGCTTTTTCAAAGTTCAAGAAAAACAAACAATTGGCGAGCCATATCATGAAAATAATTTCTATTACACAAGAAATGGTAGTTTTCATTTGAATGAAGATTATTATTTGGTAAACAACTTAGGCGATTTCGTGATGGATAGCGAAAATAGAAGAATTAGAATTGCAAGAGACCCAGATGACCCAAATAATGATGTAAATAATAGGGTGGATACACAAAAAGAGCTTACAATTGCTGGCAACGGAACAATTAGCATTACAAACCCTGATTTTCAAAGAACACTACAAAGAATACAAATTGTTGATTTTGAAGATAAATCAAAATTAGGACAAATTGGTGATAGCAGATATAGAGAAATTCTTGGGCAAAATGCTGGCAGATTTCAACTTAGGGGAGATGCTGGGTTAACTCAAGGTTCTTTAGAAGGTTCAAATGTGAACACTGTAAATGAAATGATTCATACAATTGAAATCACAAGAGCATACGAAACACTCTCAACAATGGTTCGTGAACAAAGCGAATTGCTTTCTCAAGCAATAGAGCTAGGAAAAATTAGAGGATAACAATAAAAAGGATAAAATGACATGTTAAGATCACTTTCAACCGGCGCAACTGGGATGATAGCACAACAAACCAACTTAGACGTTATAGCCAACAACATAGCGAACGTCAACACTAATGGTTTTAAAAAGGTTCGTGCAGAATTTCAAGATTTGATTTATCAAAAACAAAGAACTGCAGGTGCTCAAGTTGGGCAAGGAACATTTATTCCTGTTGGTTTGGAAGTTGGTCTTGGTGTTAAAACTGCGGCTACTACAAGGATATTTGACTCAGGGATTATGACATCAACGGGAAGAGACCTAGATATTGCAATTGAAGGCGATGGTTTTCTTGCAATTACCTTAGATGATGGAACAATTGCCTACACAAGAGATGGTGCTCTAAAAATGGATGCGAATGGTCTTTTGGTTACATCTGAAGGTTATCAAACTCAACCACCTATCCAAATCCCTACAAACACAACTTCAATCAACATTTCAACTGATGGAAATGTTAATGTAACTGTTGGTTCTCAAACAGAACAAACTCCAGCAGGACAACTTCAATTAATTAAATTCCAAAACCCATCTGGGCTTCTTGCAATAGGACACAACCTATATAAAGAAACTCCAGGCTCAGGAACTCCTGTTCCAGGTATTCCAGGGCAAGATGGTTATGGAACAATTCAACAATGTTTCTTAGAGGGAAGCAATGTTCAAACTGTTGAAGAATTAGTTAATCTAATTAAGGCAGAAAGAGCATTTGAATCAAACTCAAAAATCATCACTTCAGCATCAAGCATTTTAGAACAAACAAATAGAATGGTATAAAAATTGAAAAACTTATTTAGGATACTTTTAATAACTGCAATTTTAGGGCTTAATAGCCTAGCTTTTGCACGTGTTATTGAAAAACCTGAATTAGAAAAATTAATCCAAGAAACACTTTTAGAAGACACATACAAAAATCTTTCAAAATATGGAGATATTGAAGTTGATATTAAAGTTGTAAATTTGCCAATTGAAAATTTAACAACTCAAGGTGAAGAGCTTCCAGAAGTTAAAATCACTTCTAATTTTGATAGATTTTTAACTTATGACATTAAAAAAGTTGTTTTCTTAGAAAATGGAAAAATTCTTAAAACTGTTCCAACAAACATTAGAACTCATGTATTCAAAAATGTTTTAGTTGCAACAACAAGAATTGGACAATTTGGAGAAGTTAATTCTTCAAACACAAAAATTGCAAGAAAAGAAGTTGGAGTTAATTTGGAAAATATTGTTGAAAAATATGACCAAAATAAACCACTAATTGCAGTTAAACCAATTCTTCAAGATAATTTAGTTCTTAAAACTTCAGTTAAGAAAAAACCAGATGTTGTTAAGGATATGGCTGTTAAAATTCAATTCTCTCAAAATTCTAATTTCAATATTGAATTAGATGGAATTGCAAAAAGTGAGGGCAATATTGGAGATATTATTACAGTTAAAAATCCAACATACAACAAAATTCATACAGCAAGGATAATTAGCCCAAATAGGGTAGAGGTAAGATTATGAAAAAACTTATACTGGCACTTAGTTTAATAATAGTAGCAACAAATATGTGTATGGCAGAAAGTTTGTTTTCTCTAAACACTCAATATGCAAACTATATTGAGCCAAGACCTTTATATGGCACAGTTAGAGCAAGAAATGTTGGTGATGTTGTTACCATTATTTTAGAAGAAGCACCAACAATTCAAGATTCTGGTCAATATGAAACTGCCAAAGAATCAAATATTGTAGATAATATTTCAACTGCAATTAACACAGTATTCAAAACAGATTTAAGCAATGGATTAAATGGTGCTGGTGGTTCTTTAACTGTTGACGGTGGGACAACTGTTAAAAGACAACTTTCATTTAAAGACAATGTAGCAGCTCAAGTTGTTCAAGTTTTGCCTAATGGAAATTTATTAGTTCAAGGTAAAAAAGTTCTTTTGAACCAAAACGAAAGAGTAGATTTAGTTGTTTCTGGAATTGTTGACCCAAGATGGATAAACCAAGCTGGCGAAATTGAATCTGGCAGAGTTTCAAATCTTCAATTTGCTCTAAATGGTGCAGGCACAGTATCTCGTGGTCAAAACGAAGGCATATTAAACAAATTTATAAGAATGGTATTTTAATCAAGGATGAAATAATGAAAAAACTTTTAATTTCAATACTAACAATGATGATAGGGATGATGACAATAATGCCAGCTAGTGCAATTGTTGATTACAGTAACCTTGTTAGATTAAAAGATATAACTCATATAAAAGGAGTTCGCGATAACCAAGTTGTTGGCTACGGTATTGTTGTTGGTCTTCAAAACACAGGCGACAACTCTCGTCATACACAAATGACTGCACAACAAATGCTCCAAAATTTAGGAACAGTTGTTGACCAAGCAAACTACATTCAAAAAGGTGCAGCAGCAGCTGTTATTGTTACTGCTACAATTCCTCCTTTTGCAAAAAATGGAGATAGAGTTGATGTTACTGTTTCTGCAATGGCTGATGCTAAAAGCTTAAGAGGTGGCGTTCTTGTTCAAACACAATTAAGAGCTCCAAATGGAGAAATTGTTGCTATTGCTCAAGGTCCTCTAACAGTTGGTGGTGGTGCTAGTGCACAAGCTGGTGGAAATAGTGCGAACAAAGGTGTTACAACAACTGCAAGAGTTCCAAACGGAGCAATTATTGAAAGAGATATTTTAACTCAAATTGGAGATGAAACTTCAATAACTCTTTTATTAGACAAATCAGACTACACTGAAGCAACAAGAATTGCAAAAGTTGTTTCAAATGCAATTTCTCCAGCAAGAGCTTTAGATGGTGCTTCAATTGAAGTAACTATTCCACAACAATTTTTAGATAACAGAATTGAATTTTTATCAATTTTAGAAAATATGCAAATCCCACCAGCTAGAGATAAAGCAAGAATTGTTATAAATGAAAGAACAGGAACAGTTGTTATAGGTGCTGATGTTAAGCTTATGCCAACTGCTGTGGCTCATGGTGGAATTACAGTAACAATTAAAGCAACAAACACAGTTTCTCAACCAAATGCATTTTCTAGAGGAGAAACAGTTGGTGTTCAAAACGCTGAAGTTGATATTAAAGAAAAAGAAGCAAGCTTGGTTGAATTAAGTGGAAATTCAACTTTAGGAGAGCTTGTTGGTGCACTTAATGCAATTGGTGTTAAGCCATCAGACTTGATTGCAATTATTCAAGCACTTAAAACATCTGGTAGCTTAAACGCAGAAGTGGAGATGATTTAATGAGCATGAATATCAATAATGCAAATTACATAACAACAGGAGGTGTTAGTCTAGATTCTCTAGACACAGTTAGAAACCCAAATTTAACTGGGAAACAACAGCTCCAAAAGGTTTCTAAAGAATTTGAGGCAATATTTGTTGCAAAAATGCTCTCAACTCTTGATAAAACAGTTGATAGAGAAAATTCAATGTTTAAAGAATCTAAATATATGGATAGCTTAAAGTCAGTTATGTATGCAGACATTGGCAAAAATATTGCAAATAGCCCAACAACTTCAATAGGAATTGCAAAACAAATATACGAACAAATGCAACACACAGTTTCAGACTAAAAAAGGATAAAGGATGACATCAATAGGCTCTAATATTACATCAACAATAGCGAACAACATAGGCTCACTTAGACTTCAAACAGCTAGAAACACTTATTCTAATGTTATGAAGCCTAAAGCAGTTGATGAAGAATACATTTATAACGAAGTTAAAAAGCCAACAGAAAATTTAACTTCAACAAGCCCAATATATTCAAGATTTACATCTTCTCAAATTCAAGAAATGAAAGAAATTTCAATTTCTATGGGCGAAAACTTAACTGATGAAGATATTCAATACGCACTTAAATACGGCAGAAGTGTTATTGCAGATTACTCTGTGTAAGGAGAAAAACATGGAAGTTAAAGAAAACAACTTAACAGAAAAATTAATAGAAACATATGAAAGCTTAGTTGAGCTTCAAAAAGAGAAAAAAAGAATATTAGAAAAACACGAAATAGATAAATTAGGAAGCATAGATGAAAGAATTTTGTCTTTGTACAATAGAGCAACAATAATTGCAGATAAAAGAGAATCTGTTAAGCCAAATGATGAAGAAAAGAAAAAAATTAAGGCTCTTTATCAAGAGATTAGCAAGCTAGAAAATCTTAATCAGGCTTTAATTAAATATTCTCTAAATTTAATTAACAATATTTTTGAAGGAATTATGAAAATAGCTTCTGTTAAAACAACAGAATACACAAGAGACGGAAAAAGCACAAAAACAGACGAACTAAACCTATCATCAATAGTTGAGGAGGCTTAATGACATTAATACAATCAATGAATATAGCTAGAGAATCGCTTGTTAACAACCAATATGCTTTAACGGTTGTTTCTCACAACGTTGCAAACGTAAATACTGAAGGCTACGCAAGACAACGTGCAGTTTTTGAAGAAATAAACAACGCATACCCTGGAAATGGCGTTGCAGCTGTTGTTTATGGAATGGGTGGTGCTAAGCTTCAAGGAATAGAAAGCTATGCAGATTCTGCCCTAAGTGAAGCAGTGCGTGCTGCAAATTCTGAGGCTGAATATTTTAACCAGCTTGCAAGTATGATGGGCGATATTGAAACAATAGTAGACCAATTAGGAGATGATGGACTTTTAGCAAGTTTTACAGAATTTTATACTGCTTGCCAAAACCTAACAAACTCTCCAACAGATTCTTCAACACGCCAATCTTACTATATTGCAGCTAAAAATTTATGCGAAGAATTTAACTTTTTATCAACATCATTAACCGATAAAAAAGAAGAAATTGCAGGAAATTATCAACTTACATCAACTGCACAACATAGTGCAATCGCAATGAATGTAGATATTTTGAATAAAAAATTAGAAGAATTAGCAGAATTAAATACACAAATTACTAAAATGTCTTCTTCAATTACAGGTTCAACAAACACACTTGTAGATAAAAGAGATGCACTTTTAGAAGAAATTTCTAGCCTAATTCCTATTCAAACAAAAGAAGAGCCTTATGGTGCTGTTACAGTTATCTTAAACGGCGTTGGGCTTATTCGTTCAACAAAAGTAATCAATGAGCTTCAAGTAGTTTCTGGCAATTCTTATGATGAACCAATTATCATTCAAGCAGTTAGCAAACAAAACGGCGAAATTGCTGCTCCAAACTTAAACGCTGCTTTTGAAGAAAAAGGTGCAATTGGTGCACAAATTGCAATGGTAACAACTCGCGAGGGTCATATATCTATCAATACTCTTTTAGATAACTTAGATAACCTTGCAAACAATTTTGCTGCAACAATGAACTCTATTCAAACATATTCTAATGGTGATGTTAAAGCTTGTTATTTAACTCTTGATGCTAATGGTAACACTGTTTTATCAGACGCAACACCACCAGCATTATTTGTTGGAGTTGGTGCTGCTGGCATTCAAGTTAATGAAGAAATTAAATTAGATTACAACAAAATCGCAGCAGCAAGAGTTGATACATCTTTGGCTGATTGGAACAAAAATGTTGGCAACTCTTCAAATGCTTTATTAATGTCTGAATCAAGAAACGAATATGTAGTTGATACAACAGGTGGAACAGCAGCAGGCGTTGTTCCATTAAATCCTGATGCAAAAGTGCATGATTTCTTGATTTCAGTTACAACAGATTTTGCAGCTCAATTAGCTGATATAAATTCTAAAAAAGATGTTCATGACGCTATTTTGACATCTGTTTTAGATGAGAGAAGTGGCTCAATTGCTGTAAATTTAGATGAAGAATTAGCAGATATGATTAGATATCAAAGAGCTTACGAGGCTTCTGCTAGAGTATTTTCAACTTCAAACGAAGCCTTGCAAACACTTATGACTTTAGGAGATTAATAAATGGCTATTAGAATTTCAAATAATATGATAAGCTCCGTAATGCTTAAAAACTCAACAGAAGCAACGGCAAAACAATATAAAATTCAGCAACAAATAACTTCTGGTCATAAATTTCAAGTGTCTAGCGAAAATCCTTATGACGCTATGCAAACTTTAAGAATTACAGAGCAATTATCACAACTTAATGATTGGAAAAATAACCTTGCAAATGCACAAGACCAGCTAGAAATGTCATATGATACTCTAACTTTGGTTGAAGAAAATCTGCAAAGAATAAACGACTTAACTATTCAGCTTGCAAATGGAATTAATTCTCATGAAACAAATAGCTCAATTATGGCTGAAATTAACCAAAGAGCAAAAACTCTAGAAGGTCTTGCAAACACTCAATATCAAGGCGATTATATTTTTGGTGGTTCAAACACAAAAAACCCACCATACACCCTTGCAGATGATTTTTCTGTTACATACGGTGGAAGCACCAATGACCAAAATTGGCAAAAAATGCTTGAAGTTTCACAAGGGGAAGAGCTTCAAACCAATGTTTTAGGCATAAATGTTTTTGGAGATGACACATCTGGTGTATTTAAAGCAATTAAAGATTTGAATACAATTTTTGCAACTCAACCATTAGATGTTGAAGCAGTTTTAGGAGTTGAAGAACAAATTCAAGGCAGTATTATAAGCATTACAGATTCAATGTCTGAATTGGGTGCTTATTCAAGCAGAGTTAATGTTGCCCAATCTATTAATGAAAAAATTTCAACAAGATTAACAACAAATAGGTCAAATGTTTATGATACAGACTTAGTCCAAGCAGCTTCAGACTTAACTCTTGCACAAAGCTCTCTAAGGGCAACTTTGCAAGTTAGTGCATTGCTTTTAGGTGGAACTTCACTTTTAGACTTTATTTAAAAACAATAATAATACTTACCATACCAACCAGCTCGCTTTTTTGCGAGCTTTTTATTTGATTAAAATTTAATAAAATGTAAAAGTATTCCCAAAAAATAAGAATTATGATAATATTTTAGAGTTAATAGAATTAGTTAAAAGGGATTAGATATGTCATTACCAAAAGTCGCATATTTTTCAATGGAAATAGCAATTGACCAAGCACTTTCAACTTATTCAGGTGGCCTTGGGTTTTTGGCAGGTTCTCATATGCAATCTGCAGGACACCTTCAACTACCTATGGTTGGTGTTACAATGTTATGGTCTTTCGGATATTATGACCAAAGAATTGGTTCAGACAACCAAGTTGAAGTTGCATATATTAGAAAATCTTATGATTATTTAACAGATTTAAATGTTCAAACAACAGTTAAAATCTTTGGCGAAGATGTTATTGTTAAAGTGTTCAAACTAGAGCCAGAAACATTTAACACTTGCCCAATTTATCTTTTAACAACTGATGTTGAAGGAAACTCAGAATTTGGCAGAAGAATTACTCATAAATTATATGATGGTGATGAAAGAATTAGAATTGCTCAAGAAGCAGTTTTAGGTATTGGTGGTGTTCGTTTATTGCAAGAAGTTGGATACAAATTTGATGTTATCCATATGAACGAAGGACATGCATTGCCTGCTGCATTTGAGCTATTAAGACAATTTAACGGCGACTTAAATGAAGTAAAGAAAAGAACAGTATTTACAACTCACACACCAGTTGCTGCTGGAAACGAAGTTCACTGGGTTGATACATTATTAGAAGGTGGTTTCTTCTCAGGTTGCCCAAGACAAAACGCAGTTGAATTAGGTGGAGAAAACTTCTCTCTAACAGTTGCAGCTTTAAGAATGTCAAGAATTGCAAACGCAGTTTCTCAACTTCATGGTCTTGTTGCAAATAAAATGTGGGATTGGGTTGCAGGCAGATGCCCAATTAAAGCAATTACAAACGCAGTTAACCTACACTATTGGCAAGATAATAGAATTAATGGTCATTTAGACGACAAATCAATTTTAGACGCTAAACTTGAAATGAAAAAAGACCTTTGCCAATATATTGCAGATACAACAGGCAAACGCTTTGACCCTAATGTTCTTACAATTACTTGGGCAAGAAGATTTGCAGATTACAAACGTGCTTGGTTAATCTTGATGGATAAACCACGTATTGAAAAATTATTAAATGAAAACAAAGTTCAAATCATCTTTGCTGGTAAATTCCACCCAGATGACACTATGGGCAAAGAAATGTTCAACAAAATCTTGAAAGAATCTGAAACAATGAAAAATGTTGTTGTTCTTCCAGGATATGAGCTTGCACTTTCTGCAAAACTTAAAAAAGGTTCAGATATTTGGTTGAACACACCACTAAGACCATTTGAAGCTTCTGGTACTTCTGGTATGTCAGCTAACATGAATGGTGCTTTGCACTTATCAATTCTAGATGGTTGGACAGTTGAAGGCACTTGGAATGGTATCAACGGATACACTGTTGAATATCCTGGTCTTGATGATGAAATTCCATGGGAAGAAAGACACTGGAAAGACCACAAATGTGTTATGGATATTCTTGAAAACAAAATTATCCCAACATATTATGAAAACAAAGCAGAATGGGCAAGACTTATGCGTCAAGCCATTAGGTCTTCTGAAGCGTATTTCAACTCTGATAGAATGGTTGTTGAATACTACAACAGAATCTACAAACCAATTGCTACAAGAGGTCAAGGTACTGAAACAGATGAAGATGTTAGAATTGGTGAAAATCCAAATCTAGATGCTTGGACATTCTCTAATATAAAATAATTGTTAAGTAATTTGAAAAATCTCTGAAATAGTATAGTATAAAAAAATAAGTGCACTTCAGGGATATAATGAAAAAAATTAAATCGTTATTATTAATATTACTTTTTACAATAATCAATTTGTCAGTAGCTTATGCTACTGACATTGATTTATCTAATATTAAAATAGATAAAAATGGCTTAATTAAACAATCTTGCTACAAAATTCATGCAATTTATCCTAGTAGCAATCAAATTAACACTCTAAATGATTTTCCAGGCAATCGTGGACCTCATCAACTTATTATTTATAAGCCTGAATGGTCCGATAGAACAGGAACAAATGAGTTTGGAAAAGAAGCAGTTGTTATTAATGATGTTGTAGTTGAATTAACTGGTGCTGATAGCATAATTCCAAAAAATGGCTTTGTAATTTCAGCTCATGGGCTTGCAAAAGATTGGATGAATAAAAATATTCAAATAGGCACAAAAATTAAAATTGAAGAAGAAAACAACATTATCCGTGCTTATACAACAGTTGATAGTTATAGACAAGGTGCAAAAATTAAAATTGAAGAAATTGAAGAGGTAATTAAAAACCTTAAAAAAGAAAATATGACTTTTAATGAAAAAAAAGTCAGAATTTGCCTCAAAGATGCTAGAAAATATTACAGAAAATCTAGAGGAAATTCTAAAACTGCTTTAATGAGTGCTGTTGAATCTATGAAAATGTCTGAAACAGCACTAAAATACTCTCTTCCTTATGTTGAATCAGAGCTTCGTGGCGTTTGGCTTCGTCCTGTTGAAAAATCAAGAGCAGAAGTTATATCAACTCTTGAAGGTATGAAAAAAATAGGGATAAATGCAATATTTTTAGAAACATATTTTCATGGCAAAACAATTTTTCCATCAGATACTATGGATAAATATGGTTTTAATAGACAAAACAGAATTTTTAATGGCGAAGATATTTTAGCTTATTACATTCAAGAGGCTCATAAACGCAATATTCAAGTCCATGTTTGGTTTGAAAGCTTTTATATAGGTAATGTTTCGCCATCTGTTGATGAAAAAAATATTTTGGCAGTTAAACCGCATTGGGGAAATAAAAATAAAATAAATGCAGATTCAACTGAGCCTGTTTTTCATCCAACAGAGCATAAAGGCTATTTCCTAGACCCAGCAAACCCTGAAGTTATAACATTTTTGAAAGAATTAATAACAGAAATTAGTGCAAAATATGCGATAGATGGTTTTAATATAGATTATATTCGCTATCCTCAAACACCAAAAAATTCTGAAGAATTTTATGAAACATCTTCTTGGGGCTATACAAAATATGCAAGAGAAGAATTTAAACAAAAACATGGCGTTGACCCTGTTAAAATAAAATGCAATTCCCAAATGTGGAGAGAATGGGATAAATATAGACAAGGCAAGATAAATTCTTATATTAAATCTTTAAAAAATATTTTGAAATATAGGGAAATAATGGTTTCTGCAGTTATTTTCCCAGACGAGGAGCAATCTAAAGAAACCAAGCAACAAAATTGGTCAGAGTGGGCAGAAAAAGGCCACATAGATGCCCTAACTCCCCTTATTTTAACTTCTGATAATAAGCTTTCTAAAAAAATGATGAAAGAGGTTAAGAAAAAGGCAAAAGGAAAAACAAAAGTTTATCCTGGTATTTTTGTTGGTTTTATGGACGGAGAGCCTGAAGATTTAATTCGTCAAATTCATAATATGAGAACTCTAAATTTGGGTGGGATAATTTTGTTTGATTATGCTCACTTAGATAAAAAATACACAAACTATCTTGATACTTCAGTATTTTCAACCGTTTCTGATTAATTAAAAATTTAGATACAAAAAATCCCATCTAAATTAGATGGGATTTTTATTTTGATTATGAAATTAATTATTTCATATCTTTCATTGAAAGACCAATTCTGTGTTCGCTTGGAGTGAATTTTTTGATTTGAACTTTAACAGTTTCTCCTAAAGTGAACATTTCATTGATTTTAACTTGTTCATCAGAAATTTCAGCTGATGGAAGTAGAGCTTCAACTCCTGGGAAGATGTTAATGAAAACGCCAAATGAAGTGATTTTGTTTACAACACCTTCAATAATGTCGCCTTCTTGGAATTTAGAAGCAATTTCATCCCAATGATTTGCACCCATTCTTTTTAAAGAAAGTGAAATTCTTTTTAGTTGTTCGTCAATTTTAATAACTTTAACTTCAAGTTTTTGACCTAATTGAATAACATCTGATGGGTGTTTAATTCTATCCCAAGAAATTTCAGAAATTGGAAGTAAGCCATCAACGCCGTCAATGTCAATGAATGCACCGAAGTCTGCAATTCTAACAACTTCGCCTTCAATAACTTGGTCAACAGCTAAACGAGAAATAACTTCGTCTGCAACCATTTCTCTTTGTTGAGCATAAACTTGTCTTTGAGATAAGATAAGTTTGTTTCTTTTTGGGTCAGCTTCCAAAATTTTAACTTCTAATTCTGAGCCAATTGCAACATCTGAAACAGAACCAGTTCTTAATTGAGAAGATGGAACGAAACCTCTTAAACCAAAGATTTCAGCAATTAAACCACCTTTAACAGATTGAACGATAACAGCATTAACGCTTTCGTTGTCTGCTTTTGCTTCAGAAAGTTTTTGCCAAGCTTGAGCAAATGCAAGTTTTTTAAGTGAAAGCTCAATAACTTCGTCATCTTCTTCATCTTTTGTGATGTAAAATTCTTTTTCATCCCAAAGTTTGATGAAGTCATCTGGGTTTTGGTCTTTAGAGTTAACAACTTCTGAGTTTGGCAAAAATGCTTCAGTTTTTGTTCCGATGTCAACTAAAAAGCCGTCTTTTTCTTTTTTTACAACAACGCCTTTAACGATGTCTGCTACATTTAGTTTGTAAGTGTAAGAATTTGTAAGTAGCGCTTCAAATTCTTCTGTTGTCATAGTGTTTGTCATTTTTTATTCTCCTTTTAACACATTAATTACTTCATTGATTATATAGTCTGGAGTTGAAGCTCCTGCCGTAACTCCAATATTTTTTGCTGAATTTATTTCATTTTCAAATTTTTTCAATTCTTCTGCTTTTTCAATATGAATTGTTTTAGTAATTTGAACCAAAATTTCTGCTAGGTGAGTTGTATTTGCACTTTTTTTAGAACCAACAACAATCATAAGGTCATTATTCTTTGCAAGCTCTTTTGCTTCTTCTTGTCTGTGTTTTGTAGATTGGCAAATTGTGTTTTCAACCTTTAAATCCTTTGTTATTGGAGTTAAATATTTAACAACTTCATCTAAAAATTCGCTTTTTTGAGTTGTTTGAACAACAAGCCCAACTTTTTCCATTTTTTTAATTTTTTCTTCAATAGCTTTAATATCTTCAAGGTTTTGTGCAACATAAACCATTTCAGAATTTGAATTAGAAATTGCATTTTCTCTAATTGCAATAACTTCTGGATGAATATTTGAACCTAAAATAATTAAAAAATAGCCATTTTTAACAAGCTCAATTGCTTTATTTTGAACTTTTTTAACATCAGGGCAAGTAAGGTCAAAAGGCTCAAAACCTTTGTTTTTAATTTCTTCAACAACTTGAAAACTAGCACCATGACTTCTTATAACACAAACACCTGAGCCATTTTCTGGCAAAATATCATAAGTTTTTATGCCTAAATCCTCAAGCTCTTTAATAACTTGAGAGTTGTGGATTAATTCTCCTAAAACGCAAACTTCTTTATTGTTGTTTTCGGCTTTAAGTTTTTTTGTTGTTTCAACTGCTCTTTTAACGCCGTAACAAAAACCTGCGTATTTAGCGAGAGTGATATTTTTTTTGTTGTTTGTGATAGTATTCACACCCTTTAGATGAAGTCATAAATAAAAATTTATGCTATAAATAATTTTAGGATAAAAATAAATTATAGCAAGTGCATAGGTAGTTTTGATGGATAAATTGAAAGAAGATTTAATTTTTTGGGCAAAAAGATTATATTTTAAAGGCTTAAGCCCAGCAACAAGTGGTAATATTAGCGTAAAAACTAAAGATGGCATTTTGATTACTGCCTCAGGTGCTTGTGCTGGCGACCTCATTAAAGATGAAATCATTTTAATTGATGATAACGGCAACCCAAAAATTGCTGCTAGACCATCTAGCGAAAGATATATGCACCTTGCAATTTATGAAGAAAGAGAAGATATTAAAGCAATTGTTCATTCTCATTGCCCTTATATAACGGCTTTTGCAGTTAATGGAACGCCAATTAAAGAGCCAATTTTGCCAGAATTTATTTATCAGTTTGAAGAAATACCTATTGTTAAATATGAAACTCCGTCTAGCATTGCTCTTGCAGATTCTGTTGCAAAAGTCTTTAAAAAAGGACACAATGCAGCTTTGATGGCAAATCATGGTGTGATTGTTGGAGCTAAAGATTTAAAAACTTGCGTTTATATGCTTGAATCAATTAGAACATACGTAGAAACTTATTTTGGAGCAATGGTTTTGGGTGGCGTTCAAAAATTAAACAAAAAACAAATTGAAGAAATTAGAAAATTAAGAGGATAAAATGACAACTCAAATAATTGAAGCAAATCAAGGTTTAATAACAAATGAAATGCAAACAGTTGCAGATTTTGAAATGTGTGTTGCTGAAAATGTTAGAAAACACACAGAATCTGGCGAAGTCGTTATTTTGAAAAATAATCAACGAAATGAACAAAATTATTTCGCAATAGGAAAAGATTTAGGAGTTAAGGTTTGCACCTCTTTTAATATGACATCATCAACTGAAGAACTTTTAGATATGTTTAAAATTATCAAAATGGCAGGTGGAAATTCTTTATTAGAAACAAGTGCTTGTGAGGATATTGCAGAAAAAAGAGAAAAGCTTATAGCATCAACTGCTCTTCCTTATGGAACAATTCCAATCCATCAATCTGTTTTTGAAAATCTTTCTAAAGGAAAAACAATTTCTAAATTAACAAAGAAAAAAATTATATCTGATATTGAAGCACAAGTTACTGCAGGAGTTGATTTTGTTGTTTTAAATGCTTCTTTAATATCTGAAGTTTTAAATGGAGCTAAAGAGAATAATTATGAAGTTTATTCAGATAATGCAAAACTTCTTGCTTATTGGATGATAGCAACTGAAAAAGAAAACCCATATTATGAGGCTTTTGATGAGGTTTTAGATATTTTAAGAACCTATGATGTTGCTCTTTGCCTTGAATTAGGCTTAAAAAATACTTCAGTTTTTGATTTTATGAATAAATATCAAATGCAAGAGCTTGCAATATTAGGTGAATTAACCAAAAAGGCAAGAAACTCTGGCGTTCAAGTTTTTGTTGACCCAATTGGCGTAACAGCTGTTGATAATTTTAAATATGCAGTTGATATGGTTAAAAAAATTACAGGAAATGCACCTATTTTTGCAACAAACATTAATGTTATTGATTCAGAATGTGAGCAAACATTCTCTTCAACATCAATTTCAAACACTCTTTTAGCGTATTGTGGTGCAGATTTTGTTCAATCTTTCAAACTTCCAAAAACTGGTGGATATTTTAATGCAAAATTATTAAAAGATTCAATTGAATCTGCTTTAATGTCTGCTAAAATGGCAGATTATGCGAAAAATAATTCTAAAGCAGTTGAATTTGAGAAAAAATATTCAGAAGAGAAAAAATCTCAACAAAAAGAAACTCATGCAGAATTAATTAAAAAAATATTTTCGTAATTTATCTTAACTGAAATCATATTTAAAAGCCTTTTATATCAAGGCTTTTTGTCCTGCTGGATAATTATGCCTTAATAATTGTAAATTTATCATGTTGCGACTATAATTTTATTAGATTTAGAGCAAGGATTTTGTGAAAAAGATATATAGATTACTTCTTATATTTTCATTTTTGCTAGCAAGTATGTTCAGCACATCTTTTGCTATAAATATTGATGATTATTCTTTTGAAAACCCAATTGTTCCTCTTGAAGATAAGCCTAAAGTAGAGAAAAAAGAGGAAATGAACTCTGGGGAAATTTATGTTAAAGAAATTGAAATTTTAGGTAATAATTTAATCAAAACCGATTATATTAAAGAAAAAATGGAGCTTAAAGAAGGCTACCTATACGATAAAAGGCTTGTTTCTAAAGATTTAAACACAATTTATAAAATGGGCTATTGGTCCCAAAAAATCCGTGCTCTTCCCATTAAAATTGACGAAAATAATGTCAAATTAAGATTAATTTTAGAAGAAAACCCACCCGTTGTTGGCACAACCGTTGTTGGAAACAATGTTATTGAATTAAGCGAAATCCAAACAATTTTATCTAAAATTGAATCTATGCCTCAAAATATTGCTCTTTTAAATTCTGCAATTGAGGAAATTCAAGAACTTTATGGCACAAAAGGCTACATTTTAGCAAGAGTTGTTGATGTTCAAGATGACCCAGACGGAATTGTTAATATCAAAATTGACGAAGGCGTTATTCAAGATGTTTTAATTGAAGGTGCTGAAAAAACAAAAGATTATGTTGTTGCAAGAAATGTAATGCTAAAACCTGGCACTGTTTATAATGAAAACACGACAAGAGCAGATATTATTAGGCTAATGGGCACGCAAGCTTTTGCAGATGTTCAAAGAGATTTGCAAATTGACCCAGAAACCGGAAATTATGTTGTTAAAATTATTCTTCAAGAGCAAAGAACAGGCAGACTTTCAATTGGTGCTGGTATTGATTCTAGGTCTGGCTTTTTCGGTTCAGTTGGTTTTGGAGAAAATAACTTTAGAGGTTTAGGTCAAAAAATTAATCTTAATTTTATGGCTGGAACGGGTATTTTAATGTCTGACGATACTGTTGTAGATAGGGCGAATATTCAAGCAGAAGTTTCATTTTTAGAACCATATTTTAGAAATAGGAATGATTCTTTAGGTGTTCGTGCTTTTATGAGGGATTTTGGTAGCTACCAAGTTCCATTAGCAATTGAAAAACGCTTTGGTGGCGAAGTAACTTTTGCACATAGATTTAAAGCTTATAAAAACCTCACAGGTTCTGTTTCTTTTGGAATTGAAAATGTAGATATGGAAGAGGGCGAATGGGGCGAAATGCGCTCTATTTATGCTGCTCATCATGTTCCTTGGGCAAGAAGAGAAGAACAACTTCAAGGTGGTTTCTTTGTTAAATTGACCCCATCTCTAACTTATGACACAAGAGATAGTGCAATTAATGCAAGACGTGGAGTTGTTGCTAATTTAAGCCTAGAAGAAGCACTTAATTTTGAAGACACTCATTATTCATATGGTAAATTATCAGGTTTAATTAGAAAATTTATTCCTGCAGGAAGAAAATCAAGCATTGTTTTAACTGCTAGAGGTGGTGGTAAAATTAATGGCGATTTGCCTGAATTTGCTGCATATTCTCTAGGTGGTCCTTATTCTTTGAGAGGGTTTAACATCTCTGAAGTTGGAACAGGCGACGCCTATATGATGGGTTCTTTAGAATATAGAACTCCAATTCCATTTATTGACAGACTTACAACAAATCAATTCTTGAATAACATTAGATTTGCAGCTTTTGTTGATGCTGGAAAAATCTTTGGTGGAACAATTACAAACGATTTATATCATAGACCAGAATATGCAATTACAGCTGGTGTTGGCTTGAGAGTTAATATTCCAGGTCTTGGACCAATTAATTTAGATTATGGTATCCCATTAACAACAACAAAAGGTGTTGATAGAAAACATGGATTCTTTACATTTGGTATGGGCGATTTATACTAATTAAAAAATATATAAACAATAAAAAATGCACTTATTACAAGTGCATTTTTTCATATTTTTTCTTTATTATTCTTCAACAATGCTTAGGGCAATTCTCTTATCATCTGGATTAAATTTAGTAATTGTAACTTCAATATCATCACCAACAGACAATATTGAACCAGTTTTGTTTTGATATTGCACAACATCATTTTGAGGCAATAGTGCTTCAACACTTGGATAAACTTCAACAAATGCACCAAAGTGTTTTAGTCTAATGATTTTGCCAATTATTTTTGCACCTTCTGCAATTTTACCTTTAGCCTCTATCCAAGGGTCTGGCTCAAGATTTTTAAGGCTTAGAGAAACTCTTTGTTTGTTGTGGTCAACGCCAATAATTTCAACATTGATTTTCTCATTTAGTTTTAAAATATCACTTGGATGTTCAACCCATCTCCAAGAAATTTGGCTTAAAGGCAATAGTGCATCAACGCCACCAATATCAATAAACGCACCAAATTCTGTAATTCTAACAACTTCGCCTTTAACAACTTGCCCAATTTCTAATTGAGAGAAGATGTCTTTTTTAACTTCTTCAAGCCCATCTGTATAAACTTTTCTGTTAGATAAAATGAAGTTGTTTTGAGAATTGTCCATAGTCAAAATTTTAAGTTCAATTTTTTGACCGATAAGCTCTTTATCTTCTTTAATTCTTAAGTGAGATGATGGAACAAAACCACGAACACCTAAAACATCAACTAACAAGCCACCCTTAACAAGTTGAATAACTTCGCCTTCAACAACTTCGTCTTTCTCTTTAATTTCTTCAAGTTTTTTCCAATTGTATGCAACTGCAACTTTTTTGTAAGAAAGAGTAAAACGGTCTTCGTCATCTTCTTCTTCTGTAATTAAAAATTCATAAACTTCGCCAACTTTGATAATATCTTCAACATTATCTGTTTTTGACATTTTAATTTCATATTCTGGGCAAATCGCTGCAGATTTCGCACCAATATCAACAATTGCACCTTCAGAAGTGAAAGCTATAACTGTCCCTTTTAATAAATCTCCTTTTTTGAAATTGTATTCATATTCTGAAAGTAATTTTAAAAATTCATCATCTGTGATTTTAGCGTTTGCCATTAAATATCTCCAACAAAATAACACGATATGGCTATATTATAGCAATTTTTTGTGAATTAAATCACAATTCATAAATTTTTGTTAAGAAATTGTAATATTTACTTTTTGAATTTGCTATCGTCAATGTTAATTTTTAGATTATTCAATTCTAATAAATATTTTTTAACATCACCAATATTTTGATTTTCGGCAAGCAAATCTCTTTTGGGTGCTCTCATCAATTCTTCTTTAACATTTTCAAATTGACTTTTTCTGCCTGATAATTTCAAAACAAGCTCATCAATATTTCTTGCTCCAAGACCTTGATGTTTGCTTAAAATTTCGCCCTCGCTAACTCCAATTGGAAATTTATAGAGCCATTTTAGAGTTTGAATATCTCTTTTAGAGGGGCTAACCATGCCATATTGATGAGGAGTATACATAATATCTTCTGTATATGGCGAATGCCCTAAACCAATTGCGTGTCCAATTTCATGCAAAATTGTGTGGTAAACTTCATTTTCGTCCATATATTGTCTGTGCAAAATGCCATCAGATATTCCTATTTGAATTTCTGCAGAATAATATCTTCCAGATTGGTCAAAATTAAAGTGGCATTGCCCCAAAGAACGTCTATCAACTCTTTTCCACTCAAGATTGACCATTGAGTCATTTAATTTGTTTACAACATCAAAGCGAACAATTCCGTTTGAAAGTCTTTCCCAAGTGTTGAGTGCAGTTATAACCATTTGGCGATATTTATAAATTTCGCTTTCGTCTTTTTTAGAATAAAATGCAAAAGGTGCAATAAAAAATGTTAAGGGCATAAAATTCTCTTGCCACCTAGCAATTTTGCCATTATTTAAACATTCTTGAAGATAAGTGAATTTTTGCATATAATAATTTTATCAAATATGAGGGGAATTTTCTATGAATATTATGCAAATGATGCAAAACGTACAAAAAATGCAAAAGAAATTAACTGATGCACAAAAAGAACTTGAAAATGTTGAAGTTAAAGCTCAATCAGGCTCAGGTGCAGTTGAAGTTGTTTATACAGGACAAGGCAAATTTAAATCTATAAAAATTAAAGCAGAAGCAATCAACCCAGAAAACCCAGCTTCTGTTGATGCTGAAACAATTGAAATGCTTGAAGATTTGATTACAGAAGCTTTGGTTGAAGGCACTAAAAAATCTAATGCTGAAATGGAAGCTAAAATGAAAACTTTAACAGGTGGAATTTCAATTCCAGGATTATTCTAATGGAATATACAAAGCCTTTAGCACGTTTGATTGAATATTTTCAGCTACTTCCTTCTGTTGGTCCAAAAACGGCTCAGAGGTTGGCTTTGCATTTAATTAAAATGCCTGTTTATGAAGTTGAAAATTTTGCAAATTGTATGCTAGAAGCCAAAAAAACAATAAAATATTGCGAAATTTGTTTTAATATGTCTAGCGAATCTCCTTGCGAAATTTGTTCTAATTCATCAAGAAACAAAGAAATTATTTGCGTTGTTTCTGAAACAAAAGACCTTATGGCAATTGAAAGAACAAATGAATACAAGGGTGTTTATCATGTTTTGGGTGGCTTAATTTCTCCAATGGACGGTATTGGACCAGATGAAATTAGAGTTAAAGAGCTTCTTACAAGAGTTCATGATAATGATGTTAAAGAAATTATTTTGGCTCTTAATCCATCCGTTGAAGGCGAAGCAACAAGCCTTTATTTAACAAAATTATTAAAACCATTTGGTGTAAAAGTTTCAAGAATTGCTTTTGGAATTCCTTTAGGCTCAGAATTAGAATATGCTGATGAGCTTACTCTAATAAGAGCTTTAGACGCACGCCAAGAAATGTAGAAAATTTTGCTTGCTAAATTAAAAAATTAATAGTTTAATAAAACTATGATTAAAATCTACAAGACAGCAAGCAATGATGAGCTGGTTGAATTAGGAATTAATGAAGCTCTAAGCGGTTCTTGGTTCAATCTAATAGACCCCACATTTGAAGAAATCCAAAAAGTGTCAATGGTTTTAGACCTAGACGAAAGCTTTTTGAGAAATTCTTTAGACACTGAAGAACGTTCCAGAATTGAGTTTGAGGACGGTCATTTGCTTGTCATTACAAACGTGCCAATTGTAGAAGAAGAGGGCAATTTTGATACTTTGCCTTTGGGTATAATTTTTACTCCAACAAGTATTATCACAGTTTGCTCTAGAGAAAACAAAATCATTCAAAGTTTCAACAAAGATACATCTAAATTCTTTGATACTGAAAATAAAACACATTTCTTGTTGCACATTTTGTTCAGAGCAACCAAGTTTTATTTAAGATATTTAGATTACATTAATAAACAAACAGAAGTTATTGAAGAAGACCTTAGAAAAACAATGAAAAATAAAGAGCTATTCAAGCTATTTGAAATCCAAAAATCTTTGGTTTACTTTACAACTGCCTTAAAAGATAACTACATGGTTTTGCAAAAAATTATGAGATTATCAAAAACAGGCACAGCTTCTGGTGTTTTAAAATTTACTGAATACGACATTGACCTATTGGAAGATGTTATTATTGAAAACAAACAGGCTCTTGAAATGGTTGAAATGCACAGAAACATCTTAGAAAATATGATGGATGCTTTCGCTTCAATTATTTCTAATAACTTAAACATACGAATGAAATTTTTGACATCAGTTACAATTATTTTGGCAATTCCAACAATGCTTGCTAGTTTTTGGGGTATGAATGTTGGCGTTCCATTTGCGAATGGTCCTTTTGGATTTATATTTGTAATTGTTCTTTCTGTTATTTTGGCAATGATTTTAACTGCTTATATGGCTAAAAAAGGTATGTTCTAGAGTAAATTCTTCTACGAATAAAATAGTAGTTAATAAAATCTTTACAAAAATTTACAAAAAAAACACCCTTTTTTTGTTAAAAATATCGTTTTTGGGGTTTTATATTATTGTTAGTTGTGATATTATATTTCTGATGTTAGGCTAATGAAAACAGATTAGTGTAGTAAGCGACAGGAGGCAAAAACATGTCAACCGTAGCAGAAAAAATCAAAACAAAAAACGTTAGGTCCAAGTTCAACGACGAATTTCAAAATTATTTGAAAAAACAATGTCTAAAAACAACATTCAACGGACTTGAGCTTGAAACTTTCAGTTGGTACAAAAAAATGTTAGGTTTAATGTAAAACAAAATAAATTGGGGGCAGAGAAAAAATCAATGCCCCCTTTTTAAAATTTTTTAAGTGTATTTGACACTTTTAATTTTTATCCCCATTAATTAACATTTTGATGACGATTGCAAGTTAGTTTTGCATTTAAAAAATTAAAAATTTGCTGAATGAGATTTTATTTTTGTTCGGCTTTTTCGGTTTCAAGTTTTTTCTTCATTTTTTTTCTTCTCATAAGGTCAACAAAAGCTTCAAGCCTTGTGAGATAACCAGCTCTACCTGTTTGCTCATCCATAATAAGAGTTAAAATTGGGATATCAACATTTTCTCTCATTTTTGGGAAAATATTTTGAGACATAATTTCTGGCATGCAAGTAAATGGAGAAATATGAATAATGCCGTCTTTATTGTTTTCTGATGCAAACATAACATCAGAAACGCATTCTAAGGCGTCCCCTCCTATATCTCTCATAAGATATGGTTTTGCCATTCTATAAGCTCTTTCTAGGTGTGTTTCGCCCTTTTTAAACATTTTTGGGATAATTGCGTCTTTTAAAAAGCCACTAACAGTTAAACTTCTTCTAACCTGCACGCCCATTTTTCCTAATTCTCTTGCAATATTTTGGTTAGAGAATTGGTCTAAAACAAGGTAAATTTCTCCTGTTAAATCAACATGGAGAACATCTTTTTTTGTGTCAATTTTAACATTGCTAATTAATTTTAGAGCTTCTTTTTTAGCTTTTTTAAGTTCTTTATGTGTATTTGCTTCTTCAATTAATTTTCTTCCTTTTAGAAATGCTTTTTCACTATCTCCAAAATTAATTTCGCGAGCTCTATAGTAAGACAAGAAATCTTCCAATTCATCCATTGCAAAAACTTTAAACATTGCAATTAAAATAGCTTGAATTTTAGGAATTGGATTTTTAGATGGGTGCAAAATTTTTAGATAATTATACATCCCTTTAAGCCCGTCATATAATTCAAGCTCAATGTATCTGCTTCCCATGTTTAAATCTTTTAAGGCATTATTAATACTTTTCCCATATTCTCCAAGTCTGCAACAGCCAGGACTTGTTATCATAGAAACATAATCTGCTCCAGCTTCAATTGCTTCAATAAAGTTTCCTAAAATTAATTTGTAAGGCAAACAAATTGCCTCAGGCGAATATTTAGCACCTAAAGATAATGTTTTTTTGCTTGTGTATGGTGGAATAAAAGCTTCAACTCCAATTTTTCTGAGTGCACCAGACCAAGCTACATATATATTCCCCATATGAGGAAAAGCAACTTTAATTTTTTCTTTTTTATTCATCATTCATATTATGACATAAAATCATTTTTAGAATATAATATTTTTACAATATTAATAAAGGAATTAAAAATGCAAGCAAGAAGAGCTTCAAGAGAATTAGCGTTAATTTTATTTTCTCAATTAGACAAAAAGATTTCTGAATATAAAAAATCTGAATTTTCTGAAATTGTTCTAAAGTCTGTTAGAACATTAACAAACAACGCACAAGATGAATTATCAATTGTTACAAGTGAATTGTTTGAAATTAAAGATTATCTTGAAGAATTTGAAAAACATCACGAAGACAACTTAAACCGTCCAATTGATGCTCATAATATTCCTGTTAAATATGAACTTACAAGCGTTATGCAAAACAGAATTGATACAATAATTTCAGCAATTGAAAAAACAACAAGTGCATTAGAAATTGCAGAAATTACAACACTTAGCGAAAAAGATGATGTTAAAGATTATGTTCAAAAAATCGTAGAAAAATATCAAGAAAACGAAATTGAAGTTGATGAATTAATCAAAAATTATGCAATAGGTTGGGAATTTGATAGAATTTTTAAAATTGACAAAAATATTTTAAGAATTGCAATTGTTGAATTAATGTATATCAAAGAAGCTCCTCATAAAGTTGTTATAGACGAAGCACTTGAGCTTGCTAAAAAATATTCAACTGATGATTCTCCATCATTTATTAATGGCATTTTAGCAAAAATTGTTGGCTTACATGTTTAATTTTTTTAAAAAAAATGATAATGAGGGAGCTTCAAAAAATATTTTTGAAGCGACTGGACGTGCAATTTTGTCTGGTTTTGAAGAATTATTAAATTCAGATAAGCCATTAGACGAATTTGAGTTGGATGATGTTGAAAGTAGCTTAATTAGAGCTGATATTGGAGTTGAGCTTGCAGTTGAAATTGTTGATAAAATTAGAAAAAATAATTTAACTGCAAAAAAAATTGTTCCATATTTAAAAAATGAGTTTGAAAAACTTTTAGATGGGCAAGAGAAAACATTGTCTTATAAAGAAAATACCCTCAATATTTATTTTGTTTGTGGAATAAATGGTGCTGGGAAAACTACATTAATTGGGAAGCTTGCAAACAAGTTAAGAGAAGAAAATAAAAAAGTTTTAATTGTTGCAGGAGATACATTTAGAGTTGCAGCAGAAGAACAGCTTGATGTTTGGGCAAAAAGAGCTCAAGTTGAAATTTATAGAAAAGATAGAATTGATTCTTCTGCAGTTATTTATGAGGGTGTTAAAAAGGCTCAAGCTGAAGGTTTTGATGTTCTTTTAATTGATACTGCAGGCAGGCTTCAAAATAAATTTAATTTAATTGAAGAGTTAAAGAAAAATAGAGCAGTAATAGATAAACTTGCGCCAGACGCTAATTTAGAAAATATTTTGGTTTTAGACGCAAACCTTGGGCAAAATGGTTTATCTCAAGCTAAAGTTTTTACAGAGGCTATTAATATTAATTCAATAGCTTTAACAAAATTAGATGGCTCAGCCAAAGGTGGAATTATTTTTGCAATTGCAAAAGAATATAAACTCCCAACAAAATTAATTGGTGTTGGCGAAAAAATTGAAGATATTAGAGAATTTAACTCAAAAGAATTTATTGAAAAGATTTTTGATTTTGAATAGTTATTCTCTATTAATAAGCCCAGAGGCAAAATCTAAAGATGCTTGAGAAATAATGCCTGAAGCCATTTGAGCCAAGATTTTTTCTGCGTTTTCTATTGGGTGTTTTTCTATCGCAACTTTTGTGTCAAATTCTGTTTGAGTTTTTTGTACCCAATAAATATTTTTTGCTTTAGAAGCGATAATTGGCTGATGAGTTATGGCTAAAATTTGAGTTTTTTTAGATAATTCTGAAATTAAATTAGAAACTGCTTGAGAAGTTTTGCCAGAAATTCCTGTGTCAATTTCGTCTAAAATCATTGTTTGATGATTGTTAAGGTCGGAAAACACTGCTTTTAAGGAAAGCATTATTCTAGATAATTCGCCACCTGAAGCAGATTTCTGAATTGGCGCTAGAGGAGTTATTGCGTTTGCACTCATCAAAAATTCAACATCATCAATTCCGTCTTTTGAAAGTGCTTTTTTATCAATATTAATTAAAAATTTAGCATTTTTTAACTCTAATTCTTCAAGATTTGTAATTATTTTTGAAGATAAAACATCTGCCCATTTTTTGCGTTCTGTGCTTAAATAAGCTGATAACTCATTAATTTCTTCTTCAAGAATTTTGACTTTTTCCCTTAAAGCCTCAAGTTCTCCCTCTTCAACAGTTATAATTTCAAGCTCTTTTTGAAAATTGTTTAAGGCTTCAAATAAATCTTCTCCGTATTTTCTTTTAAGTTTTTCAATTTCGGCTAATCTTTCGTTTATAAAATCAAGCCTTTCGGGGTCATTTTTAAGACTCTCTGTGTAATTTCTAAGGTCCACTGCCCAAGCTTTTAAGTTTTCATAGCCATCATAAAATTCATTTAAAATGTTTTCAACATTTTTATCTTTAGAATTTAGATAATTTAA
>JAZSMU010000015.1:0-14874 GCA_045536045.1 Candidatus Gastranaerophilales bacterium
AGAAGTTGTTGAAGAAACAGTTGAAGCACCTGTTGAAGAAACAGTTGAAGTTGAAGCAGAAGTTGCTGAAGAAAAACCAAAAAAAGCTAAAAAAACAACTAAAAAAGCTGACACTGAAGAAGTAGCTGAAGAAAAACCAAAAAGAACAAGAAAGACAACTAAAAAAGACGCTGAATAATGCTTAAAGTAGTTGTTATAGGATACGACAAGATGCTATCATCCCTAATTTCAGGGGTGATAGCATCTAATAATAAAGTGGTTGGTGTTTTAAGAAATGAAAGAGTTAAAATAAACAAATTTTTACTCTTTTTTAAAGATATTTTTGCACCCTCTAAAGACTTATCTTTTATTAAAAGTTACAATTTGAAAGACATTAAAGCAACAAGTGTTAATTCTAAAGAATTTTTAAATGAGGTTAAAAAGCTTGAAGCAGATGTTATTCTTATTGGCTCTTGGGGCGAAAAAATCAAAGGTGAAATTTTAAAAACTCCAAAATACGGAATTATAAATTGCCACCCATCACTATTACCTAAAAATAGAGGTGCAAATCCTTATTTTTGGGCGTTATATCAAGGGAAAAAAGAAACAGGTGTAACATTTCATAAAGTTGATAATAACTACGACACGGGAGATATTTTATATCAAGCAATTGTTCCAATAACTCCTGATATGAATGCTCTAGACCTTAAAATTAAATGCTCTCAAACTGCAAAATTAATGGTTCCAACTCTTTTAGACGACCTTGAAAACAATAGGATTATTCCAATTCCACAAAATGAAGACGAAGCAACATATGAATATGCCTATAATGCAAACCATATTGTAATTGATTATACAAGAACACTAGAAGAAATTTTAAACCATATTAGAGCACTTTTGCCCTACCAAACTCCTTATGTTATGCTAAATGATTATTATTACAAAATTGGCAAATACAAAATCTCAAACGGGAAAACAACATTTAAAAACGGCAAAATTCTTAAATGCAAAGATGGTTTTTTAGAGGTTGAAATTATATGAAAAACTTTGACATAAAAGACATAAAAGTAATTCAAGCACCACTAGCTGGTGTTAGCGATTATGTTTTCCGTCAAATGACAAGAAAATATTCAAAAAATTGTTTATTATCAACAGAAATGCTCTCTTCAGAAGCACTTAGCAATTGTCCTAATCCAAAAATTGCAATTTATGATGAATCAGAATACCCATTATCTTTTCAAATAGTTGGGCACAAACCTCATTTAATGGCGAAAGTTGCCAAAATGCTTGAAGAAAGAGCTTCGGTTATTGATATTAATTTTGGTTGCCCTGTAAATAAAATTGTTAAATCAACTGATGGTGCTGGCTTGATGAGAAATTTACCACTAGCAAGAGATGTTGTTCGTGCTGTTCGTGATTCAATTGAAATTCCATTAAGTGCAAAATTCCGTTTAGGCTGGTCTGAATCTGAAGAAAATTATATTGAATTTGCAAAAATGTTAGAAGAAGAAGGTGTAAATTTTGTAACTCTTCATGGAAGATACAGGACCCAACTCTATGCTGGCTCTTCAAATTGGGAAAAAATTGGGCAATTAAAGAAAGAAATTAGCATTCCTGTTTTTGCAAATGGGGATGTTAAAACCTTGTCTGATGCTATTAAATGTCTTGAAATTACTAAAGCAGACGGCATTGCAATAGGCAGAGGCATTATGGGCGATTTTACACTGCCTATGAGAGTTGAAAATTACATCAATTTTGGCATTATGGAATCTGAACCAAACTTAGCTGAAAAAATTGTTATTTTAAAAGAACATATTGAAGGCGAAATTGAAAAAATGGGCGAATTGAATGGACTAAAATTTATGAGAAAATTTTATCCATATTATATTTCTGGAATAAAAAATGCCTCAAAATATAGAGAAACTTTGGTTAGAATTGAAAATAAAGAAGAAATTTTAAAGGTTTTAGATGAAATATTGGACATACATTCTGGAAACTGAAAAAGGAACATTATACACAGGTGTTGCAATTGATGTTGAAAAGCGATTTCAAGAACATTTAGAAGGTTCAGCAAAGGGCAAAAAAGGAGCAAAATACACAAACTCAAATAAGCCTGTAAAAATTGTTTACAAAAAACAATTTGAGTCTAAATCACTTGCTATGAAAGAAGAATGGAGAATTAAACATCTCAAAAGAGAAGAAAAATTAAAATTAATAAATGGCGAAAATATTTGATTTATTTTTTGTGATAATATTATTTTATAAGTATGGATGGAAGGAATAGTATGTTAAATTTATTGATGGGTAAAAAACAAAGCAATTTTTTAGAAAACATTGACCTAAACTCTAGTATGAGAAGACTTAAGGAAATATACGGAGTTCGCAATGTTTCTGAAGAACGCCAATTTTATATTTCTGAAATGATTTTAAAATATGGATATCTTCCACACCCACATTTTGATGTTATTGAAAATTTTTCAGCTTCAGAAATTATGTTTGCCCTAGAAATGATTTTAACAAACCAAAAAGTTTGGGATGGAAATTCATTTACTAATTTTAAAAACCCATCACCTTTAGCTAGAAACAACGAAAAAAATTCAGATTGGTTTAAACGCGAAGGTCATAACATTAAATTAATTTCCCTAAGTGCATTAGGAAATGGAGAAAAAAGCAAAGAAGCAGGAAAATTTATTGACTGGGTTGCCCAATTAATTACACTTCCAACAGGCTCAATTGAAAATAAAATTTATCCAGCAACAATTTATTTAATTCCATTCCACACAAGAGAATTTGGCTGTGCATATTTACCTAAAGCAACAGATGTTAGCGAAAAAATTGAAGATAAAAAACTGAAAGAATTAGGCTTGAGTGCAAAAGACCAAGTTAAATTATTCATTGCACTATCTCAACTTGCAGGACACCCTGTAATTTATGATGTTCTACCTCAAACAGGAAGATTTTCAAAAATTGTTTTAGCAAATCCTTATGTTGCAAGATGGTTTGATATTGAACAATTAACAAATCAAATTATTGGATTTTTAGAAGCAGTTTGCCAAAACATGAATTCTAAAAAAGGAAGAAAACCATTTAAAAAAGAAGATATTGAAAAAGCAAAAACAGCATACATTGAAAATCTTAAAGGTTCAAAGAAAAAATATTCAAAATTAAACGCTGAAATTATTGAAAAATTTGAAGAAGAATTAAAAGAATTTAAAATCTTCTCATCATACAAAATGAGCTTTAAAGATGAGCAAAAAGAATTATGCCAAAGAGCAAAAGAAATTATTGAAAGTGTTAATGGTTCAAAAGTTTCTAAAGAAGAAGATATAGTTAAGCACAACGAAATTATTTCTGCCCTAATTAAAGAAGGCTTGTGGCCAGCTCCAGGTGGTGCTTGGTGCAGTGCTGGGACTCCTGTATTTGACAAAATGAACCCAACAAAAGAATATCCGATTTTTGTTCATTATGACCACAATTGCAAAGATGTTTCAGAATTTGCAAACTTAGATTGCCAAACACCATATTACTTTGCATATTTTGAATCAAAAGAAATCAACAAAGAAGTTGTGAATTTTTATATTGAATACACTAAAAAATTACAAAGAGAATACAATTTTGACGGCTTTAGAGTTGACCACATTGACCATGTTGTAGATAACTTATCTCAAGATTCAGAAGGCAACCCAATAAGCTATAGAATCCCTGCTGTTGTTTTAGGCAAGGTCAATAAAAAACTTAAACAAGAAGTCCCATATTTTGCAACATTAGCAGAATATATGCTTTGGGATAATTATTATGCTGAATATCACAAAGATATGCATTTTGATTTACTTTGGGGAAATGACATTGTTTCTCAAAGCTCAAAAACACCAGCGCAAATTATTAAAGATAACGAATATTTAGCAAAATATAATAAAAATATTTCAAAAAATAGACTTTCAATTCTAAAAACATACAACAACCAAGACGGAGAATTTAGAGAAATTAACCAATATCCAGGACAATTAGGAGAAGCTGGAGCACTTTATAAATGGTTTAAATATAAATTCTTGCCAGGTGGCGAATGTGCTTGCCGTCCTGCTTTATTTGTTGATGGCGACGAAAGCTACACTAAAAAAGGAATTGAATATGTAATTGGCGAAGAAGCTTCAATGAAAAGAGGAAAAAGCTGGAGTTTTTATGAAAAATTCAATGCAATAGATAATTTTGTTAAAAATTCTGAGCTTATAACATGTGGTTATTCAACTCTAGTTGAAGAAACTGAAGACGGCTTTAGTTGTTGGACAATTAAAAACGACAAATTAGATTATGAATATTTAATTGTTTCAAACTACTTCTCTCCAACAGAATTTAAAGAAATTGAAGTAGACGGTGAACAAAGAAAAGACTATGTTAAAGGATGTCCAACTCTTAATCACACCGTTGATTTAAAAGATAGAAAAATTGTTTCATACTTTGAATTTCAATATCAAGAATTTAATAAGTTAGAGCTTGTTGAAGTTGGAATTCCTGAAATTTCTGAAAATATCAACTTCCAAATTCTACAACCTGCTGAATTTAAAATTTATAAAACAATTAAATAAAATTGTATTTTAATTTCAAATTCGCTATAATATTCCTATGAGCATTTCAACACTTCTCACAATACTTTTAGGGTTATTTTTGCTTTTTGTTTTCCAGCTTTTCGTTCAATTTATGACAAGCTCGCAAGAACAAAATGCCAAAAAAGAAGATACTGATGAAGAGGTTTTAAAAAGGGCGAATATGCTTTTTAATTCCAAAAAGCATGCAGAGCTTCAAAAGTATCTTAAAAGAGAATTACCAAAAAGATATAAGAATGTTGATTTAAGAACAATTCTTGTAAATTCTTATTATGTTGAAAAAAATTATAGAATGGCGGCATTACACTTAGATGCAATATTGAATCTTGACCCAACAAACTATGCAGCAAAAGGAATGTATGCCGATTGTCTTCAATATGATGGGCAAATTCAAAAAGCAATTGGTGCTTATGAAGAAATTTTAGAAGAAAATCCTGTTGAAATTAAGGCTATAAGAAGCTTGGCTGAGCTTAATCAAATGATTGGCAACAGAATGACTTGCATAAAATATTTAAAAATGGTTGAGGATAATCCAAACGCAACTGAAGAAGATAAAATTACAGCCAATGCAAAGCTAGCTAAAATGCATTATGAGATGGCAGAATATAAAAATGCCATAACATATTACGATAAACTTCAACAATATAAGCCAGATGACATAAGCCTAATGCTAACAAGAGTAGAATTATATGCAAAATTTGAAGAATGGGCAAAATGCGTTGAAATTTATAATGCCATTTTAGCAATTGACCCAAATAATAAAGAAATTTATGAAAAAATTGGGCAAATGAAATTTAATTTAGAAAAATGGGACGAAGCTCTTGAAATTTATAATGAATTATTAAAAATGGAAAGAGTTGGAAGCAAGAAATATTTACACCATAAAAACAGAATTGCAGAAATATACATTAACCAAAACAAAAGTAATGAAGCAATTGCAATGCTCACAGAGTTAATCAAAGAACACCCAACAGAAGATTCTTTGGCTTTTACATTAGCTCAAGCATATTTGGGTCTTGGAAATTATCAAATTGCTGTAAATTTATACACAAACCTTATGGAAAACTTGCCTCAAGACCAGCTTGCAATTATTAGAAAACATATTTCAAATCTTGTTGGCGCTTGGGCTGAAGATTTGTTTAATCAAGGAAGCTATAACCAAGCATTTGATAAGTTTTTCCTTGCACTTAAATACAACGAAGAAAACTCTGAAATATATTACAAATTGGGAACTTCAAACTATATCTTAAAAAGCTTTGCAGATGCTACAAGCCATTTTAAAAGAGCAATTGCAATTAATCCTCAAGAATCTAGGTATTATTTAGGTCTTGGATACTCTCTTGATGGCATTAATGACATCAAAAACTCAAAAGCGGCATTTGTTGACGCACTTGGCATAGACCCACTAAATACTCCTGCAAGAATTGCGTATGCAATTGCATTAACAAAAGAGTATGATTTAGAAAATTCTTTAACTGAATTTTTGAAAGCACTTGAGAGCATGCCATCTGACGCAGACTTGAATTATAACATTGCCCTAAACTACGAAATGCTTGGGGATGATGACAATGCAGAACGTTACTACAAAAATGCACTTAAAATAAATAACGCCCATATTGAAGCAAGGCATAATCTTTCACTATTATTAGATAAAGAAATTACAGATGAAGATATAAATCAGGTGCCTCTAGAAGAAGCACCTGCTGAAAATTCTGAAATTATTGAAAATGTTGAAAATGTTGGTTTTTAGCCTTTTTTGAAGATTTTATTGTAAAGTTTAATAGCTCCAGCTTTAACATCTTCAAAGAATTTACCACTTTTTTCTTTAACAAATTCAAAGCCTTTTTTGCCATATTCAACAGTTTTATCATAAGCAGCTTTTGCTTTTTCTGGATGTTTAATAGCATAAATTGCACCACCTAATGCACCAACGCCCAATAAAACTTTTCCAGCTGTGTGTTTTTTCTTTTGAGGAGCAACATAAGCATCTTGTGGCATTGTATATGGATTTACATATGCATGACCTTGCATAGGATAACCCATGTGTGGGCTTGGTGTGCCTAACAAATATGCATTGACATCATATGGCATAATTCCGTGTTGCATAAGCATATTAGAAGTTCCTTGAATCATAATTTCTCCTTTGTTTTTCTTTTACAAAACCTGTAAAAAGAAAAAATTGCTATTAAAGTGGAGAAAATGTATAACTTTTTTTCAAATGAAATCTTCTATTATCAAGAAGCCCTATAAAATCTTTGCTATGAGTTTTTTTGTCTTGAACGCTGCTCCAAGAAATTTCTACAAAAGAATTTTCCAATTCATATAGTTTCTTATTAATGTCATCTAAAATTTTGGCTTTGAAAAGATTTTTCATAGTATAATATTAATAACGAAGAATCAAAAATCAAGAAAAGAGGAAAACATGGCTAAAATTACTAAAGAAATGAACATTCTTGAAATTGTGCAAGCTTGCCCTGAAAGCTTGGCTATTTTCCAAAAATATGGTTTAGGTTGCATAGGTTGTGCTGCAGCTAGATTTGAAAACCTTGAAGCTGGTGCAAAAGTTCATGGAATTGACCCAGATGAAATGGTTAGAGAAATCAACGAATTAATTGAAGAATAATTAATTAGCCATTTTTATACCCTGTTGGGCAATTATTCTAAAACTTGAAAAGTTTAGTATATTCTTATGAGAGAAAATTATAAGAATTTAAACGAACCAATTGTTGTGCAAAATTGTCAAGAAACAGGTCTTTGTTCAATTGACCCAATATTAAATTCAATTGAAGAAATTTTTTTATATGAAATTGGGCAAATTGCCTATTATTTAACCAAAGCATCTTATTTTGGTTTTAAAAATGAAAACGCTGAAAAGCAAGTGATTGAGGCACTTTCATTTGAATTTGCAAGTTCAGACTTAAATGAAGAATATTTAAAATCTTCATTAATTGAGCTTGTAGAATTAAAAGAAGAAATTAAAAAAGGCTATTTGTATTTTTGCAAAAATTCGCCTCAAGGCTCAGAAACAATAAATTTTGCTCTTGAAATTGACCCAAGAAAACCAATTGGACGATTAATTAAAGATGGAGAAAAATTAATAAAACATAAAAATTCTCTGCTTGATATTGATAAAAACAAATATTTTGAATTAATAACAACTATTTCAAGAATTTGTGCACAAAATTTATCTAAAATTTATTCTTATGAATTAGATTATAAAGAAAACCGTTTTGAGCTAATTAGATTTTTGTCTTTAAGAAACCTTTACTACCTTAAAGCTGAAAAATTAAAAAGGAAAATATTAGAATTTTCAGAAATTATTTATAAAATTAGAGAAAAAACCAATGAAGTTATTTCAAATTATTATGGCAAAAGAAGCGAATGTAATATTCAAACAACATTAAGCAAAGGAAAATCCATCTTGGTTTGTGGTGGAGATTTAAAAGAGTTAGAAAATATTTTGCTTGCAATAAAAAATAGTGATATAAGTGTTTACACACATGGCGAATTATTAATTGCCCATTCTTATGAAAAATTTAAAAATTATAAAAATTTAAAAGGGCATTATGACACAGGATATTTAAAATGCGATTTTTCAAATTTTAATGGTGTTATTTATATAACAAAATATATGTCCCAAAAAATTGAACAGGTATATAAAGGAATAATAATTTCAAAAGAAAAAGTTACACCAAAAGGTGTTATAAGAAATTATAACAATAACTATGACGAAGTAATTAAATATACAGAAAAATACCAAAGAGAAGAAGATTTTAATATCAAAACAAAAGCAAGATTAATATACGATATAAATTCAATTGACGAAGTTTTTGAAAATAAGCCAGATGATATTGTGGTTTTTGTTGGTGGCAACAATGGCGAAAAATTGCTAGATAATTTTGGAGAGAAAAAAGTTGTAAACCTGCATTATCAAACTGATTCAGACTTATTTCATTATGTTATTGAAAAATCACAAGAAGCGAACACAAAGCTCATTTTCTTTTTCTCAAAATGCACAAAAAGAACAATATCAATGATTTCAAGTCTTTTTAACAAGAAAAATATTGAAAAAATTTATCTAATAAAATGCCCAATTACGAATATGAGCCCCCATATTATTGAATGTTTAAATGAAAATTTTGGGGTAAAAATCATTAATTAGATTTTATAAAATGCATTAAATATTTTTTCAAAATTTCTGGAATCAAAGGTGGATAAATTGCTGTAAAATCAATTATAAATTCATTTATGCCGTGTTCTGTGTAAAATTCAATTTTGTCAAAATTTTCAACAACGCCTGTTTCAAACATATGCATTTTGCAAAAACCATCTACAACAAAAGGAAACTCCTTATCTAAAGTTGGGTCATAGAGAGCATAATGTCCTTTATGACAAGGGGCAGAGCAAGAAAGCCTTGAAATAACTGCACTGTCGCAATTTAGAGGGCAAAGCCCAAGACTATCAATTCTTTTACAGCCGGCAATAAATATTTTTCTTGATGGAATGAGTTTTTTAACTTTTTTCAAACATTTAAGCATATTTTCTTCATCAAGCATTGGAGTAAAATCTATTGCAGAAATTTGGTTTAAATTGTTTAAACATTTAATTGCCATTGAATTTAAAAGGTTTATTCCGCCACCAATTTCAACAGGAACACCCATTAATTCATCATCATTAATAAATGACCACCAAAAGCCAATATTATTAATTACAACCGTTGTAGGGTAAGGCTCTTTAAGTGCAAGGCTTTTAATTAACTCATAAACTCTATCAAAATCTCTTTCAATTAAAATTCTTGGCGTAGACAAATTAAGCTCAATTGAATGTTTTTTAGTAAATTTTTTAACTGTTTTAATGATTTCATCAAAACTTTTTGTGTAAAGGTCAACCGTGCTTGCAACTTCCCCATATTCAATTGAGGTTATTGGGCAAAATTTTATTTTTTTAATAAATTTTTCAAGCTCTTTCAGTTGTGCAAAGCTTGCAAGCCTTAAATTTAGGCGTGGCAGTTTTAATTTTGAAAAATCAACATCAGCTGGTAAATCAGTGTGCTCAAATTCCCAATTGTAGCGTTTTATGTTGTTTGCAAATTTAAAATCACTACCAGAAGCCGAATAAACTTCGCCCGAAAAATGGTTTGTTTTGTAAAAACTTTTTCTAACATGTTTAAATGGAAGCTTTTGTTCTTTAAACATTTTAGGCTTTTCAATAATTTTTTCAACAAGCTTAATGCCAGATAAAATATCTTGCGAAGTTTCAAAACGACCTTTAATTACAATGCTTTGAATTGCTTTAGATTTAATAACATCATCTGCAAACCAAGGCAAATTGTCGCTATCAACAGAAAGTGGCAGTTTAGAATATTTTTTTATTTTTTCAACATTTTTTAGATAAACTTCTTCTGTTATAACAAGGCGAGAAATTTTGTGGAACATTTCCATAAATTCAATGCCTGAAAGGTTATGAATATCAAAATAACTATCAACAATGATTGCAAAAGGCAAATCCATTGATTTAATAACTTCTAAAATTCCATAAGCATTAACAAACATGCCATCAATTTTTGTTTTTGCCAAAAATTCAATGAATTTTTTAATTTGAGGCATATCTTCTTCAAGAATTGAGTGTTTGAAATTAACATAAATTCTTGCGTTATTTTCGTGGGCCTCTTTAATGTATTCATTAATCAGATTAAAATCTTTCATTAATCTGTGATGATAAACGAAAAAATCCCTACATTTTACTTCACGAGTAAAATTTTTAATATCTTCAGGAACCTTAATTGGTGCAATTACGCTTGCGTCTTTCATTCAACCTCACTTTATTAATCAAAAAGATTATTCAACCTATCTTGAATTTCTTCTGGGTCAATTTCTTCTGTTATTGCATTAATATCTAATGCCATTTGATAATATTTAGCAGCTTCAATTTTTTCGCCTTTAACTGCCAATGTTCTAGCAAGGTTGTAGTGTGCAAGAGCATAATTTGGGTCTTTTTCAATAGCACGTTCAAAACATTCTTTTGCTTGATTAATATGAACCAAATCATCAAGATAAATTACACCTAAATTGTTATGAGTTATAGCATAATCTGGGTCATATTTAATTGAAAGATTATATTCTGCAATCGCTTCGGTAATGTTTTCCATACCCCAATATAAATATCCTAAATTACAATGAATTTGGGCATTTTCAGGCTCAAGCTCAAGAGCACGCCTATATACAATAAGAGCATTTTCATAATCTTGCATATCATAAAATGCACTTCCTAATCTTATATAAACTTCAATATCTTTAGGTTGCAAAACGGCACCAATTTGGAATGAAGAAATAGCAGCTTCAACATTTTTAGTAACTGTTTGTTGGGTGTAACCTAAAGTTATTGCAGCAAGACTTGTGTAGTCTTTTTTAGGGTTTAAAGTAATTGCAGTTTGATAATGACTAACAGCTTCTTTAATATCCCCTTTCATGAAATATAAGTTTGCAAGTTGAGCATGTAAAACAGCATTGTTTGGATGAAGTGCGATAAATTTTAAATATGTATTAATTGCACTATCGTAATCGCCCATTTCTTCATAAGTTTGAGTTAAACCTTGATACGCACTTAGGCACATTGGGTCAATTAATAATGCCATGTTATATTCAGGAATTGCATCTTCGTGTTTTCCTAAGGCTCTTAAAACATCACCTAAAAGGCAATAAAGAGGTGGGTAACCACTCATTTTCTCAATTGCAAGTTTATATACATTCAAAACATTTTCATAATCTTGAGCCTTATAATATAAAAATGCAGAAAATAATTCTGGAATGATTTTTATAACAGAGCATTTTGAGAAGAAATCTTTTTGTGCTTCTTTATCAAAAGGCAAGGTTAAAAATGATAAAAGCAAACTCATATGGCTTTTGAATTTTGTCTTTTTATCTGTAAAGAAAACAACATTTAAAAGTCTGTGTCTTAAATAGTGGATTCTAGAAGTGTTCAAAAATGCATATTTAAGAGCATTTGAAGTTTCTTTTAGGGCATCTGCGTATCTGTCTTTTTTCTTATAGCAATTTGCAAGCATAAAATGGCACTGCGATTTGTTTGCACCATTATTTATGGCAAGCGTAAAATAGTTCATTGCTTTGTCTAAATCGCCTTTGTGATACAATGCAAAGCCAATTTTATAATAAATTTCTCCATTATCTACACAATCTTCTAATGCGATTTGATATTCAGTAATTGCTTCATCAATATATTGCTTAACTTGATTAATGTCTAAATGCCAAGCCATATAAAGGTCGCCAAGCCTAATGTGCATTTTTGCAATTGTAGGGTTATCAATAAGATATGCTTGGCAAACCTCAATTGCTTTTTGGATATTCCCTTTTTTTTCAAGAGAATTTATTGTTTGTTCAACTTTTTTTATGTTTAATACATTAATCATTTATATAAAATTCCTTATACAGAATTTTGCAACTTTATCCATAATACTAACATTATTATCATAGAATTGTGCAACGTAAACTTTATCTTGAAGCTTTTTAATTATTTTTGCTTTAATTAAGTCTTTTGGAAGTTCTTCATCATTGTATCTAACAAAAAATTTCAAACCAATTTCAAGGTTTAAATCAATTTCATTAAGCTCAAACCTTATGCCACCTGCACTCAAATCTAAAGTTGTAGCCTCTATATGATTACCTTCAATAATTATTTGCACAGGCTTATCACAAGTCATTCTAACTTCTTCTCTAAGTTGAGCTTCTTCAATTGTTGGTGCATTTTCAATAATTATGCAATGATTTGTTTTTTCAATTAAAACTGGATACATTTTTTTAATACCAGATTTTGTATGCACCAAAGTTTTAAGCATTTCACCATCTTGAAGCTTATGAAAAAGATGTGCATCTCTTTTAAAGAAATTAACAAAAATTCTATCGCTAAATATATTTTCAATGGTGCCTTCTAATTCACCAAACTTAGTTAAAAATATAACGATTTGACCTTTTCTTGCTTCAATCATACCTTATATTTTAGATTATATTTTGAATTATTGCAATAAAATCAATGCTTTTAATGTAATTTTAGAACACAAAAAAAGCGACTTTTTGTCGCTTAATTTGCCGAATATAATTAAAGGATAAATTTTATACAATGAAATTGTTGCCGTATTTTAAAGAGCCAACGAAATAGCATTCTTCAAGCATTTTTTTAAGGTCTCTGTAAACTTTTTTCTTCATTGGAGCTGAAGCAGCTTGAATACCAGCTTTTGTTTCTTCGTAAATATTGCTTGCTTCGCATTTGATGAAGAAATTATCTGATGGTTTGTTAAAGATTACTGAATTTGTTGCCATAATTTACTCTCTTTTAAAAAATACTCTCTATACATTAATAAAGTATTTTTGAAATCAATTATTGCCAATTTATACAAAAAATATATACTTTTGTTACAAAACTTAACAAATTAGTCGTGCTCTAGTGGAATACTAACTTCTTCACCTGCCTGAGTATTAACAATTTGTATTCCAAATCTAGCTCTCATAATATGGCGAACGGTTTCAGATTGAATATCACTCATCATTGAATTAAACAAATTGAATGCTTCTTTTTTATATTCAATAAGTGGGTCTTTTTGCCCATAGGCAACAAGCCCAATACCATCTCTTAAAGTATCAATATTATTCAAATGGTCTGTCCATTTTGCGTCAATAATTCCAAGCATGATATCTTTTTCAATTCTTCTTAAGATATTATCATCAGAGAATGGAAGTTGCCTATTTTCGCCATTTGAATATCTTTCAATTAATTCATTAAAATTAGAAATAATATTTTCTTCATGCTTTTTATATAGCTCAACTGCAAGTTTTGAAAGGTTTTCAGATAATTCGCCAAATCTTTTCCCTTTAAAATATTCAGCATCAATTTCTGAGCTTAACATTGGGAAAACAGAATGAAATTCATCTGTCATCATTTTAATTTCAGATGGAACATACTCATCTGGAGACATATCTGGGGATATGTATTGTGCTAAAATTTTATCAACCTCACGTTCAATCATAAATAAAACATGCTTGTTGACATTTGTTTGCATTAAAACTTCTCTTCTTTGAACATAGAATTTTTCTCTTTGAACATTAATAACATCGTCATATTCAATAATGCGTTTTCTATCATCAAAGTGGATTGTTTCAACTTTCTTTTGTGCAGATTGAATTTGATGGCTAATTAACATACTTTCAATTGCCATATCTTCTTCAACATTCATTGTGTTCATTATGGCAGTAATTTTGTCGCCACCAAAAATTCTCATTAAATCATCTTCTAAAGATAAGAAAAATCTAGTTGAGCCAGGGTCGCCTTGACGTGCAGCACGACCTCTTAATTGGTTGTCAATTCTTCTTGATTCGTGGCGTTCCGTTCCTATAACATGAAGCCCACCCAATTCAACAACTTTAGCATGCTCAGCTTCTGTAATTTCTCTTGCTCTCTTTAGGGCAATTTCTTTCTTTTCTTCATAATTTTTGTCTTTTGAAGTAATGCCTTTTGAATCCAAGTCTTCTTTTGCTAGGTATTCTGGGTTGCCACCTAAAAGAATATCTGTTCCTCTTCCTGCCATGTTTGTTGCAATTGTAACAGCACCAACTCTGCCTGCTTGAGCAATGATATAAGCTTCTTTTTCGTGGTGTTTTGCGTTTAAAACATTGTGTTTAATCCCTCTTTTTTTAAGAAGTGAGGACAAATATTCAGATTTATCAATTGAAATTGTGCCAACCAAAACAGGGCGACCAATTTTGTTCATAGCTTCAATTTCATCAACAACTTTGTTGTATTTTACGCGTTGATTTTTATAGATAACATCTGCATTATTAATTCTAATATCTGGTCTATTTGTTGGTATTGGTGTAACAGGAAGATTATAAATTTTGCCAAATTCGGCTTCTTCTGTCATTGCTGTTCCTGTCATACCAGACAATTTTGGATATAATCTAAACAAATTTTGGAAAGTAATTGAAGCCAAAGTTTGTGTTTCATCTTGAATTTGAACATTTTCTTTCGCTTCAACTGCTTGATGAAGCCCCTCAGACCAGCGTCTGCCTTCCATTAAACGACCTGTAAATTCATCAACTATAACAACTTCGCCATTTTTTACAATATAGTCTGTATCTTTAATGTAAAGTTCTTTTGCTTTTAAGGCTTGCAAAAGGTGGTGTGCGTATTGTGTTTGAATATCAAATAATTCATTAACATTTAAAAGCTCTTGAGCCTTATCAATGCCAGCTTCTGTTAAAATTACATTTTTGTTTTTCTCGTCAAC
>JAZSMU010000107.1:0-17288 GCA_045536045.1 Candidatus Gastranaerophilales bacterium
CATTAGGAAGTTTGTTGCAATTTTTGGATTAACATTTGCTTCTAAAACTTTGTCAAAGAATAAAGCAATATCCATTTGAGCAACAATAACTTTTGCGTCATATTCGCTTAAACCTAAACCTTGATATCTTTCAAGTTTTTGGCTTGGCAACTCTGGCATTGTTTTTCGAACTCTTTCAATCCATTCTTCAGAAATTTCTAGTGGCATTAAGTCTGGCTCTGGGAAATATCTGTAATCATGTGCGTCTTCTTTCCCTCTCATAGAGCTTGTTGTACCTGAGTTGTCGTCCCAAAGACGTGTTTCTTGAACAACTTCGCCACCATCTTCAACAATTTCAATTTGTCTTTGATATTCATAGTCAATAGCTCTTTGAAGTGCTCTAAAGCTATTAACGTTTTTAATTTCTGCTCTTGTTCCAAATTCTTTTTGTCCTCTAGGACGAATAGAAATGTTTGCGTCGCATCTCATAGAGCCTTCTTCAAGGTTTCCGTCGCAAACGCCTATATATCTCAAAATTGAACGAAGCTCTTCCATATATTCTCTTGCTTCTTCAGAGCTTCTCATATCAGGTTCTGAAACGATTTCTAAAAGTGGAGTTCCAGCTCTGTTTAAGTCAACTAAAGAATAGCTAGAGCCAAAAAGACCGTCTGCACCTGCGTGAACAAGTTTTCCAGCGTCTTCTTCTAAGTGAGCTCTTGTAATTCCAATTGTTTTGTTTGAAATTTTAATGCTTCCACCAACGCAAATTGGTTCGTCATATTGAGAAATTTGATAACCTTTTGGAAGGTCTGCGTAAAAATATTGTTTTCTATCAAATTTACATCTTTTTGGAATTGTTGAACCAAAAGCTAGCCCACACAAAATTCCCATATCAACAACTTTTTCGTTTAACACAGGTAAAACACCAGGAAGCCCCAATGTAATTGTTGAAACTTGTGAGTTTGGCTCTTTTCCAAATGCTGCACCATCTGGTGCGAATATTTTTGTGTTGGTTTTTAATTGAGCATGAACTTCTAGCCCAATAACCATTTCATATTTTTCTTTTAATTCTTCAAAACTCATCTTTTTTTCCTTTAATATTTCAAAAAAATTATATAACAAAAATTCTTCACTTAAAATTTACCATAAATTGACATTTAGAGCAAAAAAAACTAAAATTAACCTATGCTTCCAACTATTTACGAAGAAAATTATAAAAAAGTTGTTGATGATATTATTTTAGACATTTCTGCATGGCGAAAAGGAATGATTCATTATATTAAAGAAGAAAATCCTGAGCTTAATTCTGCAATAATTGATATTGCAAATTTAACAGAATTAGACCCAAAAGCTGTTGCAACGGGTGCTTATATGGCATATAAGCTTATTGAAAATGCACAAGCAGAAGAAAATTCTATGATAATTGATGAATAATTTTTTTGTAGTAAAATACTATTAATGATTTGGAAAAGAAAGGTTTGAGTGTGCAAAGTAATATTTCCTCTGATATCCCTTATGTTGCTAGGATTTTAGAAAACATTAGAAAAGTAATTGAAGAAGATAGAGCCCAAAAACAGCCGTTAATTTTAAAAATTAGCGAAGCATTTTTGTTTAATATTGCAAGAAAAGCAATTTTAGAAAAAAATTCTACATTCTTAGTTTCAATTGCAGGGGAATCTGCAAGCGGAAAAACAACTTTAGTAAACAATACTGCAAAAGCATGTGTTCGTTCAAACGCAAACATATACACAGTTATTAGCTGTGATGACTATTATAAAGATGCTTCAAAAGAATTAACAGAAGCTGGAAGCTATGAGGAATTATTCAAAACAGGCTTTAGTTTTGACACTCCAGATGCTATTGACCTTAAAACAATGAAAGAACACTTAATTGCCCTAAAAAATGGCTTTGAAATTCATTCTCCAGCATATGACTTTGTTACTTGTGCATCATCTCCTATGGGAGAATTGAAAAAACCAGCAAAATTAATCTTAAATGAAGGTTTATATGTTTTAGATGAATCTTTAAGAGAAATTATTGATGTTAAAGTTTATGTTTATACTCCATTTGAAATAATTAAAGACAGATGGTATAAAAGGGCAATTGTGCGTGGCAAAACAGGTGCAGCAGCAGATATGCAATTTAATGATGTTAACCAAACTGCTTTCCGTTATATTCGCCCAACAATGCAATTAGCAGACATTGTTATAAACGGTTTAACAACTCAAGAATATATTGAAGAAGTTGCACAAAAATTCATCAAAGCTATTACAGATGTTACAAAAGAATTTTCATCTGTTAAAAATTAGCCTTTAATGTTAAACGAATGTTTTTCTTGTCCCTTGCGAAGCTCCATTCCGAGTCGCATTGTTTGCATATTTAGGGATTCAATTTCTTTCGCAACATCACCAGAGAAAACATTTTCGTTAGACTCAAAATATTCTATAACAGGACCCCAAAGAGAACCAACTGCATCAGACACTGATTCTTTAACTTGTTGATTAGTTCTTGGCGTAATAACATTTAACCCAAAAGGTTGAACATTGTAATTGCTAATTGAACCTGCCATAGTCGCTCCATTTTGTCTTCTGTAGTATAAATTACGGATTTTTGTCTAAAAAACTTTAATAATTTTCTTAAATTTTACATTTCGTAATAAATATGAGAAGCCAAAGTTTGAAGATTTGGCTTCTCAACAAAATGAAGTAAATTTCTCTATTTTTTTTGTCAAAAATCGGTCTCATTTTGTATAATAGTTATGAATAAAATTATGAGGTTAAAATGTCTGATAAAAAAGGAAAAATCGTTCAAGTTATAGGACCTGTTTTAGACGTTCAGTTTGATGAAAATTCGCTTCCAGAAGTTTATGACGCATTAGAAATTTATAATGAAAATGGCGAAAAAACAGTTGCCGAAGTTCAACAATTGTTGGGCGAAAACACAGTTCGTTCAGTTGCAATGAGCTCAACTGATGGTCTTAAACGTGGAATGGAAGTTATAAACACTTCAAACCCAATTAAAGTTCCTGTTGGGAAAGGTGTTTTAGGAAGAATTTTAAATGTTTTAGGCGAACCTGTTGATAATGCAGGCGAGGTTGTTGCCGAAGATTATTTCCCAATCCATAGAGAATCTCCAAAATTAACAGACCAAAATACAGATATTGAAATTTTAGAAACAGGTATTAAAGTTATTGATATGCTTATGCCATACCAAAAAGGTGGTAAAATCGGTCTTTTTGGTGGTGCAGGTGTAGGCAAAACAGTTTTAATTCAAGAATTAATCCATAATATTGCAATGGCACATAATGGCGTTTCAGTATTTGGTGGCGTTGGCGAAAGAACTCGTGAAGGAAACGATTTATACAACGAATTTAAAGAATCAGGCGTTTTAGACAAAGTTGCACTTGTTTATGGACAAATGAACGAACCTCCTGGTGCTCGTATGAGAGTTGGTTTATCAACTCTAACTTGTGCAGAATATTTTAGAGATGTTACTCATCAAGATGTGTTGTTATTTATTGATAACATTTTCAGATTTACCCAAGCAGGTAGTGAAGTTTCAGCTCTATTAGGTCGTATGCCTTCTGCCGTTGGTTATCAACCAACACTTGCTCAAGAAATGGGCGAATTGCAAGAAAGAATTACATCTACAAAAGATGGTTCAATTACATCTGTTCAAGCAATTTATGTTCCTGCAGACGACTTAACAGACCCAGCTCCTGCAACAACATTTACTCACTTAGACGCTTCAACAGTTTTATCTAGAAACATTGCATCTTTAGGTATTTACCCTGCTGCAGACCCACTAGAATCATCTTCAAGAGCTTTAGACCCTAATGTTATTGGAGTTGAGCATTATTCTGTTGCAAAAAGAGTGCTTGAAATTCTTCAAAAATATAAAGAATTGCAAGATATTATTGCAATTTTAGGTATGGACGAATTATCTGAAGAAGATAAATTAACAGTTCAAAGAGCAAGAAAAATCCAAAGATTCTTATCTCAACCATTCTTTGTTGCAGAACAATTCTCTGGCGTTAAAGGTAAATATGTTAAATTAGAAGACTCTATAAAAGGCTTCAAAGAAATTATTGAAGGTAAACACGACGACCTTCCAGAACAAGCATTTTATATGGTTGGAACAATTGAAGACGCAGTTGAAAAAGCCAAAACTATGAAAGAATAAATATGAAATTAAAAGTAATTACTCATGAAAAAGTTCTTTTAGATATAGATAATGTTCAAGAAATCTACTCAGTAGGTCCAGATGGTTCATTTGGTGTTTTGAAAGACCACATTCCATTCATTACACCCCTTGAAATTGGAGTAACTAAATTTGTTACAGATAAAGAGTGCGAATTTATAACAACAATGGGTGGAATTTTTGAATTTAGCGATAATGTTGCAACAATTTTAACTGATGTTGCAGAATTCGCAAAAGATATTGATGTTACAAGAGCTAAAGCTGCAAAAGAAAGAGCAGAAGCAAGAATTAACGCAAGAAGCAGAGACATTGAAGTTGAAAGAGCAGAGCTTGCGTTAGCTAAGGCACTTGCTAGAATCAGTGCATCTGAGAAAAGGTTTTAGTTGATAAACATTTTATTAAAGCGAGGTTTTTTACCTCGCTTTTTTAATGGGAAATTTGATAAAACCCATACTCTTTATAATCTACACCAAACACTCCACCTCTCATCTTTTTATTCTATTCTTGTTTGACAAAGCCAAAGCCTTACTCTCCCAAGCAAAAAAGCGAAAATATCAATCTAAAGATTTAGACCCATTTATCCACACTATTTGGTGCAAAATTAACCTTTTTATTGATGAATGTGTCCTCTAAGCAGGCTATATTTTTAAAAGATAGAAGAATAATATTACTAATTTTGGGGGATATTTATGAGAATTGGCGATTTTAAAAGAAAATCAAGAGTAATTGTTGTAGATGACAATTATGACCACGCTTCAGGTATTAGAGAATTAATTAATCTGGAAAATGATTATGAAGTTATTGCAAACGCAGCAAATGTAAATATTGCGCTTGTTTTAATTAAAAAACATCAACCAGATTTAGTTTTAATGGATATCAACATGCCAGAAGTTGATGGTATTACTGGTATTCAAGAAATTGAAAAACTAGGACTTGGAACAAAAGTTATAGCATTAACTGGTTATGATGATGTTGATTTAATCTATCGTGCTATGAAAGTTGGTGCGAAAGGCTATATCTTAAAAACTATGGCTTCAGCTCAATTAATTCATGCACTAGACGAAGTTGCATCTGGCAAAATTTATCTTCCAAATTCATTAGTTTCTAAATTCTTTGAATACTTCCAAGAATTTGAGAAAAATCCAAATATGCACGCAGATGATGACGAAGAAAATCTATTAAAAGAGCTTACAAATAGAGAAGAAGAAGTTTTAGAGCTTTTAACAAACGGAATTACATATAAAGGAGTTGCACAACAACTATTCATTTCAGAAACAACTGTTAAAACTCACGTAAACAACATTTTCCAAAAACTTCAAGTAAATGACAGAACTCAAGCAGTTCTTTATGCAATTAACAAAGGTTTTACAAATAGAAGAAAAATAGCGGTTTAATCATGAAAAATGTAAACATTAAAAACTTCATTGATAGTTCATTTTCAAACTATATTTCAAAAAACACAATAACAGGTATAATTTCGTCAATTCTCAAACCTGTTGCTTGTGGCAGTGTTAAAGCTCTTATTCTTTCAAGAATGAGAAACATTAAAGAAATTGATAGTTTATTAAGAAGATTAGAATATTCAGAACACATCAATCTTAAAGATTTAACAAATAGAGAATTATTAACTGTTGATGAATTTAAAACAGTAGAATTTTTACTTGTAACTTCTGCAAGATTTAATATTTTCATTGCTTGGGATTTTGAAGATAGCAAAAATGACAAAAGCAAGTTGTTTTTCCTTACAAACTCAAGATTAATCAACGAATGTTTTGAAATTATTAAAGATTGCATGAAAGAAGATTTGTCTGAAGAATTTTATTCATATAGACCAGAACGTCGTGAAAATATTCTATTAAATGAAGTTTTGACAAATATTATTGATATTCTTAACCAAAATGTTCAAGAAAATGAATATATGTCAAAAGAAGAAATGATAATTGCTCAAAAACTAGAAAAACTAGACAGTTTAAAAGAATTTTCGCACGAAATTAAAAATCAATTGAGCATTTTAGAAATTAATTCAACATTAATTGATAAAAAACACGAAAACATTTCAGAAGTTAAAACAATCAATAAAGCAATTGAAATTATTAAATATAATTTAGGCGAAATCAGAAACATCAACAAAGAAGAAGAAAAAGCAGATATTGTTGAAATTATTAATAATGTTGTTTCATTATCAGCAGAAAACTTAAAAGCAAAAAATAATGACATTGTTTTTACTGATTGTTTAAATAGAGAATTTAAAGTTGCAAAAGAAAAAATTCAAGGTGCAGTTTTAAATATTATTCAAAACGCAAATGATGCAGTTGAAAACGATAAAATTGAAATTATTTTAAAAGAAGAAAACAATTTTGTTGAGCTATATATTGCAAATCATGGACAGCCAATTGAAGAATCTATTAAATCAGAAATTTTCAATTCAGGCTTTACAACAAAAGAAGAAGGCTGGGGAATTGGCTTATATATTTCTAAGAAAAACATTGAAAAACTAGGTGGGGTAATTAGATTAAATGTTTCTAACAAAGAAAAAACAGAATTTTTAATCAAACTTCCAACTGCCCAAAACAAAACAGAAATTTACTACTAGGGTGATTATGGATTTTATTAACAGTAGAACAAGAACAATTACAGAAATGGCACTAGATGGGCTTTATGAAAGACAAAAGGCCCTAGCTTCAAACACAGCAAATGTTTTAACACCAAATTACCAAAGAAGAGATGTTGAATTTGAAGCTCAAATCCAACATGCAATTAAAATGGCTGATGAAAGAGAACAAGAAAGACTTCAAAATTCTAAAATGTTTGTTGAAAATCCAGCTGAAGCACTCAAAAAATTTGACCCTGCAAGGGAAGCGTTTTTTAGCCAAAACAAAATTGATGAAAACTATAAACCAACAGTTGTAACAGATTTTGTTGGGCAAAACCACGAAGGAAACAATGTTAGCTTAGAAAACGAAATGATGCAAACAGCCAAAACAGGGACACAATACACAATATTATCAACACTTTTAGGCAGGTCTTTTGATGGACTTGAACAAGTAATTAAGGGACAATAAGGGGATTTAAATGAGTTTTAATGTTTTTGATGTTACAGCAAGTGCAATGAATGCTCAAAGAATCCAAATGGATACAATTTCAAGCAATATTGCGAATGCAAACTCAACAAGAAATGCTCAAGGAGAAAGAGAAGTATACAGAAAAAAAGAAGTTACCTTTCAAGCTGTATACAAAAATGCACTAGCAAATGAACAATTTCCAAGTGCAAATATTTCAACATCAGTTGGTCCTATGGGAGCTTTTTTAAGAGGTGGTGTTTCTATGGGAGATGTGTCAGGAATAACTCAAGGTGTTGAAGTTGCTGGTATTCACGAAAGCAATGACGCATTTAGAACAATTTATGACCCAACTCACCCAGATGCAGATGAAAATGGAATGTTGACACTTCCAAATGTAAATGTGGTTGAAGAAATGGTTAATATGGTTAATGCTTCAAAAGCTTATGAAGCATCAGCTACTGTTGCAAACACCACAAAAACAATGATTCAGGCAGCTTTAGGAATTTAAGAGGTAAATTATGGCGTTTAATTTCAATAGCATAAATTCACTTCAAGAATTTAACAACATCTTCCAAAAAGATGTTAATCAAATAACTGCTAGCCTTGAAGAGCAAATGGAATTTGAAAAAGCTTTTAATGAAGCAACAGCAAGACAAAATAGAATTGATGATAAATTGTCAATGAGAACAAATATTGATGTTCGCCTTGACACAATTAATGCTAATAAAATTGAAAATCTTTCAGATAGTGCAAGAATGATGAATGCTTTTGGAGATTCAATTAAAGGTTCAATCAATTCATTAAATGAATCTCAAAGAAATGCAGAAAGAGCAGTTGAAACACTTGCAGCAGGTGGCGATATCAGCATTCACGAAGTTATGATTGCACAAGAAAAATCATCACTTGCAATGCAAATGGCAATCCAATTAAGAAACCAAGCACTAAATACATACAATGAATTTAAGAATATGAATATATAAAGTATTCTTAACAAATTAGAAAAAAGGCTTAAAACAAGCTATTATAACTAACATAGGAAGAGAAAATGAACAGTAATTTAAAACTAATTATAGATGACATAAGAAAACTTTGGAATAACTTAGATTTAAACCAAAAATTTTCTGTTACAGCTCTTGTGTTAGTTGCTTTGGTTGCAAGTATTTATTTCATTATTCAATCAACTCAACCAAACTGGACTGTTCTATATTCAGATTTATCTGAACCTGATGTAATTTCAATTGCAGAAAGCCTTAAAAAATCAGGTTATGCGTATAAAATTTCAGAAGATAAAAGAGCAATTTTAGTTGCTGCAGATAAAAAAGATGAGCTTCGTATGCATGTTGCAGAAAATGACCTTATTCAAGATGCAGCACCAGGTTTTGACCTTTTAGATGACTTGCAATTAGGCTCAACAGATTTTAAAAATAAGCTTACCAAACAAAGAATTTTTCAAGGCGAATTAACACGTTCTATTGAAAAATTAAATGGAGTTTCTAAAGCGAGGGTTCAGCTTGCTGACCCCGAGCGTTCAGTTTTTTCAGATGAAGATGAAACTCCATCAGCTAGCGTTATGCTTATTTTAGAACCTGGCTATAAAATTAAAGCAAATCAAGTTAGTGCAATTAAAAATCTTGTTGCGTATTCTATCCCAAGACTTACTCCAGATAAAGTTTTCTTAACAGACCAATATGGAAATATTTTATCTGATGATGTTTCAAAAAGCTCAAATGATATGCAAAGCTTTAAATCAACATTTGAAAAAAATAGCGCTAAAAAAATTAAAGATACACTTGAAACTATTATGGGCAGAAACAATGTTTCAGTCCAAGTTAGTGCAGATTTAGACTTTAATTCAACACGTTCTACAATTGAAAGCTATACACCAATTAATGATGATAAAGGGATTATAGTTTCTTCTCAAGGCGAAAAAGAATCTTATGAAAATCCATTAAATCAACAAAAATCAGCAGAAATTGCAACAGCAGAATCTGCTACAAGCTCAACTGATGAAGCACTTCGCCAACAACAAAATGCTAAAAATCTTTCTTATGAAAAAGAAAAAAGCTATGTAAACTACGCAGTTACAAAAGAAATTAAACAAGTTGTTTATGCTCCTGGCGAAGTTAAAAGAATGACAGTTGCAGTTGCAGTTAATAAAATTCTTACAGATTCTGAAAAAGAAGAAATTGAAAACCTTGTTATGGCTGCAGGTGGCATGAATCCTGAAAGAGGAGATGTTGTTAATGTTTCAAGCTTGAAATTCACTCAAGAAGAAACAGTAACATTAGATGAAGCTCAACAAAAACAAGCAATGACATACAACATAATTGATATGCTTCTTACAAAAGTTGCACCACTTGTGGTACTATTAGTATTAGGACTTGTGGCACTTCAAACATTTGCAAGCATTATGAAAAGGTCTTCTGTTGAACCTCAAAGATATGTTGAAGAAGTTGAATATGTTGACCCATTCATAGCAATGCAAGAGGCAGAAGTTGAAATTCCTAAAGAAGAAGAAAATATATTCAACGTAGTTGTTGAAAGAAAGAAAAATGATATAACAGAAGCAATCACTCAAGACCCTGCAGAAGCTGCAAGGTTGCTTACAACATACATAAGAGAATAATAAATGGCTAAAGAAAAAGACTCAGCACCACAAAAAATAGATGTTTCTAAAATGAAACCTTCACAAAAAGTTGCAGCACTCCTAATTTTGTTAGGACCAGGTTCTAGTGCTGAAATTTTGAAAAATATTCATGATGATGAAGTCTTGGAACAAATTACTTTAGATATTGCTTCAATGCAAAAATTACCAACAGAAGCTTTAGAAGAAATTGTTAATGAATTTCACACAATTTTTAAAGCTTCAGATATGGTGTCATCAGGTGGTATGAATTATGCTAAAACACTTTTAGAAAAAGCATATGGTTCTGAAGAAGCAGATAAAATTTTAGATAGATTAGTTTCTGTCCTAAACACAAACCCATTCCAATTCTTTAATGACGCTGACCCAGTTCACTTGGCAACATCATTCCAAAACGAAAATCCACAACTTATTGCTCTTATTTTAGCATATTTAAAACCTGAAATTTCAGCAAAAGTTTTGAACTCACTTCCTCCATCTGTTCAAGCAAAAGTTTCTTTAAAAATTGCACAAATGGAATCTACAAACCCTGAAATTATTTCAGAAGTTGAAAAAATTGTTGAATCAAGATTTTCAAATGTTGTTGTTCAAGACTTTTCAAAAGTTGGTGGAACTGCTACTCTTGCAAGCATATTGAACAGAACCGACCGTGCTACAGAAAAGAACGTTATAGAAATGTTAGAAGAAGTAACTCCAGAAGTTGCAGAAAATGTTCGTTCATTAATGTTCGTATTTGAAGATATTATTAACCTTGAAGACAAAGCTATTCAAAGAATCTTAAGGGAAGTTGAATCAAAAGACCTTTGCTTGGCTCTTAAAGGCGTTAGAGATGATATTAAAGATAAATTCTTGTTTAATATGTCAGAACGTGCTCAAGCAATTCTATTAGAAGAAATGGAATACTTAGGACCAGCTAGAGCTAAAGATGTTCAAGAAATGCAAGCTAAAATCGTATTTACAATTAGAAGCTTAGAGTCTAGTGGCGAAATTGTAATTTACAAAGACAGTGCTGAGGATGAATTAATTGAGTAGAATTAGAGACTACAATATTAATATGGATAATTCTGTTACGATTGGCGACAAGGAAGACGAAATTGAAATTCCTGAAAATGTTGATACCATTCAAATTAAAGATGTAATGGAACCAATTATCCAAAGGGCAAAAGAAAAAGGACAACAAATTATAGCAGAAGCTAGAGCTCAAGCTAAAAGAGAAATTGACGAATTAAAAGCAAGAAAAGAAATAATAGAGCAAGAAATTGAAAAATTGAAACTATCTGCTTATGAGCAAAGCGAAAAACAAGGGCATGATAGAGGTTATGAAGAAGGTATTAAAAAAGCTCAGCAAGAGGCTCAAGAAAAGCTAGACGCTGTTGACCTTTTTGCAAAATCTAATTTTGAAATTAAAAACAAGATTTTGTCTTCAACAAAAACTGATATTTTAAATTTATGCTTTGAAATTTCCAAAAAAGTTTGTTTTGAAGCAATAAATGAAGATATTTTAGGAAAAATTATTGATAGAGCACTGCTTTTACTAGAAACAAAATCTCAAGTTAATGTAATGATTAGCCCTGTTTTAGCTCAAAGATTACCACAAGATTTTGATAAAAAATTTATGAATGTGAGAATTGTCATAAATCCAAAAATAGCAGATGATTCTATTATTGTTGAGTCTTTATCTGGCAATATTGATTGTTCAATAAGCACACAAATTGATAAAATTGCAAACGAGATTTTAAATGGAAATCAAGACTGAGAAAATTGATTTATCAAGCGAAATAAATAAAGTTAAAGAAGTTGAAACAATGCAAGCCTATGGCAAAGTTGTTGAAATTATTGGGCTGATTATTGAAGCAGATGGTCCAAAATCTAGTATTGGCGATTTGTGCTATATATATAAAGACGATTCTAAAACCAAAAAAATCATGGCTGAAGTTGTTGGCTATCGTTCAAATAGAATTTTACTTATGCCATTAAGCTCAATGGAAGGCATTATGGCAGGTGCACCTGTTATAAATACAGGTTCAAATATGAAAATAAAAGTGTCTGAAGCAATGTTAGGAAGAGTTTTAGATGGATTAGGCGAACCTATTGATGGCTATGGTGATATTGTTCCAGAAAAATTATATTCAACAAATGCAGAATTTATTAATCCTTTAATGAGAAAACCAATTGATGAACCACTTTCTTTGGGAATTAGAGCAATAGATGGCTTTATAACAGTTGGAAAAGGGCAAAGAATGGGTATTTTTGCAGGTTCAGGAGTTGGGAAAAGCACCACTCTTGCAATGATGGCAAAAAATACAACGGCAGATGTTAATGTCATTGCCTTAATTGGAGAACGTGGAAGAGAGGTTCGCGAATTTATTGAAAATACAATGGGACCAGAGGGTATGAAACGTTCTGTTGTTATTTGTGCAACTTCTGAGCAACCTTCATTAGTTAAAATTAAAGCTGCTTTTGTTGCTTGTGCTATTGCAGAATTTTTCAGAGATAAAGGCAAAGATGTTTTGTTTATGCTAGATAGCGTAACTCGTATTGCACTTGCTCAAAGGGAAGTTGGGCTTGCTGTTGGCGAACCTCCTGCAACAAGAGGCTACACGCCTTCTGTTTTTGCTCTTATGCCAAAAATTTTAGAAAGAGCTGGAATTAATGAAAAAGGCACAATAACAGGGCTTTATACAGTTCTTGTTGAGGGTGATGACTTTAATGAACCAATTTCAGATACTGCAAGAAGTATTTTAGATGGTCATATTGTTCTTTCTCGTGATTTAGCACATAAAAACCATTATCCTGCAATTGATGTTTTAGAGAGTATTTCTCGTGTAATGTCTAATATTGCAACAAAAGAGCATAAAATGTCTGCTGGCTTTATTCGTAATCTTCTTGCAACTTATAAAAAGAATGAAGATTTAATTAATATTGGTGCTTATGCGAAAGGTTCAGACCCACTTTGCGACAAGGCAATTGCTTTAAAAGAAAAAATAGACAATTATTTAATCCAAGATGTTAATGACGGAACAAGCTACGAAGTTGCGATAGGCGAGCTTTTAAAAATTGCTCAAATGTAATCTGCACTTTAAAAACGAATTAAAAAGTGTTAAAATATTAGAACCCTTAAAAATGCGAGGACAAATATGGAAATTAAATTTTTAGAATTGTTGGAATGTGCTAAAAAAGCCTCTGAAAACTCTTATTCGCCTTATTCAAAATTTCCAGTAGGTGCTTGTGTCCTGTATCAAAGCGGGAATATTTATGTTGGGACAAATGTAGAAAATTCTAGCTATGGTTTAACTTTGTGTGCTGAAAGAAATGCAATTTCAACAGCTATTGCACAAGGAGAAAAAACAAAAATTGTTGCTATTGCAATTTATTCTCCAACTCAAAAGCCTTGCACTCCTTGTGGAGCTTGCAGACAGTGGATTCAAGAATTTAAAGAATCAGATGACACAAAAATTATTTCTGATGACAAAAATTCTGAGCTTAAAATTTGGACAATAGACGAGCTTTTGCCTCACACTTTTGAACTTTAATTTAAGGGAATAAAACGTAAATTCCAAAGCCCATTAAAAGCATTCCTAAAACTACACCTGTAATAGAGTAGTGTGCTGTGTCATATTTTCTAGATAATGGGAGCAAAGTGTCAAATGAAATGTAAGTCATAATTCCTGCAATTGTTGCATACATTACCCCAATTGTTAAATTTGGGAACAAGAAATGTATTAAAGAAAAACCAACAACGCCACCTAAAGGCTCTGCAAGCCCTGCAAAAAGGCAATATTTGAATGCTTTTAATCTTGAGCCTGTTGCGTGATAAATTGGAACTGCAACAGCAATGCCCTCTGGAATATTATGCAGAGCAATTGCAACCACGATAGATAAACCAAGTTTTATATCTGCAGTTGTTGCAAAAAATGTTGTTAAGCCTTCAGGAAAATTATGAATAGCAAGAGCAACAGCAGTTGTTAGCCCTGCTCTTTTAATTTTCATAATTTGTTCAGGAGTTTTGAAAATTCCTTCTCTGACTTCTTCTTCAACACTATCAATAATTAGTTTATCATCAGATTTATCGCCAAAATCAACTTTTTCTTGAATATGGTCTGGGATTAAATAGTCAATTAAAATTGCAAGCAAAATACCAGCTGCAAAAGCAACAAGAGTTATCCAATCTTGGTTTTTGCCAAAGGCTTCTTTAATTAACTCACTGCCCTCTGCTAAAAGTTGAGTCAATGATATAAAAATCATAACTCCTGCAGAAAAACCTAGCCCAACAGAGAGCATTTTCATTGAATTTCTTTTAACAAAAAACGCAACTGAACCACCAACTAATGTTGATAGTCCTGCGATTGTTGAAAATAGTAATGCAAGCAAGTAAATTTTCATAAAAAAATTTTAGCATAAAAAAATTTAAAAAAGTTTATTTAATTGATTAAATTTATTTTTAATATAAAATTTTATTATTATTAATTTGGAGGATAAGATGGCTCTTAAAAATTTCTTATTTACATCAGAATCAGTTACAGAAGGACATCCTGATAAGGTTTGCGACCAAATTTCAGATGCAATTTTAGATGAATTTTTAAGGCAAGACCCTAAAGCTAGAGTTGCTGCAGAAACTACAGTAACAACAGGTATGGCTCTTGTTTGTGGCGAAATCACATCAAGCTGTTATGTTGATATACCAAAAATTATTAGAAATACAATTAAATCAATTGGTTATAAAGGCGAAGAAGGTGGTGGATTTGACTACAAAACTTGTGCTGTTTTAACTTCAATTGATGAACAATCTACAGATATTGCTGGTGGTGTTAATAAAGCATTAGAAACAAGAGATGATAACGCTAAAACTTCAGCAGAAGAAACACTAGAAGTTGGTGCTGGCGACCAAGGTATTATGTTTGGTTTTGCTTGTGATGAAACACCAGAATTAATGCCACTTCCAATTTCTTTAGCTCACAAACTTTCAAAAAGATTATCTGAAGTTCGCAAAGAAAGATTAGTTGATTACCTAAGACCAGACGGCAAATCTCAAGTTACTGTTGAATATAAAGAAGGTCGTCCATATAGAATTGATACAATTGTTTTATCAACTCAACACGACCCAATTATTAATGGCGAAGAAGATAATGTTAAATGCCAAGCAATAATTAGAAAAGACTTAATTGAACATGTTATTGACTATGTTTTTGCAACTGAACCAATTAAACCAGATGCTGAAACAAAATATTTAATTAACCCATCAGGAAGATTTGTAATCGGTGGTCCTCAAGGAGATGCTGGCGTTACAGGAAGAAAAATCATTGTTGATACATACGGTGGTTATTCTCGTCATGGTGGTGGTGCATTTTCTGGAAAAGACCCAACAAAAGTTGACCGTTCTGCTGCATACGCTGCTCGCTGGGTTGCTAAAAACATTGTTAAAGCTGGACTTGCTGAAAAATGCGAAGTTGAGTTAGCTTATGCAATTGGTGTTGCAAAACCTGTATCTGTTTTAGTTGACACATTTGGAACAGGAAAAATTGAAGATGAAGCAATTTCAAAACTTGTTGAAAAGAATTTTGACTTAAGACCAAGTGCAATTATCAACCAATTTGACTTAAGAAATCTTCCATCTAGAAATGGTGGCAAATTCTACCAAAAACTTGCTGCATACGGACATGTTGGTAGAGTTGATTTCTATGTTCCTTGGGAAGATACATCTAAAGCAGAAACTTTAAAAGAACAAGCAGGATTAACTTTAAAGGCATAAATGCAAGAAGATTTCACCTCAATTGGAGAAATATTAAATAAAAATTTGGATGAAAATCCTAGATACAAATTCGCCCTAAAATGCTCAACAATATTTTCATTTTGGGGCGATATTGTTGGTAAAAAATTTGAAAAATTAACAAAACCAGATGGGATTAAAGCTTCTAAATTAAAAGTTTTGTGCAAAAATGCTGCAGTTGCGTCTGAGCTTACAATGTTTAAATCTCAATTATTAAAAAAGGTTCAAACATATGCTAATCCTTTAGAAATTCAAGTTAATGATATTCTTTTTTCATATAAAGATTGGACAAACGCAGTTGAAAAATTTCAAGAAATTGAAGATGAATACTTGCCATATATAACTGATGAAGAATTAAATACTCAAGAAGTATCAGAAGATGATGTAAAAATAATTTTTGAAAGCATTGAAAAGCTTGATTTTATGCCTCCTGAAACTAAAGAAAAATATTTTTCTGATATTATGAAAAATTTGAAATATCAAAAATTAAAAAATATTAACAAATAGGCAATTTTTTTTGTGTTGAATTTTTTATATTCATGTAGGTAAATTATGCAAGTGTTAAGTATAAACAAAACTCCATATTCAAACAAAAATGTTGCATTTGGGCACAGTGCTTGTCCTTATAAAAGAAATGCCTACGATAATAAAGTTGATTTCACAGATGAGCAAAAGAAAAAACCAGTATTCTGGTCTAAAGTTATGCTTGTTGGGCTTTTTATGGCTGCTCTTGCTTTAGTTAAAAAGCCTGCAAAAGTTATTCAAGAAGTTGTTAGAAAACCAAAAGGTAAAGTAAAAGTTTCTGTATTTAAATCTAAAATTAAAATTGAAGAAATTTTACCAGATGGCACAAAATTAGAACCAATTATTGCTTCAATTAAAAAAGGAAAAATTGTTGAAGACGGTTTAGGAAAAGAAACTTTAGAAAGATTATCAAAAATATTTGTAGGTTTTGAAGATGTTCCAAAAGGCTCTGCAAAATCTCTTAAAGCAAGCAATAAATTTAATTTAAAAGGTGCTGATACAAACTTAGAAATTGTTCTTAAAAAAGATGGCACACCAATAACATTTGAAGAAGGAAGTCCATTTGCAGGTCTTGCAAAAATTATGCAATCAATTTATGGCCCTGCTGGAAAAGTTTTTAATGCGTAGGAGCTAAAGCTCGTTTCACACGGCTTATACTTTTTGCTCCTGTGGGTATTTCGCAAGAATTTATTTCGCTTCGCTATTATAAATTTTGCTCAATTATCCTACGTCGCCTATCAACAGTTGCGTTTTCGCTTTCTCCACGAAAGCTCAAACTCACTCTGGCTTACGCTCTCTTGCTCCTGTGGGTATTTCGCAAGAATTTATTTCGCTTCGCTATCATAAATTTTGCTCAATTATCCTGTTGTCGCTATCGTACGGTTACACTTCGCTTGGGCTCAACGCCCAAGCTCGTTTCACACACGGCTTACGCTTTTTAATTCAAACCTTTATACATTCCGATGTTTGAAACAACTTTTTCTATTCCCATAACGCCACCTTGTTGTTTTGTGTAAACGTTATCTATGTAGTTTAATCTTTTAACTAAGTTTGAATTTGAGTATGCAACTTGAGAATTTTGTCTAACGAAAGCGTTCCAAGTTGAAACTTC
>JAZSMU010000118.1:0-15599 GCA_045536045.1 Candidatus Gastranaerophilales bacterium
CACAAATAACATCTTTCGCACTAGCTTCTTGGTATTTTGGCTTTAATTTTGTTTGCCAGTTGCTTGTATTGTATCCAGATGTAGGCCCTTCATTGCCATTTATATCAATACATATTGTGCATTCGGCAGAATCGGAAACAATACCGTCATTCGTTTGAGTTTTTAGACAAGTATTTGTTTTTTCTGAACTAAGGAAAAAGTATGCAATATTATTTTTTGTTTTTAGATATAAATTAGCTGAATCTTTTTCAACAAAGTCAATAATAGATTTTTCATATTCATTATTTCTTGTTAGCCATTGAAAAAATGTTATATCAGCACCATCTGCTGGCCAACCATAGCCTGCAAGCTTTAAGTCTATAGCATCTTGCATGGTTGTTACAGCTTTTTTGGTTAATGCATTCCATTCTTTGTTTTGTGCATTATTAATTACTGGAGTAACACAAATTGCAGTAATAACCCCAATAATTGCCGTAACCATTGTCATTTCTGCAAGAGTAAAACCTTTTTTCATATTTACCTCATTCGTATTTCTTAATTATAACATATATACTGATTATATTCTATTGTTAAGTTTTGTAAAGCTGAAAACCCTTGTAAAACAGCCATTTTTAAAAATACATCAAATAAAAAGGCAATTATTTAAAACAAAAATACTTTATACAAGAGAGAGGCAATTAATAGATAGAGGAGATAAAATTATGTACGGACATTGCGGAATTAATCATCACGGACCTGTTTGCGGAGGCCCAGTTCATGTAGGACCTAGATTTCAAGGACCAATGTGTGGACCATCTATCTTTGGACCACGCCCTATGGGTCCTCATCATCACAATCATCACGGACCACACGGTTTCCACAGAGCACACGCTGAAAGCCACGCTGCTAAAACTATAGTTGGTGGTGGAGCTGGCGCAGTTATCGGTGGTGTTCTTGGTTCATTTACCTTTACACCGTTTGGCATTGCTGCAGGTGCTGCACTAGGTGGTGCTATCGGTGCTCTATTTAGCAATTCTAATTGCAGACACTGCTAATTTAAAAAAAAGTTTTCATAATATTAAAGCCCACACAAGTGGGCTTTTTATTTGTTTAAGATTAAAATTACATTCTCAAGTCTTTGTTATTTAAAAAGTCTTGATAAGTTATTTTTAAGCCTTCTTCAAGAGTTGTTTTGGCTTCCCAACCGAGCTCTTTTAATTTATTAACATCAACAACTTTTCTCATTGTTCCATCTGGTTTTGTTGTGTCTAATTTAATTTCTCCTTCAAAGCCAACAGTTTTTGCAATTAGTTTAGCAAGCTCAATAATAGGTAAATCAATCCCTGTTCCAATATTAACAAATTTACCAATTTCTTTTGCTGATTTGTTTTCCATTAAATAAACAGTTGCATCTGCTAAATCATCACTAAACAAAAATTCCCTCAACGGTGTTCCTGTACCCCAAATTGTAACATCTTTTGCACCATTCAATTTTGCCTCATGAAATCTTCTAATTAGCATTGGAAGAACATGACCATTTTCGTTGTGATAGTTGTCATTTATACCATATAAATTACAAGGCATAACTGCGATATAATCTGTTCCATATTGTCTATTATAAGAATCACATAAGCAAATTCCAGCAATTTTTGCTAGTGCATAAGGTTCGTTTGTAGTTTCTAGTGGAGATGTCATTAAATATTCTTCTTTAATTGGTTGAGGTGCATTTTTTGGATAAATACAGCTAGAGCCTAAAAATAGAAGCTTTTTAACATTATTTTTAAAACTTGCTTCAATGATATTATTTTGAATTTTTAAATTATTAAGCATAAAATCAACAGGATAAGTATTATTTGCGTGAATTCCGCCAACTTTTGCTGCTGCCAAAAATACCCAATCTGGTTTTTCTTTTTCAAAAAATTCAAAAACAGCCTTTGTGCCTGTTAAATCAAGCTCTTTGCTTGTTCTGGTTATTATATTTTTATAGCCTTTTTCTTTTAAATTTCTAACAATGGCACTTCCAACAAGCCCTCTGTGTCCTGCAACATAAATCTTTTTATCCATAATATCCTCCTTGATTTATTATATTCTAAAGTATTAAACTTGCAAAACCATAAATAAAAAAATATAATTATTTTATGAGAGATGAAGAAAAGAATTTAACAGGCGATTGTGCCCTAGATTTTATAAGAGTTTCGTTTGAGCTAAAGTCTTCAAAATTATACAAAGAAGCAATTGAAATGCTTTACAAAGCACTTTCTTGCTCAGATGTTGGAGATGGCAAATGCGAAATTATATCCCAAATTGCCTTTTTATATTTTTCTCTAAAAAATTACGAAAGGGCAATTGAACAGTTTGAAAAAGCCTTAGACATTAACCCGGAAAACCCTTCTGCTTTATATGGTTTAGCTGATGTGTATTTTGAGCTTAAAGATTACAATAAAGCTCTTGAATATGCTAGTTTGCTTGTTAAATCTTCAAAAGATGAAAAAAACTTCCTTTTCTATTTTAAAATTCTTTTTGAATTAAAAAAATATGGTGAAATTATGGAAGTTTGGGGCGAAATTTCTTCTCAATATCAAGATGATTCAGAGCTTTTATATATAATTTCAAAAACCGATATTCAAAATAAAAAACAAATTTTAGAAAAAATTGTATCATCTGAGCCTAATAATTTTGATGCCAGATTTGATTTGGCAAAACTATGCTACATTGAAAAAGATTACAAAAGAGCAATTGAGTTATTCTTAGAAGCAAATAATATTAAAAATACAGGAGATAACTATTATTTCCTAGGGCTTTCATATTTTGCAATTGCCGAATATGAAATTGCAATTTCTGCTTATCTTTCTGCTGTTAAATATAATCCAAAAAATCCAGATTATCATTTATCATTGTCTAAAGCCTATATAGAAAATTTCTGGTTTGAAGAAGCTTTAATTTCTTGCAAAAAATCAATTGAATTGAATGATAACCCAAATTCATTACCACCAAAACAAATTCTTTTATCTTGGTTGAATTTTAAATTAAATAAAATTGAACAAGCACTTTTAAACTTAGCTTCAATTGATGAAAACAATGAATTTTATAATGATGCTCAAATATTAAAATGCGTTATCCTTTATCAAAAAGGCGATATTGTTAAATCTAAAATGAAGCTTGAAGATATTATTAAGGAAGACCCTAAAGACCCAATTTTATACAGTACTTTAGGTAAAATCTATAAAGATATGCAATATCCTAAAAATGCAATAGAAATCTATGAAAAAGGGCTTTTAATAGAAACTCGTTCTATTGAATTTAGGGCTGAGCTTGTAGATTTATATATTGATATAAACGAATTAGAAAAAGCTGAATATATTTTAGGCGAATTATATGCAATTAATCCAAAAATTTTGCCAATTTATAATTCTAGAGCAAGAATTTTCTATAAAAGAAAAGAATTTGAAAAAGCTAAAGATGAGCTTTTAACTTATCTTTCTTATGATAAAAATAATCCAGAAGTCCATTATTTCTTAGGTCTTGTTTTAAATGAATTAAATGAAGCCGATTTAGCTATTGAATACATCAAAAATGCAATAGAAATTAATCCAAATTGTGGAAAATACTATTCTCAATTCTCTCGTTCATATGAAATTAAAGGCGATAATGCTCTTGCAATGTCTTTTGCAAAAGAAGCGTGCATTGTTGAGCCTAGAGAACCATTATTTTATCAAAGAGCACTAGACCTTGCTAGACGCTTAAATTTAGCTGATGACATAGATAATTTTGAGAGAAAAGTTAAATACTTTAGAGTTTAGCCTTTGTAGAATTTTCCTTGATAAGAATTTCTTTGCTCTAAAATTTTATCTATCAAATTTAGAGTTTCAAATTTACTCTTAACCCAAAGAGGAGAGATTAATTCGCTTCTAAGCCCACTTCCTGCTAATCTTTGAATGGTTGTTGTTGGAGGCAGGATTTCTAAAATGTCGCAACATAAATTGCAATAATCTTCCATAGACATAATTTCTGGTTGTGGCTTAAAATGCTCTAGTTTTGAACCTTTTAAAATAGTTAAAACATGGAGTTTAACACCGTCAATTTTGAGGTCTGCCATTAATTTTGCTGTTTGCATCATCATTTCTCTATTTTCTTCAGGTAAACCCAAAATCAAATGAACACAAACTTTAATTCCAAAACTTTTTGCAAGCTCATAGCCTTTTATAAAAGTTTCTAGGTTGTGCCCTCTGTTTATAAGCTTCAAGGTTTTATCGTGTGCAGTTTGCAAACCTAATTCTAATTGTGGGAATTTTAGGCTTGAAATTAATTCTAATTTTTCTTCATCAATGCAATCGGGGCGTGTTCCTATTGAAATTCCAACAACGCGAGGGTCAATTAAGGCATCTGAGTATATCTTTTTTAACTCTTCAACTGGTTTATATGTATTTGAATATGCTTGAAAATAAGCAATGAATTTTTCAGCCTTAAAGCGTTTTGGCAAGTTTTCAATAGCTGTTTTAACTTGGTCTTTAACTGATAATAGGTTTGAGTGCGTTTGCCCAAAGCTACCAGATTCATCACAGAAAATACAACCTGCTCTAGAAATTGTTCCATCTCTATTTGGGCAAGAAAATCCAGCATCAATAATAAGTTTGTGGACTTTATTTCCAAAAACTTCTTTTAAATATTCGTTATACGAATAAAATCTTTTATTATTCTTCGTCATCTACTACAGGATAAACATAATGTTCGCCACATTTTGGGCAAACCACTTCTTGTTGTTTGCCTTTTTCAAGTTGAACAACTTCAAATAGTTCTTTGCAAGATGAATTTGAACATCTAATTGCCCAAGTTGGTCTTACAATTCTTGCCATATTATTTCTCCTTAAAATCAAATTAATATATTATATTTTACTCTACAACCCAAAAATTGGCAAATTATGTTATAATAAAGATGTAGTTAGTTTTGGAATAGTTGTTTATGAAAATTTTAATTTCTAATGATGATGGCATTTCGGCTTTAGGTATTCAATCTTTAATGGAAGTTTTGTGCAAAGAACACGAAGTTTATGTTGTTGCACCAGATAGAGAACGTTCTGCTGCAGGGCATTCTTTAACTTTGCATACTCCTTTGCGTGTTGAAGAATTAGAATCACGTTTTGGTGCAAAACGCATTTGGGTTACCACAGGAACACCTGGTGACTGCGTTAAAATTGCGATTAATGCAATTTTGGCTGAAAATGAAAAACCAGATATTATCATCTCTGGTATTAACCATGGTCCAAACTTAGGAACAGATATTTTATATTCAGGAACAGTAAGCTGTGCTATGGAAGGTGCTATGCTTGGATACCCTGCAATTGCAATGTCATTAGCTAGTATGACTCCTGAGCCAATTTATTTCTTGTCTGCTGCAAAATTCTTATTGAAATTTTTGAAGCAAATTGAAAAAATGAAATTTCCAAAAAATACCATTTTAAATATCAACACTCCAGCTCTTGTTGAAGAGGATATTCCTGGAGTTGAAATTACCAAACTTGGAACAAAAATGTTTACAGACAACTATGAAAAAAGAGTTGACCCAAGAGGTAAGGTATATTATTGGATGGCAGGCGAATTGACAACTAAACATGAAGAAGACGGAACAGATATTGCTGCTCTTCGCCATAATATGGTTTCAATTACTCCTGTTTGCTTTGAGCTAACAAACACTGAAATTATGAAAGAGCTTGAAAATAGATTCTTTACAGACGGTGTTTGCAATTGGTTTGGCTACGGAGCACAAAATCAATAGACACTAATTAGAGAGGGGAAAATGAAAAAAAGAGCATATATTAGCGTGTTTAAAAAAGACGCCGTGCTTTCGCTTGCGAAAAAATTAGTTGAAAATAATTGGGAAATTGTTGCAACAGGTTCTACTTGCAAATACTTAAATGACAATGGAATAAACGCAATAAATTCTTCAATAATAACTGGTTTTGAAGAATTATTAGGTGGCAGAGTTAAATCATTGCACCCTGATATTTTTGCTTCAATTCTTGCTCGTGAAAATGAATTTTCAACTTTAAATAATCCACCATTTTCCCTTGTTGCAGTTGACTTATATCCTTTTGAAGATTACATAAATAAAAAAGTTGATATTGAAACTTTAATTGAAAATATTGATATAGGTGGTGTTTCAATTTTAAGAGCTGGTGCTAAAAATTATCAAAATGTTATCGTTTTGTCTGATTTTAAAGACTACGATTTAGATTTTGAAAATATTACACAAGAAGAGTGTGAAAAACTTGCAATTAAAGCTATTGAAAAAACTGCGAAATATGATTTTATAATTTCAAAAACTCTTAAAAATAACTTATTAAAAGAAGATAAAAATTCTTTTGATGGTCTTGTTTTAGATAAAAAATCTGATTTAAGATATGGCGAAAATCCTCATCAAAAAGCAGGTTTATATTCAAATCCTTTAGAGGGTTTTATTGATTATGAAGTTTTAGGTGGCAAGGAATTATCTTATAACAATATTCTAGATGCAACTGCTGCTATAAATATTTCATCTGAATTTTTTGATTGTGCATGTATAACAATTATTAAGCATACAACGCCTTGTGGTGTTGCACTAGCTCCTACAATAAATGAAGCTTGGGATAGGGCTCTTGATTCTGACCCAATTAGTGCTTTTGGTGGAATTGTTTGCTCAACTAAAGAAATTAACTTAGAGCTTGCCAAAAAATTAACTTCAATGTTTTTAGAAGTTGTTATAGCACCAAGCTACACAATTGAAGCTATTGAAGAATTAAAAACTAAAAAGAATTTAAGAGTTATTAAAATTAATACTCCATATGAAAATATTAAAGCTATGAATTATAAAGAATTTAGACAAACTCCTTTTGGCGTTTTGGTTCAAGAAGCTGATAGTCTAGATTTAAACCCAGATACATTCAAAGTTGTTACTAAAGCAAAGCCATCAGCTGAGCAAGTTGAAGATATGATTTTCGCATTTAAGGTTTGCAAATATGTTAAATCTAACGCAATTGTTGTTGCAAAAGATTTAAGAACACTTGGAATTTGTGGTGGGCAAACAAATAGAGTTGGTGCTATGGAAATTGCAATTAAAAATGTTTGCGATTCTCCAAAAGACGCAGTCATTGCCTCAGACGGTTTCTTGCCTGCCGTTGATAATGTTGAAGTTGCTGCAATGAATAGAATTTCTGCAATAATTCAACCAGGTGGTAGTATTAAAGATGCTGATGTAATTTCTCTTGCTGATAAGTATGGTTTATGTATAATTAATACAGGTATTAGACACTTTAAGCATTAACAATGAATGAAAAGAAAACGGTTTTAGCACTTAGTATGGGGCATTTTGCAGTTGATATTTTTTCGTCTGCAATAGTTCCTCTGTATCCATATTTAGTTCAAAAAATGGGTATAACTTTGGCTACAATTAGCTTTATAATTGCTCTTGCACACTTAATGTCATCTATGATGCAACCTCTGTTTGGTTTTTTTGCAGATAAAACACGCCACAGATTTTTTATGTTTTGGGGGCTTGCAATTTCTTCTATATTTTTGCCTCTTGCAATGCATTCAAAATCAGTTATTCCTCTTGCTGTTTTCTTTATAATTGGCGTTGGTGGAAATGCTCTTTTTCATCCTCAAGTTACAACTTTGGTTAATGTATTTTGTAAAAATAATTCTAAACTTTCTAAATATATGGGAATATTTTTGGGAGCAGGGACAATCGGTTATGCAATTGCACCAATGCTTTCAAGCTCAATTGTGCAATATTTAGGAATAGATTGGGTATTTTTATTCTCTGCAGTTGGAATTTTTTCTTTAATTCTTTTATATATATCTACCCCAAAAATTCCAATAGAGTCTGTTTCAATAGACAAAAAGCCATTTTTGCCAATCATGAAAGAAATATTTTCATCTGGCAAAATGATAAATTTGACTTATATTTCTGTTGTAAAATCTTTTGTTAGTATGTCTTTTGCAACTTATTTTCCATTTATTCTAGCTCGTCATGGCTTTAGTCTTTCTCAAACAGGTTTAATTATTACACTTTTCTTTGCAAATGCTGGAATTGCGACAATGCTAAGCTCTAAAATTGAAAAATTAATGGGTGTTAGAAACCTAATTAGAATGGCATTTATCGTTATTTTGCCTTTAGCAATTCTGTTTTTAAATTTATTGAATTATTCAAAAATATTTTCTGTTTTAGTATTTATATTTACTGGATTTTTTGTGTTCTTATCTGTTAGTGTTACTGTTGTTCTTGCACAAAAATTTATGCCAGAGCATAAAGGTGTGGTTTCAGGTGTTACACAAGGATTTTCTTGGGGAATTGCTGCAATTTTAATTGCTCCTTTGGGTATTTTGGCTCAAAATGTTTCAATTGAATCTGCTATATATTTAACTTCAACCATTTCGTTTTTAACAGGAATTTTCTTTGTTTCTCGTGATTTAGAATATTAATGCTAGACAACAGGGGCAAAAATTTTGTAAGATATTTTTATATTTTATGGAGTTTATATGTCTTTAGTTGATACAGTTTTGAATATAAGTTCTGCAATGCAAGCTATGCTTGATTTTTTAGCAGAAGATGAGGTATTAGGGAATGATTTTGAAGAATTTTTGAAAAAATATTCTATTGAAATTGTTAACCAAAATCAACTTACAAAAATTATGCTTTTTTATATTTTTGACTGTAGAATGGCTGACGGCAAAAGAGTTTTAGACTATATTCAAGAAAATAAAGTGGCAGATGATAAAACAATTGTTGCTTTTAAAAATTCCTATACTTCTGTTTTTAAAATAAATAAAATTGCTGAGTCAATGCTTTTTGTTGATTCTATTGCAAATGAAAAGTCTTACGAATTGATTACTCTAACCAAAACTTCAACAATGAGGGAAATTGGCTTAAAAGATTATATTGAAGCTAGAATTATTAAAATTGATGATAATTATTTTGTTTTAAATATTGATGAAGTTATTTCTTCAAATAATTATTTAAGAGCTTTGTCTTTAGGTGTTAATTATCTTGTTAAAAATCCTAAAAATATCTATTGGGATAATGACGCTAAATATAAAGAATTTGAAGAAATTGTTGATATTATGACAAAAAGCTTTATTAAATGCACAGGGCAAAAGTGTACCATTACAACAAGCAAGCTAGCAGATGGACTTTTAGAATATTTTAATTTTTACCACCATAATATGTTAAAAGATGGGCAAAAATTGGAAAATTATATTTCTGATAAATATGATTATAAATATTTTGACATAAATGAGCTTAAATCAAATTCATCAATAAATGACCTTGCTTTTGATAATATGGCTGGAGGTTTTTCGGTTCATAATGCCAATTATTCTGTCGGTTTTTGGGTTGATGATGATTTGGGTATTTTCATTATTCCAAACCTTGCAATCTTTTTTGAAATCTTTAAAGTGCAAGATGGCGACTTGAGAAATCAAATTGAGGGTTGGAGAGAATGTATTCAAGAATTTTTAACTTTAGATAAAATTCCTGTAAGTGTTCTAGAATATGCATTTTCTCTGAATAAACACCCTCTTCAAATTATCAATGAAGCAATGTATGAAAATTTTAAATCAATTGAAGATGTTATTAAATACTATAAGTTTGAATATAATGAATTTAAGCGTTTTTCGCCAACTTTAGTTTTGTATAATTCAGGACTGTTTGGCAAAATTTTAGATGAATTAGATAGGTTAGATGCTATTGAATCACTTCCAAAAGATGTTGGCAGAAACGACCCTTGCCCGTGTGGTAGTGGAAAAAAATATAAAAATTGCTGTTTAAATAAATAAGGAGATAAAAAAATGAGTGATGAAAATCAAGTAGTTGAAGAAAAACAATTTACTAAGTGTTGGAAAAAATTAGTTATTGCAAACACAGTAGTTGCTGTTGTTGCCTTAATTCTATCTTTAGTTTTCCCAATTGTTATGCTATTTACATATGTTGCAAATCCAAATTTAAAGTATGCCCGTGTCGTTATTTCTAAAAAATATGATAAAGGTCAAACTTTAACAAAAGCACTTGAAACTAAAAAGGATACAATTGTCCTATTTTATGCAGATTGGTGTGGATACTGCAAGCGTTTTGCTCCACAATTCCATAAAGTAACTAAAACAAAAGAATTTAAAAAAGATTTTGCAGTTGCTTATGTAAATTGTGATGCTCCTGAAAATGCTGAACTTGTTAGAGCATATGGGATTAAAGGTTTTCCAACCGTTTATCTAATTGAAGAAGATGGAGATAAAAAACAAATTCAAGTTGGTGAATTTTACGCTAAAGATTTCTTAAAAAATTTAAAATAATTTGAATTTTTGAATAAAAAAACAGGGCTTAGTGCCCTGTTTTTTATGAAGTATATTTTATTTTGCAATATTTAAAACTTCAGCAGAGATTAAATCTCCAAGTTTAGAACAGCCCACAAGAGTTGTTCCTTCGGTTAAAATATCTCTTGTTCTATAGCCTTCCCTTAAAACATTTTTAATCGCATTTTCAATTAAATCATATGCTTCAGAATTATCAAAGCTATATTTCATCATCATTCCAGCAGACAATATTGTTGCAATTGGATTAACAACATCTTGCCCTTTAAGGTCTGGAGCTGAGCCATGAATTGGTTCATACATTGCGTGAGATTTATTATCAGACAAGCTTGCACTAGGTAATAAACCTAATGAACCAGATAACATTGAAGCTTCATCCGATAAAATATCTCCAAAAATATTTCCTGTAACAATTGTGTCAAATTGTTTTGGAGCTCTGATTAATTGCATTGCTGCAGCGTCAACATACATATGAGATAGCTCAACTTCTGGATAATTTTTTGCTTCATCTACAACAATTTCTCTCCAAAGTCTTGAAACATCTAAAACATTTGCTTTATCAACTGAGCAAAGTTTTTTTCCTCTTTTCATTGCTGTTTCAAAAGCAATTTTGGCAATTCTTCTAACTTCGTCTTCCCAATAAATCATATTATTAAAGCCAACTTTTTTGCCATTTTGAACCTCAACGCCTTTTGGTTCTCCAAAATAAACATCTCCTGTTAGCTCTCTTATAATCATAATATCAACGCCAGATACAATGTCTGATTTAAGTGGGCTAGATGTAACTAATTCGTCCCAAACAATTGCAGGGCGTAGGTTTGCAAAAAGGTTTAATGCTTTTCTAATTCCCAAAAGTGCTCTTTCTGGGCGAACTTCTGGAGGAAGTGTATCATATTTCCAATCGCCAACAGCACCAAGCATGGTAGCGTCTGAAGCTTTTGCAAGCTCAATTGTTGAATCTGGAAGTGGTGTTTTGAATTCATCATAAGCACAACCACCGATTAGTGCTTCTTCAAAATTAAATTTAATATCGTAAACTTTTTCAATTGAAGCTAAAACTTTTTTTGCTTCAGCCATAATCTCTGGACCAACTCCATCTCCAGCTAGTGTTGCTATATTATATGTTGTCATTTATACTCCTAACTTTTTCTTTGTGTATTCAACCAGTCCACCAGCATTAATTAATTCTTGAATTTCTGCTGGGAATTTTGAGCATGGATATTCTTTTCCTTTTGTAATGTTTTTAATAATTCCTTGTTCAATATCTAAGCTCAATTCGTCGCCCATTTGAGTGTCTTTAACTAATTCTTCGCTTTCAATAATAATTAAGCCAATATTAATTGCGTTTCTATAAAATATTCTTGCAAAAGTTTTTGCAATAACTGCTTGAACTCCTGATGCCTTAATTGAAATTGGGGCATGCTCTCTTGAGCTACCACAACCAAAATTATCGCCAGCAACAATAAAATCGCCTTCTTGAACATTTGCTGAGAAAGTTTGGTCAATGTCTTCCATACAATGGCTTGCAAGCTCTTTTGGGTCTGATGTGTTAAGGTATCTAGCAGGAATAATCACATCTGTATCAACATCATCACCGTAAACCCATGCTTTTCCGTTTTTTGAATTTATCATACATATGCTCCATTTACTTTTAATTTTTCTTTTTTTATTATTATATTGCAAAACAAAAGAAAATAAAGATTATATTAGTTAGTATGAAAGGAACATTAACAATGCAAGAAACAATTATTGAAAAAGTAGGACAAATCTACAACTACCTTAACGAAAGAGGCGAAGTTACTACTACAAAAATGAAAAAAGACCTTAACTTAGACGACAACTTTGCTGCTATGGGTCTTGGTTGGTTAGCTCGTGAAGACAAAATCAACTTTGTTAAACGTGGTGCTCACACAAAAATTTCTTTAAGATAGTTTTAAATTAAAAGAAATAAATGGAAAAGTCGCTTAATTTAAGCGACTTTTTTAATGCAATATGTTATAATAATCTCATCAACTACTTATATCTTTGAGGAAAAATGAGAAATACTATTTTATTCATCATTAAAGAAGATGAATACTTGAAGTTTCGGCATGAATTTTTTTGTGAAATTTTAAGGAAAAGCTTTAAATTAACAACTTTGGTTATTTTAAAAGATTGGAGAAGGGAATTTTTAGATACTCCTTTTAATTCTAAAAAATATAAAGCTACAATTATTTGGGGCGAAATTTTTGATACAAAACTATTAAGTGAAATTAAAACTTCTAATTTTATTTTTGTTCCAATGGCAGATTGTATTCATATGAAAAAACTTGTTTGGTGGTTCAGACTAAGGAATTTTAAAACAATTTGTTTTTCAAAAAGATTATCAGAAGCACTTTTAAAACACAATTTTAAGCTTTTTAATTTTCTTTATGTTCCAAATTTAAATAAAAATATTGTTAAACTTCCAAAAAGAATTTCAGACAAAAGAGCCTTGAATGTTTATATTAATGGCGAAATTAATCCTAAAACTCAAAAAATTATTGACAAAATTTTTAAATTTCAAAAATACAATATTCATAATAAACTTCAAAAGAATACTCATCTTTATTTATCTCTCAATAAATATTCTGGGCTTGATAGGGATTTTCTTGAGGCAATTTCTATGGGAATTGTTCCAATTGCTCCAAATTCTTACAATTTAAATGACTATGTTTTTCATAATAAAACAGGTTATTTATATAAATATGACCTTCCTTTGTTTATTGATTTTTCAAATATAAATGAAGTGCAGACTAATCTTCTAAATTTTGTTAATGTAAATTCGCACAGGTGGAAAATTAAATCTAAGCAAATTGATGGAATTATAAGGCTCAAAAACCATTCTTCCCTTGATTATGATTAAAAAAATTAATATAATTTATTTATGAAAAAGATTTTAAGTTTATTTTTATTTTTAGTTTTATGTATTTCAACTGCCTATTGTGCAGCTGACCACTATTTAGAAAGAGCAGTTAGCGATAAAGGCGAGGCTAATGCTTGGCGTCATATGCCAGTTAGTGTGTATGTTCAAAATAATCCTTATAGACCAGTTGTTATTGAAGCATTCCAAACTTGGCAAAGGGCACTTGGTGGTATGGTTAGATTTACTTTAGCAAATAGTTCTTCAAGTGCTGATATAAACGTTGTTTTTGTTAGCCAACTTCCAGGTTCAACTGTTGGTTTAACTTCTAATCGTGCCGAAGGCGGCAGAATTACTAGCTCAAAAGTTCAGCTTTTGGCTCCTAGATATATTCCATCAAAGTCTGATGATATTTACTCTACTGCTTTGCATGAAATTGGGCACGCACTTGGTATTAATGGACATAGCTCTGACAAGGGAGATGTTTTATATCCTTCAACATCTGTACATTCTGGGCGTGCTAAATTGTCTTCAAGAGATATTAAAACTGTTAAATGGTTATATACAGTCAAGCAAGAAACTTTAAATAAATACAAAAATAATTTAAAAGGTTCAAAAATTGCTGAAGCCGAAGCTTATGTTAGAAAATTCCCACATTCTGAAGTTGGCTGGAGTAATTTAGGTATAGCTTATGCTGATAATAAGATGTATGCTAAATCTGAACTTGCATATAAAAAAGCAATCCAAATTAATCCAAGAGCCTATACTCCATACCATAATTTAGCAATTACTTATCATAGGCAGAAAAAATACTCTTCTGCATTTAATACGGCGAAAAAGGTATATCAAATTAAACCAAATCTTGAAAGCTTAGATTTTGTTACTAGTTTTATTTACAATGCTGAATCTAAAAGTCAAGCACGACAAATTTATCTTTCATACGTAAATAAACATCCTTCGCAAAAAAAATCTAGTGAGCTAATAAAAATTCGCAAAAGAGTTATTTATTAATTTAATATTTTGCCAAAAACTATAATCCATGATATAGTTTTTAATAATTAGTATTAAATATAGATAGAATATAAATAAATGAATTTTAATATAGATACAAACATAATAATTTTAATTGTTTTACTTACTGGACTTTCAATTTTTCTAACATCAAAAATGGTTAGAAATGCTGAAAGAATTAAATCTCTTCTTCAAAAACAAGAAGAAATGAGTGCTGAATTTGAAAAAAAGGCTGAAAGCCTTGAAAAAGCTGCAGCTGTTAAAGCAAAAGATGAGCTTCAAAGACAATATAAAGACCTTGATGAAGAAATTAGAGAAAGACGTCAAGAAATCAATAAAATTGAGGTTCGCTTAGCAAGAAGAGAAGACCAAATTGAAGAGCAAGCTCAAATTGTTTCAGATAAAGAATATCAATTAAACAAAAAAACAGATGAATTAATTGAAAAAGAAGATTATTTATCTGAAATTATTACAAAACAAATTGCTGAACTAGAAAGAATTTCTGGGCTCAATAGAGAAGATGCTAAAAGAACATTGTTAGAGCAGCTTCAACAAGATTTAGCTCAAGAAAGAAATAAAATAATTAGAGAAAGTGAACAAATTATTAAAGAAACTGCAGAAGAAAAAGCTAGAGAAATTCTAACTCAATCTATGCAAAAATGTGCAGTTGACCAAGCTATTGAAACTACTGTTTCCGTTGTTCCTTTGCCTGCTGAAGATATGAAAGGCAGAATTATTGGTCGCGAAGGAAGAAATATTAGAACTTTGGAAACTATATCCGGAGTTGATTTAATCATTGATGATACTCCAGAAGCTGTTGTTTTATCTTGTTTTGACCCTGTTAAGCGTGAAATTGCTCGTTTAACAATTGAAAAACTTGTTGCAGACGGCAGAATTCACCCTGTTCGTATAGAAGAAATGTACGAAAAATCAAAAAAAGAAATTGAAAAGAAAATTATTCAAGAGGGCGAACGTGCTGCTCTTGACCTTGGAATTATGAACCTTAACAAAGAGCTTACCAAAACTCTTGGACGCTTATATTATAGAACAAGTTATGGACAAAATGTTTTGAAGCACTCAATTGAAGTTGCCCAAATTGCAGGAAATCTTGCAACCGAACTTGGAGCTAATGTGAAGTATGCTAAAAGAGCAGGGTTACTCCATGACATCGGGAAGGCAGTTGACCAGACACAAGAAGGAACGCACATCCAGCTTGGTGTTGAATTAGCTCGCCAATACGGTGAAAAAGAGGAGATAATTCACGCAATAGAAGCGCACCATGACGACGTAGCTTGCAATACCTTGGAGGCAGCAGTTGTTAAAATTGCAGATGCTGTTTCTGCGGCACGCCCAGGCGCTCGTCGTGACACATTAGAAATCTATATTAAAC
>JAZSMU010000024.1:0-1867 GCA_045536045.1 Candidatus Gastranaerophilales bacterium
AGATAATAATCTTGATTTTATAAGAGAAAAAATGTCTAACCTTGAAGATGATATAAGAAAACTTCAAGAAAAATATATTCAAAAAACAGGAATTAAAAACCTTAAAATTGTAAACAATAAAACTATGGGTATGCTTATTGAAGTGCCTGCTTCAAGACAAAAAGAGCTTGATGATGAATTTATTATAAAGCAAATTTTATCAACAACAGTAAGGGCTCAAACTGTTGATTTGATTGAGCTTGAGAAAGAATTTGAATTAAATATAACTAAAGCAAAAAAACTTGAAGCTGAAATTTTTAAATCTATTCAAAATTACACTAAAAATTTCTTTGAAGAGCTAATTCAAATTTCAGAAAAAATTGCAAAATTTGATGTAATTTTATCATTTGCAAAAGTTGCAATTAAATATGGTTGGTCTAGGCCTAAGATTTCTGAAAATGATAATTTAGAAATTATTTCTGGTGCTCATCCTGCTTTGTTTAAGAAAATGAATAAGTTTGATAAAAACACAATTAAATTCAATAAAGAAAATCCGAATTTCAAACTTTTGACAGGACCTAACATGGCTGGAAAATCAACCCTAATGAGGGAAGTTGCTCAAATTATTATTCTAAATCAAATTGGTTCATACACACCATCTAAAAGTGCTATTTTGCCAATTTTGAATAAAATTTTTGTTCGCTTTGGAATAAACGATAATATAATTAAAAACCAGTCTTCTTTTATGGTTGAAATGTTAGAAACTAAAGAAATTTTAGAATACTCAGACAAAGATTCTTTGATTTTAATTGATGAATTAGGGAAAAGCACTTCAACAAAAGATGGTTTTGCAATATCAAAAGCAATTAGCGAATACATAATTGAAAACATTAAAGCTAGAACGATTTTTGCAACTCATTACCACGAATTAAAAACTCTCAAAGACAAATATCAAAATGATGTTGATTTAATTTGCGTAAATTTCAATGAAAAGTTTGAAAGAGTTTTAGAAAAAGGTTTTGTAGATAAAAGTTATGGACTTAATGTTGCAAAATATGCTAAATTACCAGATTCTATCATTAAAAAAGCCGAAAATTACCTTAATTAGTGTCTATATCTTTTTTAATTTTATATGCACATTCTAATAATGAATCAATCGGAGTGCCGTAGGGTGGTGCATAAGTTAAATCAAGATTTATGAAGTCATCTATACTGAGGTTTGAATTTATTGAAGCAGCAATAACATTAATTCTTTTATCAGCATCTCCAAGCCCTGCTGCTTGTGCTCCTAAGATTTCCCTTGTTCTTCTATCTGCCACAAGGCGAACCATAATTTCTTGAGATTTTGGCATATAGCCTGCCCTATCAGATTTAACAACAGTTGCTTCAACAGGTTCAATATCAACAATTTCTGCAAATTCAAAGGCTTTTTCTAAAGTTAAACCGACTCTTGCTATTGTAAAATCAAAATATCTTGTAACAGATGAGCACAACACTCCTTTAAAAATTTCTCTTCCACCTGCAACATTTATGGCACACAAACGCCCTTCTTTATTTGCAGTTGAGCCAGATGGCGCATAAACAGGAATTTTAGTAATTAAACAATGCTTTTCAGTACAATCTCCAATTGCCCAAATATTTGGTTCTGAAGTTCGCATTTTACAATTAACTTTAATTGCCCCTGTTTTTCCAAGTTTAATTCCTGCATTTTTTGCAAGCTCAACATTTGGCTCAACTCCTGTTGCTAAAACGCAAAAATCTGCCAATATTTTTTCACCATTAGAAAGCAAAACACCTTCAAAATATTTTTCGCCTAAAATTTCAATAACGGTTGTGTTTTTAATTATATGAATAAAATCATCGCCGTCTTTTAGAATGTGAGATTCTA
>JAZSMU010000053.1:0-5675 GCA_045536045.1 Candidatus Gastranaerophilales bacterium
CTCTTTCAGTATCACGTTCAATCTTTTGAATAGTTTGCTTTGCATTTTTTGATAGTATTTTATTTAATTTTGCCTTTAGTTTTAAAATTCTTTCAGCTGCAATTTTTATTTCGGTTGCTTGACCTTTAACACCACCTAGTGGTTGATGAATCATAATTCTAGCATTTGGAAGAGCTAATCTTTTGCCTTTTGTGCCAGCAGATAATAAGAATGCACCCATTGATGCTGCATCTCCAAGACAAATTGTTGATACAGGAGATTTAATAAGCTTCATAGTATCAAAAATAGCCATTCCAGCAGTTATAACACCACCTGGAGAGTTTATATATAACATAATATCTTTTTCAGAGTTTTCACTATCTAATAGCAAAAGCTGTGCAACTATTGAGTTTGCAACTTCATCATCAATTTCTGTTCCTAAAAATATAATTCTTTCTCTTAAAAGTCTTGAAAAAATATCAAAAGACTTTTCTCCACGAGAAGAAGATTCAATAACTGTTGGAACATAGCTTAAGATTTTGTATTCGTTTATTCCGTTCATAAATACCTCATTTATACAAAATCATTATATTACAAATGGCATTTATGAGGCAAATTTATAGAATAATTACACAATTTGAACTAAATTTGCAAAAATATTTGTTTGTTATACTATGGGATAGGATAATTTTTTCCCACTCGTTACGAAAAATAGTATATAAAGGGAATAGAAATGTACGACGTAATTATTATTGGTGGTGGTCCAGCTGGTATTTTTTCAGCAATTGAGTTATCCAAACTTAAACCAAACTGGAAAATTGCACTCATTGAAAAAGGTGCAAAAATTGAAAAACGTGTTTGTATGCTAAGAAATGGACATAAAGATTGCCCATCTTGCAAAGTTTGTGGCTTATTGTCTGGTTGGGGTGGAGCAGGTGCTTTTTCAGATGGAAAACTTACTCTAACACCTGAAGTTGGTGGTCATCTTGTTGATTACATGTCTTATAATGATGTTAATAATTTAATTGATTATTGCGACAATATTTACCTAGAACATGGTGCAACAGAGGTTGTTTTTGGAAGAAATAGAGAAGAATTTGCAGACATTGAAAGACAAGCAACATTAGCTGAATTAAAGCTTGTTCACTCTCCTGTTCGCCATTTAGGAACAGAAAAATCTTTGTTTGTTCTAAAGAGCATGCAAGATGATTTAGCAAACAAAATTGAAATTATAAACAATAAATTTGTTGAAAATCTTTTAATTGAAAACGCAACAATAAAAGGTGTTCGCCTTGCAGATGGCACAGAAATGTTATCTAAATATGTTATTGTTGCTCCAGGCAGAGTTGGTGCAGACTGGATGCAAAGAGAATTTCAAATTAATAATATTCCAATGGTTAACAATGCAGTTGATATTGGCGTTAGAGTTGAGCTTCCAGCACCTGTTATGGAGCCTTTGACATCAAGATTATATGAATCAAAATTAATCTACCATTCTCCAACATTTGGTGATGAAGTTAGAACATTCTGTATGAACCCAAATGGCGAAGTTGTAAATGAAAACTATAATGGTATTCAAACTGTTAATGGACACTCTTATGCAGATAAGAAAACTCCAAATACCAACTTTGCCCTTTTAGTTTCTAAAAAATTCACAGAGCCATTTAAAGAGCCAATTGAATATGGTCAACATGTTGCTCATCTTGCAAATATGTTGGCTGGTGGCGTTTTAGTTCAAAGATTTGGTGATTTACTTGATGGTCGCCGTTCAACACCTCAAAGAATTAAAGAAAGCATTATTCAACCAACTCTAGAATGTGCAACTCCAGGCGATTTAAGTCTTGTTATTCCATATCGTCAAATGCTAAGCATAATTGAAATGCTTTATGCACTAGACAAAATTGCTCCTGGTGTAGCTTCTAGATACACCCTTTTATATGGTATTGAAGTTAAATTCTACTCAGCAAGAGCAGAATTAACCAATGAGCTTGAAACAAAACAAGTTAAAAACTTATTTGCAATAGGCGACGGTGCAGGCGTTACAAGAGGCTTAATGCAAGCTTCTGCAAGTGGTGTTCACTCTGCAAGAGTAATTGCAAATAGATAATAATTTAAGCATAAATATTAAAAGAGGAAGAAAATTAATTCTTCCTCTTTTTTTCTAAGAACACTCTAATTTTATTTGTTTTCTTTAATTGCAAGTGTCATAAATGCAGAAACAATGAGCATTATGGCACCAATTAAAAATGCATATTCCCAATGGTTATTAGGAAGACCATACAAAGTATATTTAGCTCTATCAATAAACCAAGCAAGAACCGTGCAAACAAGAACTTGTGGAGCAGAGATAAAGATATTAAATATACCCATAACAGCGCCTTCTGAGCCTTCTTTAATATAAGTTGATAACATTGCAAAAGGAAGTGCTAAAACGCTAGACCAGCCGATTCCAGCAAGACCCATAGCAAACATTACTGCATAATTATTTTTAGAATAAACCATAATTAAATATGCAATAGCCATTGAAATTAATGACACAAAATGAACAGGTTTGTTGCCAAATTTTGTTGCTAAAAGCCCAATTGGAAGAGCAATTACAAAGCAAACTAAGTTAAATACTGCAAAGCAAACAGAGGAGAAATTTTGTCCTTCTATAACAAGATTTGCAAATTTAGCTTTAGTTACTTCATCAACTGCATTTAAATCTGGAACACCAAACACTGTATGCACTGCAAATTGAGTAAAGAAAATCATTAAGCACATCATACCAATCCAAGTGAAAAACTGCATTGTGCAGATTTTAGCAACTTCTGGCGATAATGAGAAAAAGTCTTTAATTTTTTGAGCAAATGAAGTGTTATCAACTTCAACTTTTAATTCGTCTTTCTCAATTTTTCTTTCTTTTATAGTTAAGCAAGTCCAGCTCATAGCAAGGATAAAAGCAATACCTGCCATTAAAAATTGAGCATCTGTGCTCATTTGATAATTAAATGCCCACTTTAAAAATGGAGCAGTTGCAGCAGCAACAACAGAACCTAGCCCAATTGAAAAGCTTAAAAATGAATTTGCTTGAGCATGTTGTTCTTTTGGAATGTTATCTGGAATAATTGCTCTATATGGACCTTGAGCAGCATTAACTGAAGCATCTATCATCCAAATTAAAATTGCAGCAATTAACAAACCTAGCCAAGCTGGAGCAGATTCTCCGAAAAAGCCTGCAAACATTCCACTTTTTGGGAATAAAATCAAGCCAATTGAGCCAATTAAAGCACCTAAAATTAAATAAGGAATTCTTCTTCCAAACCTTGTTTGTGTTGTGTCAGACAATGCACCAATAATTGGTTGGACAACAATTCCAGTAACTGGTCCAGCAAGCCAAATAATACCAAAAATTAGAGGAGATGCTCCTAAAGATTCGGTTACAGGACCAGACAAAATAATTCTCATTTGCCAAGCAAATTGCAAGCCAAAAAAGCCTATGCAAAAGTTAAAAAGTTGTGGCAAACTGAACTTTTTCAAATTTTCCATAATTTACCTCCGTTTCATAAATGATACAATAAATTGCCCAAGATGTCATTTTTGTTATAAAATTTTAATATGAAAAAATTAGTATTAATTTTGCTGTTTGCAATTTTATCAATACCTGCAAACGCAATAGAGGAGAGGAGAAACATCAGAGTAGGATTATCTGATGATAATTTTGCTACCTATTCTCATAATGAGGCAACATTTTTTTCAAAATCTAATATGTTGATTACCGATATGCCAAATAATAAAAGTTTAAATCTTTTAGTTGGTGATGAAATCACTTTCAAATTTAATAACGGGCTAATTGATGTAATAATCGGTGGAAAAACAATTCTAGAGCACGCACAAGGTCCATTTGCAATGACTTCAAATGCACCAATTTCTTTTAAGGGAGTTAAAAGAAAAGGAATTCAAGCAAGTTATGATGGGCAAATGGAGGTTTTATTAAATCCAAATAAAACTGGGCTAAATGTTGTTAATTCGCTTGATATGAACACATATCTAAAAGGTGTTGTTCCAAATGAAATGCCTGTATATTTTGGACTAGAGGCACTCAAAGCACAAGCAGTTGCTGCTAGAAACTATGCAAATAGAGAAAATAAATTTAAAAATAATTATGATATTTGCGATTCCGTTTCTTGCCAAGTTTATTTTGGTGCTAACACAAAACATGTTCTTTCAAATCAAGCAGTTGACGAAACTGAATCAATTTATGTTTTATACGACCTAGAGCCAGCTTTAACTCTATATCATTCAACTGCTGGCGGAATTACTGAAGATTGGGAAAAAGTATTTTTAAACAATGACACACTCCTAAAACCAATGAAACTACACCCATATTTATTATCTAAAGGCGAAAGATTAAAAAGTGAAAAGGATGTTAAAAAGTATTATTCTAAAAAACCAGATTCTAATGATGTTTTATCCCCAAAATACAGGTGGGAATATACTTGGAGTGAAGAAGAGCTTGTAAATTCTTTTAATTCAAGATTTGGTGGAGAATTTAAAAGAAAACTTTTAACTCCAGAATGGAGTGATGAAAAAACAATATCAAAAATTGAAGATATAAAAATTTTAAAAAGAGGACATAGTGGAAAAGCCTTACTATTAGAGGTTAAAACTGATATTGGCACTTTTAAGATTAAAGGTGAAGGTGCAATTAGAAGAGTATTTTCTAAAAATGGTTCAATTTTACCATCTGCGAACTTTTTTATAGAAATTGAAGAAGCAAAAATTAAAGATAAAAATGACACAATATTTACATTTGCAGAAGATTTAAAACAAAAAACTTACAAAGTCATTGGTGGTGGCTTTGGTCATGGAGTTGGAATGAGCCAATATGGCGCTTATTTTATGGCAAAAGAAGGGAAAAACTACTCTGAAATTTTGAGATATTACTATTCAAATACAACAATAGGAACACTTCCAAGAGAGATAAACCAATGGAGTGATGAAATAATTCCTATTTATTTTGATAAAAAATCAATGAAAAAAATCATATTTAGACTTGATAATACTGCTGGTTTAAAAGAATTTGTGTTTAAAATTAATGACTTAGTGTTTGGTCCAAATATGGAACAATATCACAAAAAACCACTTTGGTTTGAAATTTCAAAATATCTAAAAGAAGGCAAAAATGAAATTTTTGTTCAAAAATTATCGCCTGAAGATGTAGATAAAAAATGCAAATATTGGCTTGAAATAGTTGGAGAATAATGGAAAATACTCAAAAAAATATAAGTTTATTTAAAGCAGCAACATGGATTGCAGTTGTTATTGTACTGTCTAAAGTTGCTGGATTTGCAAGAGATGTTGTGATTGCAAATTATTATGGTGCAGGGCTTGTATCAGACGCTTATTTTTATGCTTATCAAATTCCAGCTTTGATTATTGTTATTTTAGGCGGCGTTGGAGGTCCATTTCATAGTGCAACTGTAGCAATATTTTCTAAATTAATCAAAAACTACGAAGATAAGCCAACAAAAGATATTAAGGCACTATTTAATACATTTGAAACCGTTGCTGTAATTATATTTTTACTATTATCTCTTTTGTGTTTTATGTTTCCAACACAAATTATGAGCATAATTATATCTGCAAGCTCTGCTGAGCTACTTGAATTAGCCTCTAATCATTTAAGAATAATGTCCCCAATGATTTTGTTTGGT
>JAZSMU010000007.1:0-6654 GCA_045536045.1 Candidatus Gastranaerophilales bacterium
TATTTAACAATTTGAATTTATGTTAATTTTGAGTCATAATTTTAAAAAATATATTTACAACATTTTGTGTTTAAAATATATTTGTTTATATAATTGTAATTTATTTAACAAGGGAGCTTGATATAAAGTGGAAAAATTTAGATTAGATAGTTTTGATAGCAAACCAAGCACAACTATTTCAGATGCTAGACACTCTAATGCAGCCAACATTAAAGTTGTTGGTGTTGGTGGCGGTGGTGGAAACGCTGTTAATAGAATGATTAAAGCTGGTTTAAGCGGCGTTGAATTTTGGGCAATAAACACAGATGCTCAAGTTCTTGCACTTTCTCAAGCTGAAAAAACTTTACAAATCGGTTCTAAACTAACAAATGGCTTAGGTGCTGGTGGCGACCCTTCAATCGGTGAAAAAGCTGCTGAAGAAAGCAGAGAAGATATCGTTAAAGCATTAGATGGCGCTGATATGGTTTTTGTTACTGCCGGCATGGGTGGTGGAACAGGAACAGGTGCTGCTCCAGTTATTGCTAAAATTGCTAAAGAACTTGGTGCTTTAACAATTGCCGTTGTTACAAAACCTTTTGGTTTTGAAGGCAAAAAACGTTTAACTCAAGCAAATGCAGGTCTTGAAAAATTAAAAGAAAATGTTGACGCTTTAATTGTAATTCCAAACGACAAACTTATGGAAGTTGTTGAAAGAAGAACAACAATGAGAGATGCATTCTTAATCGTTGACGAAGTTCTTTTAAGAGGTATTAAAGGTATTTCAGATATTATCGTTGTTCCAGGTATGATTAACGTTGACTTTGCAGATGTTAAAACAGTTATGGAAGCATCAGGCTCAGCTCTTATGGGTATCGGTAAAGCATCTGGCGAAGGCAGAGCTATTGAAGCTGCTAAATCTGCGATTTCTTCAAGACTTCTTGAATCTTCAATTAATGGTGCAACAGGTATCATTATGAATGTTACTGGTGGTCCTGATATGACTCTTCACGAAGTTAACGAAGCTGCAAGCATTATCCATGATGCAATTAGCGATGATGCAGATGTTATCTTTGGTTCAGTTATTGATGATTCTATTCAAGGCGAAATTCAAATTACAGTTATTGCAACTGGTTTCTCACTTCAAAATGGCGAAGTTAGAATTAAAGACCAAAACAAAATCTCTCTTGGTCCAATTTTTGAAAACTCTCCATTTGGAACAAGTGCAACAGACACTAATTTTGATTTTCCATCTGCTTCAAAATCAACTTATGAACCATCTTCAAACAGAGGATTTTTAGATATTCCAGATTTCTTAAATCCAAAAAAATAGTTTGAAGCGAATATAATTAAAAGCCGCTTAATTAGCGGCTTTTTTTGAAAAAAGGGTAGGGCATGCTTTTAACAATTGACGTTGGCAATACAAATACAAGTTTTTGTGTTTTTGAAAATAACGAAATAATTGATAGATTTAGTATTTCTTCAGATATTAAAAAAACTTCTGATGAATATGGAGCTATTATTTTCGGTATTCTTTCTCAAAAGAAATTAAGTGAGAAAATTAAAAATGTTGCAATATCAAGCGTAGTTTTGCCTTTAGATGATATTTTAGAAGAAGCAATTAAAAAATATTTAAAAATTTCTGCATTTAAAATCAATCATAAAATTAAACTTCCCTTTAAAATTGATATAGATTCACCAAAAGAATTGGGTGCAGATAGAATTGCAAATGCTGCATACGCTGTTAAAAATATTTCTTTGCCAGCCATAGTGATTGATTTTGGAACAGCTACAACTTTTGATATTATTGATGAAAATAAATGTTTTATAGGTGGCTTAATTGCACCAGGTGTTAAAATTCAAGCTCAATCATTAACAAAATTTACTTCAAAATTGCCAAAATTAAAGGTTGAAAGTGCAAAATCTGCAATTGCTAAAAATACAATAGATGCAATGCTTGCTGGAGTTGTTTTGGGTCATAGCTGCATGATAGATGGTATGCTTGAATTAACTGAAAAAGAATTAGGAAAAAGGTCCACAGTTGTTGCATGTGGCGGTTATAGTGAAATTTTATATTCAAAAGTTAATAGAAAATTTGATTTTATAGAAAAAGATTTAACTCATTTAGGAATTAAATATTTGTGGGAGTTTAATAATGTTTAAAGTTGAATTAAAAATAGAAAAATTGCCACATTGTTCGGCTTTGCCTGAATACAAAACATCTGGTGCTTCTGGAATGGATTTGTCTGCAGGAATTGAAGAAGATATTATTTTAAAACCAATGGAGAGAAAATTAATCCCAACAGGAATTAAGATTGAGGTTCCACTTGGCTATGAGGCACAAGTTCGCCCAAGAAGTGGTCTTTCAATTAAACAGGGGCTGACTTTAGTAAATTGCACAGGTACAGTTGATTCTGATTATAGAGGCGAAATTAAAGTTCCAATGATAAATTTATCTACTCAAACTCAAATAATTAAAAATGGCGACAGAATTGCTCAAATGGTTATTATGCCAATAGCAATTGCTGATATCAAAATTGTTGATGAATTATCTGAAACTTCAAGAGGCGAGGGTGGTTTTGGTTCAACTGGAGTTTCAGTTTAAAAAGATATTTAAAAAGCTGAAAAATAGTGTATAATTAAGCGTAATGGAAAACAAAAAAGGCAAATTATTCATAGTTTTAGGTCCTTCGGGTGTTGGGAAAGGCACTCTTTTAAAGGGGTTCCTAAAAAATAAAACAAATATAATTTATTCTATTTCAACAACAACAAGAGCTCCAAGAGTTGGAGAAGAAGATGGTGTTCAATATTTCTTTGAAACTGTTGAAAATTTCAAAAAAATGATAGAAAATGACGAATTTCTTGAATGGGCAGAATTTAGTGGAAATTTTTATGGCACAAACAAAAAGTTTGTTGAAAAAAAATTAAATCAAGGCTTTGATATTTTATTAGAGATAGAAGTTCAAGGTGCTAAAAAAGTCCTTCAAAAGATGAATGACGCAGTTTCAATTTTTATTCTTCCGCCATCTAGAGAGGAGCTTGAAAAAAGGCTTAGAGGAAGAAAAACAGAAACAGAAGATGCTATTGAAAAAAGACTTAAAAGAGCAATTGCTGAGCTTGATGAAGCTAACGATTATAAATATCAAGTTGTTAATAATAATATAGAAGAGGCAGTTTCAAGGCTTCAAGAAATTTATGAGGCTGAGAAAAATGCTTAAAGGAAAAAATATTTTAATAGGGATAACAGGGGCAATTGCAGCATATAAAATTTGCGAGCTTATAAGAATGTTTAAAAGGCAAAATGCAGATGTTAAGGTTGTTTTAACTCCGAATGCTCTAGAATTTGTTACCCTTAAAACCATAGAAACATTATCTGGAAATGAGGTTTATCTTAAACAATTTAAGAAAAAAGACCCGACAAAACATATTTCGCTTGCAGATTGGGCTGATGTTTTTGTTGTTGCACCACTAAGTGCAAATACATTGTCTAAATTCGCAAATGGTATTGCAGACAATCTTCTAACAAGTGTTTTCTGTGCTTCTTATGGGAAGGGGCTTCCTGTTCTTTTATCTCCATCTATGAATGATGGAATGTGGGATAACGAGTTTGTTCAAGAAAACATTAAAAAATTATCTAAAAATTGCAAAATTATTGCTCCAGATTATGGCTTTTTAGCTTGTAATGCAATTGGTAAGGGAAGATTACCCAAGGTTGAAGATTTATATAATGAAACAGTTTCTTTATTAGAAGAAGCTAAGCCACTTTTAGGCAAAAAAATCTTAATCACTGCTGGTGGCACAAAAGAGGCAATAGACCCTGTTCGCTATATTGGAAATTCAAGCTCTGGAAAAATGGGGATTGCACTTGCTGATGTTGCTTATTCATTAGGTGCTGAAGTTAAATTAATTTCAACTTTTGAACATGTGGCACCATATAAAATAGAGCAAGTTACTTCTGCCTTAAGTATGGAATCTGCTGTTAAATCTGACTTCAAAGACTATGATGTTTTAATTATGGCAGCTGCTGTTGCAGATTATCGCCCTAAAGAAGTTAAAAATTCTAAAATAAACAGTTCGGAAAATGAAACTTTAACTATTGAGTTAGTTAAAAATCCTGTTATACTTAAGAGTGTCGCACCTTTAAAAAGGGAAAATCAAAAAATAATTGGTTTTTGTCTTTCAACGGAAAATCTTGAAGAAAATGCAAAAAGAAAATTGGAAGATAAAAAATGCGATTATATAGTTGCAAATATGGCAAGTGATGCACTTGGAAAAGACGATACAAAAATAGTTGTTTATAGTGCAAAAGGTCAAGAATTTGCAACGGATACTATTTCAAAACATGATGCAGCAAGAAAAATTTTGGAGCTTTTAATATGATAAAAACTGAAAAAATTATTGCTATGATTGAAAGCTATGCTTCTTTAGACTTAGCTGAAGAATGGGATAACTCTGGTTGGCAAATTAATTTGCACCACGATTATACAAACAGAGTTCTTGTTGCACTATCTCTAACAAAAGATGTGCTAGAACAAGCAATTACAAACGATTGCGACTTAATTGTAACTCACCACCCTCTTATTTTTAAGGGGCTAAAGAAAATTGATAATAATATAATTGTTCAAGCAATTAAACACAACATTTGTGTTTACAGTGCTCATACAAATATGGATAAAACTTATGGTTCAACAACAGACGCACTTGCTGGTGTTTTAGGGCTTAAAAACCTTGTTACTGTTGATGATTACATTAAAGTTGCTCATCTTAAAGATGAAATTGACCTTTTAGAATTTTTAGAAGGTGTTAAAAGGTCTTTAGGCTCAGAGCGTATTAAACTTGTTAATCCAAACAATATCCAAACCGTTAAAAGCGTTGCAATTTGTGCAGGCTCTGGTGGTGGATATGTTGAAAAAATTGCAGATTATGATGTAGATTTATACATTACAGGTGATGTTAAATTCCATTCTGCATTAGATGTTCGTGATTTTGCCGTAGCTGATGTTGGGCATTTTGAAACAGAAATTCCATTTATTCCTCAGCTTCAAGGTATAATTGCAAAAACAGGAGTTGAAGCCCTTGTGGCAGCTGAACATGTTCCTTGGGTTTATGTATAGGAAAAATTATGGCACTTAGATTTTTAACAGCAGGAGAATCACACGGAAAATCTTTAAATGCAATTATAGAGGGAATTCCAGCTGGATTTGAATTAGATATTGATTTTATTAACCAAGAGCTTGCAAATAGGCAAAAAGGCTACGGTAGGGGTGGTCGCATGCAAATTGAAACAGACAAAGTTGAAATCTTGTCTGGCGTTCGTTTTGGAAAAACCATAGGCTCTCCTATTGCCTTGCAAATCAAAAATAAAGATTGGGCAAATTGGGAAATTCCAATGAGCACAGAAGCTGTTGATGAAGTTGAAAACGCAGAAATTCTTGCTCAAAAGAAAATTACAATTCCTCGTCCAGGACACACAGACTACGCAGGTTCTATAAAATATTCAACAGATGATATTAGAGATATTTTAGAACGTTCAAGTGCTAGAGAAACTGCAACAAGAGTTGCTGTTGGAGCAATTTGCCAAAATATTTTGAAAGCATTTAATATTTTGGGAGAATTTGAAATATTATCTATTGGTGGCGAAGCTGATAGCGAAAAATTTAATGAAAAAATTGACTCTGCCAAAGAAAAAGGGACAACTTTAGGTGGAGTTATTAAAGTTGTGTTCAAAAATGTTCCACTTGGGCTAGGTTCCCATGTTCATTGGGATAGAAAATTAGACGGCAAAATTGCTCAAGCAATGATGAGTATTCCAGCAATAAAATCTGTTGAAATAGGCTTAGGCAAGGAATGTGCAAACCTTGAAGGGCATTTAGTTCATGATGAATTTGTTATAAATAATGGATGTGTTGAGAGAAAAACCAACAACGCTGGTGGAATTGAAGGTGGAATAACAAATGGCGAAGATATTGTTGTAACTGTTGCAATGAAGCCAATTCCAACCATGAAAACACCTTTAAAATCTTTTGACATTAAAACTTTAAATGAATGTGATGCTCATTTTGAACGTTCCGATACATCAGCTGTTGAAGCCTGTGCAACAGTTGCACTAAATATGCTTGCAATAGTTATTCTTGAAGCATTTTTAGAAAGATACGGTTCAGATTCTTACACCCAAATTAGAGAAAATTATGGCAGATAATATTATTTTAGTTGGGATGATGGGAAGTGGAAAAACTACTTTAGGTAGGTTTTTGAGCATGATTTTAGGGCTTCCTTTTATAGATTTAGACAAAGAAATTGAGCTTCAGGTTGGGAAAACAATTCCTCAAATTTTTGAAGAAGATGGCGAAGAATATTTTAGAAATTTTGAGTGTTTAATTTTAAAAAATATAATTTCTTCAGGAAATGCAATTATTTCAACAGGTGGTGGAATAATTGAAAATACTGAAAGTTTAGAAATTTTAAAAGACCAGAAAAAAGTTTTTTACCTAAAGACAATACCAGAGATTTTGTATTCAAGAATTAAGGGAGATTCTAATCGCCCAAATCTCAAAACATTTGAAAATTTTTCAGCTCTTTTAAATTCAAGAGAGGCAAAATATCTTGAAGTTGCAAAGCATGTGGTTGATGTTGATAAAACAATAAGTGAAATTGCTCAAGAGGTTAGAGGGCTTTTAT
>JAZSMU010000112.1:0-17465 GCA_045536045.1 Candidatus Gastranaerophilales bacterium
GTTGCTCATTCAGATGGAGATATTTTGATTCATGCGACAATTGACGCAATTTTAGGTGCAATAAATAATCACGACATTGGCTGGCATTTTCCAGACACAGACCCACAGTATAAAAATATAAACTCTATGATTTTACTTGAAAAAACAAGAGAAATTATGGATGAAAATGGTTATGAAATTATAAATATGGATTCAACTATAACAATTGAAAAACCTAAAATGAATCCTCACATTGAAGAAATGAAAAATAATTTAGCATCTGCTCTCAAAATTTCTAAAGAACAAATTTCAATAAAAGCAAAAACAAATGAGAAAAAAGACGCAATTGGGGCATGTGAACTTGCAAGTGCAAATGTTGTTATTCTTTTAAAAAGTAGACAGTAGGGCAATTTTAAGAAACCAATAAAGGAATAAATTAAGGTTAAGGAGAAAATTTATGAAAAATAAAATTATAATAGCTTTAATTTTTATCTTACCTTTTTTAATTTATGGCACAATACAAGGAATAAAAAATACAGAAAATCTTAAAAATACAGCAATTGCAGTTGAAAAAAATTCAAGCAAACTTACAATTTACAAATTTTATTCGCCAATGTGCAAAGATTGCCTCACTCAAACAAAAGAAATAGACAAAGTTAAGCCAAAATTAAATAAAGACATTACCATAGAAGAAATTAATGTATCTGAAAACACAGAAAAAAATCAAAAATTAATTGAAGAATTTAATATTTTGGTAGTTCCTACAACAATAATTGTTGATAATAGTGGCAAAATTAGAAAAAAAGTATCAAATATTATAACTTCGGATGAGCTTTTAGAGGAAATTAACTCACTTTTAAGGGAATTTTAATTGGAAAATTTTATTCAAAATTTAAACAATGGAAATTTAGGAGGAATGGCTCTTTTGGTTTCATTCCTATCTGGAATAATAAGCTCAATAACCCCATGCACACTTGGCATTTTGCCGTTAATTATTGCATATAGTGGAGTTGATGAAGAAAAAGACACTAAAAAAACTACCCTTAAAATTATTTGTTTAATAGCAGGGCTTGCAGCCGTTATGACAATTTTTGGTATTTTATCAGCATTAGCTGGAAAAATATTCATGCTCAACGGTGGAAAATATTGGACATTATTTGCTGGCTCACTATTAATAGTTTTTGGTTTGAATATTTTAGAAATAATTGATATTGATTATGGAAATTTTATTAAAAAAATGCCTAAAAAATTTGGCAATAAGTATATTTTTGCGTTTATAATTGGTTGTCTTTTTGCCCTAAGCTCAACCCCATGTGCAACTCCGTTTTTGGCTGGAATTTTAACTTACGCAAGCATTACAAAGAAAATTCCACTCTCAGCCCTTATGCTCTTTTTGTTTGCACTGGGTCAAGGGGTAATTCTTGTTCTTGCAAGCATATTTACAACTTTTATAAAGAAAATTCAAAAATTAGATAAATTATTCAATTTTGTTATGAAAATTGCTGGCGTTCTTTTAATAATAAGTGGCGTTCTTCTCTGGTGGGAAGTATTCGCATTGTAAATTTTACTATTAAAAAGGCAAAAAAACAGATGCAATTTTATCTACATTAGATACAGATAAAACAATAATTGATGAAATTAAATCAAATAAAACAGAAATTTTAAACAAAATTAATTATGTTAAAGAAAATGGCAAAAAAACCAAAGGCATTATTGAAGGCTATTCATACTTGCTACCAACCAAAATATTCTATTTACGAAAATTGGTGTTACACAATGAGCTCTGGACAGCTTCGTTCAAGAGAAATTATAGACTTTACAGGCACATCCAGAGGAATAACTGGCAATAAAGTTAAATTCCAAAATTTAACAGGAACACTATATTCAAATATTCAAACATCTCAACTAGGAGAAAATGGAATATTTAACGATATAAATCCAATATCAATAACAGGGAGTAACAGTTACCAAAAGAAACATTTAAACAAGCCCTTTTAATTTCTTAATTTGGTCTCTAATTTGTGCTGCACGTTCAAAATCAAGAATTTTTGCTGCTTTTTTCATATCAGATTCAAGTTTATTTAAAAGTTTAGGCAAATCTTTTTTGTCTATATTCAATTCTGTCATTTGCTCTGCAACAATGTCTTCAAAGTTTCTATAAGATGCAACAAGGGAAAGCAGGTTATTTTCAATTTTCTTTTTAATAGTTTTAGGAACAATGTTGTTATCCTTGTTATATTTTTCTTGAATTGCACGCCTTCTATTTGTTTCATCTAGCGCTATTTGCATAGAACCTGTGATATTATCAGCATACATAATAACTTTGCCATTTGTATTTCTAGCACATCTTCCAATAGTTTGAATTAAAGATGTATCACATCTTAAAAAGCCTTCTTTATCGGCGTCCATAATAGCTACAAGAGAAACCTCAGGAATATCAAGCCCTTCACGCAAAAGGTTTACGCCAACCAAAACATCAAATTCGCCAAGCCTTAAATCTCTTAAAATTTCAACACGTTCTAAAGACTGAATATCAGAATGGAGATATCTAACCCTAATACCCTCAGAGAGAAGATAATCGGTAAGGTCTTCAGCCATTTTTTTGGTTAGAGTTGTAACTAAAATTCTTTCTTTTTTCTCTGCAACATTTTTAATTTCAACTTTTAAATCTGCAACCTGACCTAATGTTGGGCGAACTTCAACTATTGGGTCTAAAAGCCCTGTTGGGCGAATTATTTGCTCAACTATTTGAGATGAAGTCTCACGCTCAAATTCTGCTGGAGTAGCTGAGATAAATATTTTTTGACCAATTTTTGAATAAAATTCTTCAAATTTTAAAGGTCTATTGTCTATGGCACAAGGAAGCCTAAAGCCATAATCTACAAGAGTTTCTTTTCTGGATTTATCTCCAAAATACATTCCTCTTAACTGTGGAATTGTTACATGAGATTCATCAATTACTGTTAAAAAATCACCCTTGAAATAATCTAATAAAGTTGCAGGATGAGAGCCTTTAGGTCGTCTTTCAATAATTCTTGAATAATTTTCAATTCCAGAGCAGTAGCCCATTTCTTTAATCATTTCAATATCGTAATTAACTCTCTGCTCAAGCCTTTGAGCTTCTAAAATCTTGTTTTTAGATTTCAAATATTCAAGTTGAGTTGCCAATTCAGCCTTTATCATTGAAATAGTTTCTTCAAGATTTTCATCTTCAGAAACATAATGAACAGCAGGATAAATAGTTACAACATCTGGTCTTTCAATAATTTCAGATGTAGTTGGGTCAATAATTGTAATTCTTTCAACAATATCGTCAAAAAATGAAATTCTAGTAATATTTTTTTCAAAGCTTTGAACAATCTCAACAACATCACCTCTTGCTCTGAATGTTGCTGGTTTTGGGTCTACATCATTTCTTGTATATCTTGTTGAAATCAAATGACGCAAAAGGTCATCTCTTTGAAATTCTTTGTTAACTTCAAGATTAATTGCACCCCTAAAATAATTTTCAGGCAAACCAAGCCCATATATACAAGAAACAGAAGCAACAACGATAACATCATTTCTCTCGTAAAGGCTTCTTGTTGTGTTGTGTCTTAGTCTATCAATTTCTTCATTTATTGAAGCAGATTTTTCAATATATGTGTCAGAGCGTGGAATATAGGCTTCTGGCTGGTAGTAGTCGTAGTAGCTTATAAAATATTCAACTGCATTATTTGGAAAAAGCTCTTTAAATTCATTATAAAGTTGGGCTGCAAGTGTTTTATTGTGAGCAATAACAAGAGTTGGCATTTGAAGTTTTTCTATAACATTTGCAATTGTAAAAGTTTTACCAGAGCCTGTTACCCCTAAAAGCGTTTGTTCATCCATTCCTAAATTAACACCCTCAACCAAAGCATTAATTGCTTTTGGCTGGTCGCCAGATGGAGTCATATTTGAAACTATTTGAAATTTATTTTGCTTCATATGAATATTCTAGCATTTATAACTAAATATTACATTATATGAATAATTAAAGAATTGTTATATAATAGTAGAATGGACGATAATTGTGAAAAACTAATAATTACAGGTGGAGAGAACTTAAAAGGGGAAGTTACAATTTCTGGTGCTAAAAACGCAGTCTTAAAGCATATGGCAGCAGCACTTTTAGCCCCTGATGTAACAACAATATACAATGTTCCAGAGCTAACTGATGTTGCGATTATGATTGAAGTTTTAGAAGGCTTAGGAGCAAAATGCGAATACAATAAGCATGAAAAATATGTAGTTATTGACGCAACCAACATTACAAATGTTAAGGCAGACAAAAATTTTGTATCAAAAATGAGAGCTTCATTTAATGTTCTAGGTGCTCTTGTTGGAAGAATGGGCGAAGCAATTGTGGCATTGCCTGGAGGTTGTGCAATTGGCGAAAGACGCGTTAATTTTCACTTAAAAGGAATTGAGGCACTTGGTGCAAAATGCGAAATAAAAGACGGCTACGTTATTGCCAAAGGAAGCAATTTAAAAGGTGCAAGCATTTGTTTTGATATTCCATCTGTTGGTGCAACAGAAAATGTTATGCTGGCTTCAGTTTTTGCAGAAGGGATAACAAGAATCCAAAACGCAGCCCAAGAGCCAGAAATTGTTGATTTAGCAAATTTCCTAAAATCAATGGGTGCAAAAATTACAGGAGATGGAACAGCAGAAATTGTTGTTGAGGGAATTAAAAAATCAGAAATACATGGAACTCAATGGACAACAATTCCAGACAGAATTGAAGCTGGAACATATATTTCAGCAATTATTGCAACTAGAGGCGAAGGAATAATTAGAAACATTTTTCCAAACCATTTAACAATTTATACGGGCAAACTTATGGAAATGGGCGCTAAAATTAAACTTTTAGACCCAAACACAATAGAAGTTAGTGCAAAAAATAGGCTAACTGCACAAAACTTCATAACTCAACCATATCCTGGTTTTCCAACAGATTTACAAGCATGTGCTATGAGCCTTTTAGCTATTGCAAATGGTGTCAGCGTTGTAACAGAAAGCTTATATGAAAATCGTTTTATGCATGTTGATGAGCTTTGGAAAATGGGTGCAAATATTAGAATTAGCAAAAACCATGCAATTATTAAAGGGGTTGAGGGCTTAATTGGTGCAAATGTTGAATCAACAGATTTAAGAGCAGGGGCAGCACTGGTTATTGCAGGGCTTACTGCACAAGGAAAAACTCAAGTCGGATGTTTACACCACATAGACAGAGGTTATGAAAAATTTGTTGAAAAACTAACAGGACTTGGAGCCAAAGCCGAAAGAGTAAGAATTGCAGAATATGCAAAAAATTGAGGTAAAAATGAGTGAAACTTACAAAAGATGGTATGATTACGACCCAACACTATTAAATGTAATTAACCTTTTAAGAGATTACCAAGAAGAATTACATTCTCAAGCAACATATTTTCTTGAAAAAGTTGAAGAGCAAGTTTCAAAAGAAGCAATTGATAGATTTTATGAAATGGTTAAACCAATAAATGGCAAAAGGTGGTATGACCAAGACCCAGTTATTTCAAAAACAGTTGAGCTTTTAAGGGTTGTGCCTGTTGAAATTCAAAAGCAAGCAGCAGAAAATTTCATCAAAACGCTTGAAGACAAAGGTATTCAAGTGAGCACAGTTGAGGAGAAAAATGAATAAAAAAATATTAGCCATTATGGCATGTTTACTTATTTCGCAAATGCCAATCGCAAATGCAAAAATGAGCAAAGAAGCAGTGCAATTATATTCTCAAGCGTTAAATTTTGAAAACCAAAAAAGATACGAAGACGCTGTTGACCTTATTATTAAGGCTCTTGCAACATCTGAAGATGACATAATTTTAAACACAAAAGCAGCTGGTTTATATGGCGAAATTGGTAATTTTGACAAGGCACTTGAATATTATCAAAAAGCCCTAAAAATAAGACCAGATGACGCATTTTTATATATTTCAATTGGGAATATACTTCAGCTAAAACTTGACTACGAAAACGCAATTAACGCATACGAACAAGCAATGGCAATTGCTCCAAATTATCAATATAACAGAATAAATTTAGGAAATATTTATTTCTTGAATGGAGATTACGAAAAAGCAATTGAAAATTATAGAGTATTTTTGCAATATTATCCAAATGATTTAAAAGCAAGAACAAACATTGCAAGCTCATATCTGCAAAAAGGCAATTATCAAGAGGCACAAAAAGAATTCCTAAAAGCACTTGAAGCCCAACCAAACAATTTTAATGATTTTGCAAGTCTTGGCTTAGCATTTTTAAGAGATAAAAATTTCAAAGAAGCAAAATATTATCTAGAAAAAGCTATTCAAAATAACCCAACGGATTATAGCTCAATTGCCAACCTTGCAATGGCTCAAACATACTTAGGGGAGCTAAATTCAGCTTATAGTAATTTTTCAAAAGCATTTAAAATGCAACCAAATATGGTAAACTTAAAATTTGATTATGCATATTTGCTAAATAAAATGGGCAAAAAAGACGAAGCAATTAAAAACTATCATGAATACATTTTGTCTTACCCAGAAGACGGCAAAGCATATTTGAATTTAGGAATTTTATATTACTCAAAAGGTGATTTAATTAAATGTGTTGAAACACTTGAGCTTGGGCTTCAAAATGCACCTAGCGACCTTGATGTTAAATATGAATTAGCAAAAATGTTCCACATTCAAAATAAATTTGAAAAAGCTTTAAATTTATATGACGAACTTATTGAAAAAGATAAAGCTAACTTAAATTATCAATATAGCAAAGCCTTAGCACTTCAAGGTTATAAAGACTTTAAAGGTGCTAGCACAATATTTAAAACACTAGCAAATTACGACAACGAAACACTTAAAAAATTCAGCCTTAGCAAGAAAATAGTCAATGATTTAATTTATAATAACTACATTTTGCAAGGAAAATCTCAAACTAAACAAAAAGATTATAAAAAAGCAAAAATAACTCTTCAAAAAGCAATTGATACAAACCCAGAAAACCCAACAGCTTACAAAGAATTAGGAAAAACTTATGCAGATATGGGTGTAAAATCTAAGGCTGTTGAAAACTATGAAATTGCAATTCAAATGGACTCCGAAAATGCACAAACATTTGTTGAATATGGAGAAACATTAACCGAATTAAATGATATAGAGGGTGGAAGAATTGCAATTGAAAGAGCATTAGAGTTAGATAAAAAATCTGCAACTGCGTATGAAGCTTTAGGCGACAATGATTTTAAAGCAAAAAAATATGCTGACGCAATTAGAAACTATGAAATTGCAAATATGATAATAACTGATTCAGATAAGTTGTACGTTAAAAAAGGAAATGCATACAAATTAAACAACGAACCAGATAATGCAATTATTGCTTACAAGAAAGCAATTTCAATTAACCCAACAAATCAAGATGGCTACTTTAATATTGGAATAATTCAATATGATAGAGAGCAATATCAAGAAGCATTAGAAAACTTCCAAAAATCCGTTAAATATAAAGAGGACTTTGCTTTTGGCTATTATGGAATTGGTTTGTGCTTTGAAAAATTAAACCAAAATTCAGATGCAATTTTTGCCTATGAAAAATTTATTGAGCTAGACCCAAATTCTCAAATGGTGCCAGAAGTTAAGCAAAGAATAGAAAGCCTTTATGAAACAATTATTCAGTAGTTTCAAAGTCATATTTTTACTACTATTTAGCACAATTTTACTTTCGGGTTGCACCATTGCAAACTACAAAAGTGGAATTCTATTTAGCGACAAGCCAATTATTGGCGAAAATTTTGAAAATAAAACCTTTTTAAAAGCAAGAGAGAGGGTATATTTTGGAATATTTACAAAAAATGGCTTTAAAGATGATGTTATTCAATATCAATTAATTAAAAAATCAGACAAAACAGAAGCTGGTGGGCTAAAAATTGTTTATTCAAAAAGAGCAGAAGTTAAACACGAACACTATTTTGTAGATTATGTAATTCCTCAAGAGGCAGGAACATACTATATTCAAGCATTTGAACTAAGAAATCTCCAACAACCAATTGTAATTGGAGGCTTTATTGTATGCGAATAGAAAAAATTAGAAGCAAATTTAATGAAATTAAATGGATATTTGAAACTCCAATGAAATATTGGATAAATTTCATCAAAAATCAATTTGGTGGTTCAAAATATGTCATCAAAGGTAGTTGTAAAAAGTGTGGAAAATGTTGCGAAACAATATTATTTTCAGATGAAAATGGCTATATTAAAAAAGAGGAAGACTTTTTAAACTTAAGAAAAAGAAACAAACGTTACTACCACTTTGAAATAAACGGTAGGCACGGCGAAAACATTAAAAAGGCAGACATTGAAAACAGAAAAATTATTAAAGGTGCTCTTTATTTTAAATGCAAGAGCTTAGGCGAAGATAAAAAATGCAAAAACTATTTTTTCCGTTCAATATACTGTAGAGATTATCCAGCAATCAATCCAGATTTTATTGCAAATGGTGGCGAAACAATAGATGGATGTGGATTTTGGTTTGATGTAGATAAAAAATTTAATGAATACTTAAAATAGCACCATTTGGTGCTATTTTTAAATCTATCAAAATCTTTTTTATTGAAGCTCTTTTAAGAATACTTGAGCATTTGATAATAATTGCTCTCTTAGACCAACAGGGTCTGAAATTCTCATTGGCAAATGCTCCATAATTTCAGGGTCTAAAATAACTTCTGGAACTTTTGCTTGAACAAGCCTATCTGCAATATAAACAATGCCACAAGCAGCAGGTAAGTTAGAAAGATTTGGTGAGTGGTGGTATTTAATGCAATTAACCAAAACAACAGGTAACTGCCAATTTTTAGCCATTAGGGCACCTAATTCGCAATGGTTTGCACCAAAGAAAGTAGATTCCAATTCTAACAAGCTTTGATTATTTTGAGTTGCAATATAGTTAACTTTTGAATATTTAACTGGGTCTTTTTGATTTAAAAGAACTTTGCCCATATCGTGCAAGAAGCCAATAACAAATGCGTCATCTGGGTTTATAAATTTAAACTGAGTAGCCAAAAATTCTGAAGCTAAGGCACACCTAATTGAGTGCTCCCATAGTTCTCGTGAGCCTTGAGAAGACATCATTTGTTTCATAGCCAAAGACATAATTAAGTTTTTAGCTTTCATCATCCCTAAAAGGACAACGGCTTTGCCAATTGATGTAATTTGTTGTCTAAAGCCATAGTAAGCAGAGTTAACAAGAGCCAAAGTTTTAGTTGAAATTGCTTGGTCTAAACACATAATAGTTGCAAGCTCTTGCATACCAGTATGGGGATTTCTAATAACCTCTAGTGCCTTCATCATAACATGTGGCATAGGCGGTATTTCTTTAAATTCTTTGACTAATTTTTCTATATCTGTTTGCTGTTCCAATTTAAACCTCTAAATGTTTTTTAATACTCATTAAACTACCACCTGCAGCAAAGAATAAGCCCAATAATAAAACTCCTAAAATAGTGATAAATTGGGAATAAATGCTAACAGGAATCATGAAAAAGTTATGCATTTTAACCAAGTAGCCATTTAAGAAATTCACAGGCACAATTGCAAGCACAGCACCAATAAAGCCATAAATAGCTCCTTGTAAAACAAGTGGGGTTTTAATATACCAGTTGTTAACGCCCATTAAACGCATAATTTCAATTTCGTCTTTTTTAGATTGTATTACTAATTCTATTGTATTATTTATTACAACAAGTGTCAAAATTGAAGAAATAATTACAACAAAAAAAGTAACCGTGTGGCTAATATTATTAATTAATTCAAATTTTTTAACCAAATCTTTTGCATAGCTAGTGTCGTCAATGCCCTTAACAGTAGGCAATTTATCCATAACATCATTGATATATTTTGTGCTATCAACTTTGATATGCAAAGTGTCTGGAAGTGGGTTTTGAATATTTGGAAGAGAAATTTCTTTCTTTAATTCTACCCAAGATTTTTCTTTTGGAATGAAAGTAATTCTTTCAACATGGTCAAATTGCTTAATTTGCTTAACTGTTTCTTGAACATCAGCACCATTTTTTAAATAAGCAGAAATTTCAAGAACGCTTCCCATTTCGCTAACAATTGTAGAAATTGATAGTGTTGAACGGAAAAGCAAACCAAAAATAGTTAAAATCGCTGCCATTGTTGTAATAATGGCAATGTTGATTAAGCCTGTTTGAGAAATTCCTCTAGCAGTTTCCATTAAAATTCTGTATGTAATACGAATTTCAGTTAGCCAATCTTTTGGAATATGTGATTTTACTTTTTGTTTTAATCTTTGTCCTGTATTAGTCATAAGTACCTGCCTGAACATCACGAATTATTTGACCGTTGTCAAGCGTGATAACTCTTTTTCTAAAATAATTAACCATTGCATGGTCGTGTGTTGAAACAAGAACAGTTATTCCCTTTTGGTTAACTTGTTCTAAGATTTCCATAACTTCCATTGAATTTTTTGGGTCTAAGTTTCCTGTTGGTTCATCTGCAATTAATAATGGTGGTCCATTAACAATTGCACGAGCAATACTAACTCTTTGTTGTTCGCCACCAGACAATTCTGTTGGCTTAGATTTTGCTTTGTCTTCAAGACCAACAACTTTTAAAACACCATGAACTCTTGCTTGAATTTCACGAGAAGAAATACCAAGAGTTCTAATTACATATGCAATATTGTCATAAACAGTGTGATTTGGAAGAAGTTTATAGTCTTGAAAAACAATACCCATGCATCTTCTCAAATTAGGAATTTTAGCTGCTGGAAGATTATTGATATTAATTCCACCAATATAAACTTGTCCTCTTGTTGGGCGTTCTTCAAGGTAAAGCATTTTCATTAGTGTAGATTTACCAGCACCAGAAGAACCAACCAAAAAAACAAATTCGCCAGCCTGTATATGTAAGTTAGCATTATACAAGGCAAATTTGTTTTTATACTGTTTAATTACGTCATTTAAAATAATCATTTAATAAATTCCATGATTTTTTTGGCAATACTTTGAGAATCTAATCCGTAGAATTTTATAAGTTCAGAAGCCTCTCCACTTTGACCAAATTCATCATTAATACCGATTCTTAACAATTTGGTTGGATAATTCTCAGATAGAGTTTCTGCAACTTGCGAGCCTAATCCACCTATTACTGAGTGGTTTTCAATACTAACAACATGCTTGCATGCTTTAGCACTTTCTATTATATCATTTTTTGCTGAAAAGGGCTTAATTTGTGGAATATGTAATAATTTTGGATGAATTTTATTTTCATCTAAAATTTTGCATGCTTCAATAGAATGTTGCAGCATTTCCCCAGTTGTTACAAGCAAAACATCTGTGCCAGAATATATTTCAACTGCACTCTGTGGATTAAATTCATACTTTTCTTCATTAAAAACAGTTGGAACATTATTTCTTGGAACTCTTATATAACAAGGAGCTTCAAGACTTGCAGCATATTTTACAATAGCTTTAACTTCTGTATAATCTGCAGGAGAAAATACATTCATATTAGGCAAAGAACGCATAAGAGAAATATCTTCTAAAGCTTGATGAGTTGCACCATCTTCTCCAACGGTAATTCCACCATGAGTTCCAACGATTTTAACATTTGTATTTGAATAACAAACAGAACTTCTAATTTGGTCATAGCATCTGCCAGTTGCAAAAACTGCAAAAGTGCTTGCAAATGGGATTTTGTTAGTTAAAGAAAGCCCAACTGCAGTTGTTATCAAGTTTTGTTCTGCAATTCCTATATTAAAAAATCTTTCTGGAAATTCTTTAGCAAAAATCTTAGTTTGAGTTGAGCAAGACAAATCAGCATCTAAAACAACAATATTCGGATTTTGAGCCCCCAATTCTTTTAAAGCCTCTCCGTAAGCTGCTCTTGGAGATTTTACAACAAATTCTTTATTTAGCATTGATTTCCTCCAAAGCAAGTTTCAACTCGTCATCAGATGGCACCTTGCCATGCCAAGCTGGATTATTTTCCATAAATGAAACGCCTTTACCCTTAATTGTATTAGCAATTATCGCACAAGGTTTTTTAGAATTTCTTGCAAATAAAAATGCGTCAGATAATTCATATAAATTATGTCCATCAACTTCAACAACATCAAAGTTAAAAGCTCTCAATTTATCTGCTAAAGGTTCAATATCGGTAACATCTTTTGTGCAACCATCAATTTGAAGTTTATTTCTATCAATTATTGCAACAATGTTGTCTAATTTTCTATGACCAGCTTGCATGAAAGCCTCCCAAACACTGCCTTCTTGCAATTCGCCATCACCCATTAAAACAAAAACTTTAGAATTAATTTTATCCAATTTTAATCCTAATGCCATGCCAACACCAACAGACAAGCCTTGCCCTAAAGAGCCTGTTGTCATCTCAATTCCGGGAAGTTTTGTTTTTAAGCAAGGGTGTCCTTGAAGTCTTGAATTTATTTTTCTAAATGTTGATAACAAAGACTTATCAAAAAAGCCAGCATTAGCTAAAGTTGCATACAAAAGTGGGCTAGCGTGCCCTTTAGATAAAATAAAACGGTCTCTTTGATAGAAATCTAAAGAGCCTGTCCATTCTCTTGGAACATTCAAAACTTTATTATAAAGAATGCTCAAAATTTCAACTGAACTTAATGAACCACCAGGGTGTCCAGATTTTGCAGTGTGAATTTGTTTTAAAATATCACACCTAACTTTTCTTGCAAATTCAATAACATCATTCATAGATAAAAAACTTCTCCCTAATAGATTCAATTATACTATCTATAAGGAAAATTGGCAAAGTTGGAAATATTCTCTTAAACCTTTTAGGGTCTGAAATTGTTCTATAAAGCCATTCTAAGCCCATTTTACGATATATTTCAGGAGCTTCAATTGTTAAACCAGAATAAACATCAAATGAACCTCCAACACCAACTGCAGTGCAAGAATTTAGGCTAGGTAAAATTTCTGAAATAAAATATTCTTGGTTAGGACTTCCAAGTGCAACAAGCAAAATATTTGGTTCAGAATTTATGATATCATTTTTAACCTCATCAACATTATCAAAATAGCCATTTCTTGAATAAACGATGTTGATATTTGGGAACCAAGTTTTAATATTTTCAACTGCTTTTAGAATGACCTCTTCTTTCGCACCTAAAAGTGCAACTTTCAAATTGTTATTTGAAGCTATTTCTAATAATTTCCTAGAAAAATCAACTCCTCTAATGTTTTGAATATCAATTGTCTTCATCTTTAGGGCAATTTTTATTCCAACGCCATCAGCAATATTTAAATCGGCATTGTTTATAATGTTAGAAAATCTGCGATTTGCTTTTGTGCTGACTATCATTTCGGGGTTAATAGTAACAACATGGGTATTTTGCCCATTTTTGATTCTATCTAAACAAAAATTAAGAGCATCTTCTGAACTAACTAAATCTATCCTGTGGTTTTGTAATTTTGCATTTTTCATAAGCATATCTTAACACAATTTTAATTTGACTTGAAATATTTATTTTCATACAATAGAAGTTATGGAAAATAAGAAAAAAATAGGTGTGATAGGCTGCGGAACCTGGGGAAGAAATATCGTCCGAAATTTTTACAATTTGGGCGCACTTAATACCGTATGCGATTTAAACGAAAATAACATTAAAACAGTTAATGAGCTTTATCCAGAAGTTTATACAACAAGCAATTTCAATGAAATACTTGAAAACAAAGACATTGAAGGCGTTTGTGTAATAACTCCATCTCATACTCATTTCAAGATGGTTAAAGCATGCTTAGACGCTGGAAAAAATGTTTATGTTGAAAAGCCAATTGCAACTAAGGCTGAAGAAGCAAGCGAACTTACAAGAATTGCCGAAGAAAAAGGCTTAGTTTTAATGGTTGGACATTTGCTTTTATATCATCCGGCTGTTAATAGGCTTAAAATGATTGTTTCTGAAGGAACTTTAGGCAATATTAAATACGCACAAAGCGACAGATTAAACATAAATTACCATAAGAACGATAGAAGTGTTATGTGGGATTTAGCTCCTCATGATATATCAATGATGAGTTATGTAATTGGTTCAGAACCTGTTGAAGTAATTTCTGCAGTTGGTTGTGATTCTGATAAAGAAAACATTTACGACATCACTCACTTGACATTAAGATTTGAAAATGGAGCTATTGGGCAAATTTCAGATAGCTGGATTCATCCTCAAAAACGCGTTTCAATGCTCATTAGAGGAGATGTTGCAACTGCGATTTTAGACGATACTGTTTCTGAAGGCAAAATTAAAATATATGATAATCACACTCCAGCAAACGAAAGCGTTGAAATAATTGATTATCTTGAAATTGAGCCACTTAAGCTTGAATGCCACCACTTTGTTGAATGTATCAACAAACAAAAAACACCAAGAACAGATGGCAGAAATGGCTTAATGACTGTTAAAGTTTTAGAAGACGCAGAAGCAAAACTTTTAGGCAAACACAAAGAAGAGCTTGATAAAGTTGCTTTTGCAGAATACAGAATGCAACAATAAAGGTTATATTAATTTAAAGCCTCTTTTGTTAAACAAGAGAGGCTTTTTTAATGTGTTTTTTTCTATATAACATATCGCAAAAGGCTTCTAGCCTTGTAACAAAGCCAGCTTCGCCAGAATGTTCATCAATTGTTAGGTGCAAAATTGGTTTTTTGAATTTTTTACTTTTTCTTATCATTCTCTCAATCATTAAAGAATCTGGTCCACAACCAAATGCAGTTATAGTGATAATTCCATCAATGTTATCAGAATTTAAGAAATAGCCACAAGCACCAGTCATTTCAAGCTCATTTGCCCAATAAACATTAGTGTTTAAATTTTTCATACCATCTTTAAGTTGAACATCTGTTAAATTGTATGCACTGTAATGCCCAACACCATAGCTTTCAAGCTTGTTAAAGATATCCATTGATACTCTAGTATCATATAGATTATAGGCATGACCTATAACGGCAACATTAATTTTTTTATCTTCTTGTGCTGGTAAAATTTGAACCTTGCCCTCTTTTGCATTTTTAAGTGCAATATTATAGCTCATTCCTTGTTGCATCATAACTTTAAAGTTATTATAAACAACAAAACCAGCCTTAAGAGCATTTTTAATTACTTTTTTATCTGTGATATTAAATTTATGTGCAATTTCAGATAAAAATTCCGTCAAACCTTGATTTTCTTGAGATTTATCTAAGGTTGCTTCAATTATATTAAATTTTTCAGGAATAACATTTCTAATTAAGTCTGGAAGTCCTCTGATTTTAGAACAGTTGTAAATTTTTGGCGCAATAGATTGAATAGACGGAACATAAATGTTTTTAACACCTTTAGAGAGCAAATTTAAAACATGACCAACATAAACTTTTATGGGCAAACAAGTTTCAGTAACAACTCTTGATGAGCCTTGTGCTAAGGTTTTTTTGGTTGTTATATCTGATAAAACTATGTTTATTCCTAAAGCGTTGAAAAAGCCATATAAGAATGGGTATTGCTCATAAAAGTTTAATGCTCTTGGAATTCCGATTACTCTATCTGTCATACATCCTCTAATCAGTTATATAGCCTGCAATTGCAGATTTTGCAGCAACATATGGCGAACATAGATAGATTTTACCTTCAACATTGCCTAATCTACCTTGAAAATTTCTATTTTGGGTAGATAGACAAACCTCGCCATCGCCCAAAATTCCACCATGAACACCAACACAAGGACCACAACCAGCTGGCAAGAAGTTTGCATTAGCCTCTAAGAAAATTTTAATTAAACCTTCTTCTTCAGCTTGAAGATAAACTTCTCTGCTTGCTGGAACAATTAAAAGGCGAACGCCGTCTGCTTTCTTTTTGCCTTTTAAAACACTTGCAACAACTCTTAAATCTTCAATTCTTCCGTTTGTACAAGTTCCAACAAAAACTTGGTCAACTTTAACAGAATTTAATTCAGAAGCAGGTTTTGTGTTATCAACAGTGTGTGGACAAGAAACCATAGATGGAACTTCTGAAGCGTCAATTTCAATAATTCTTTCATAAACAGCGTCATCATCCATTTTGATTTCTTTATATTTATCTGCTCTGCCGTGTGCTTTTAAGTATTCAAGCGTTTTTTCGTCTGTTTCAAATAAACCAGCCTTAGCACCAGCTTCAACAGCCATATTAGCAAGAGTAAATCTTCCAGCCATATCCATATTTTTAATTGTTGAGCCTGTAAATTCTAGGGCTTTATATGTTGCACCATCTGCACCAATTTTTCCAATTAAATATAGCATTAAATCTTTTGCACAAACATTTTCTCTAAATTCGCCCTCAACAACAACTTTAAAGCTAGCAGGAGTCTTAAGCCAAGTTTTTCCTAGCCCAATTGCAATAGCAACATCTGTTGAGCCCATACCAGTTGCAAAAGCACCCAAAGCACCAGATGTGCAAGTGTGAGAATCTGCACCAACTAAAATTTCTCCTGGATTAACATAAGATTCAATTGCTCTTTGGTGGCAAACACCATCTCCAATGTCAGACAAAATTGCACCGTATTCTTTTGCAAATTCACGAATTACATTATGAGAATTTGAAAGCTCTTTTCTAGGGCTTGGTGCTGCATGGTCTATAAACAAAATTGTTCTTTCTGGATTTTTAATTTTAGATAAGCCCAATTTTTTAAATTCTTGAATAGTGAGTGGACCAGTGCCATCTTGAGTTAAGCAAACATCAACATTTGCAATTACTAATTCTCCAACGGCAACATTATGCCCAGCGTGTGATGATATGATTTTTTGAATTAAAGTTTGTCCCATATAATCTCCTTTATGAAATTATCATAGCACAAACTATTATAATTTTAGGCAAATTTTTACATTCATGAGTTTTGTATAATCAAAATCCCCAAAAGAAAGGAAAAAAATGAATATTACATCAATATTACCAAGCTTCGGTGCAAAACTTTCTGGTCAAACATATCTTAAAATGGACCTTGCAAAAAGAGAAACTGTTGAAAAAGAAACAAAATTTAGCGAAATGGTTAGAAGCTACGATGACCAAATTGCAAAAATACAACAACAAAAAGTTAGGGCAATTGAGCTAGATACTTTTATGAGAACAGATAAAACAGTTCAAGAATTAGTTAAAAAATTGCCAAAAGAAGACACTCTTGAAATGGTAAATAATTTTTGTGCATATTGTCATGGAGATGATTCAGAATTAGAAATGGAAGATTTATCGTTATTATATGTTAGCGAACACCTAGATAACCCAAGCGAAATGGAAAGTTTTGAAGTTCAAAATCCAAAAGGCGAAATTGACAAAAAAGGAATAATAGACTGGTTAAAAGACCTACAAGAAAGAGTTTCTGAATAACAAAAGCCTCATATGAGGCTTTTTTAATATATATTTAAAATCGGAACGACAGGATTTTGCTTAGCTCTTGGCGAAGACTGAGCCGT
>JAZSMU010000002.1:0-20150 GCA_045536045.1 Candidatus Gastranaerophilales bacterium
ATTTTAATTCTTCCACCCTTGCTTTTTCTTTTAATTTGCTGTTTTTCATAAGCCCTATAAAGCTCTGGTGCCATTTGTGTATTAAATGCAAAAGTTTCCAAAGAAAAAGCACAAACACAAATTATAACAAAAATTTTAATCATATTTTTCATAATTAATCCTCAACAAAGCCTATTCTTCTTCCATAACTATCATATTCAACCAATTTGCCAGAAGTGTCTTTTCTTAAATATCCAGTTGTTGCCCCATCTCTTGAATAAATTGTGTAGCCAGAATGGTCTTTTTTAGCGTAGCCTGTTGAAGCGCCATATCTATCATAAAATGTCCAACCATCATGGTCTTTTCTTGCAAAACCTGTTGAAGCGCCATATCTATCATAATTTGTCCAGCCTCCATGACAATCTTTTATGGTGTAACTTGTTGAAGTTCCACTTCTGTCATAATTTGTCCAACCACTGTTGCTTGTATGAGTAAAACCTGTCAAAGTTCCATTATCGCTTCTTGAAGTAAAAAAGTTTGTAGCACACTCAGTTAAAATAGCACCACATAAATCTTGAAAAATTCCCATGTTTTCTCCTTTTTTATTTTCTATATTAAAAATTATAAATATCACTTGCGACAAATATGGACGCTAAAGCTCAATTTCTAAAATTTTTTATAATATAATTATTTTGAGGTTTTTATGGATAATTCAGCTAAAACAAAAACAGCTTTTGTGCTTGAGGGTGGAGCCATGAGAGGACTATACTCAGCTGGTGTTTTAGATGTATTTATGCAAAATAATATCCCAACAGACGCAATTTATGGCACTTCGGCTGGTGCTTTGTTTGGAATAAATTTTAAATCTAAGCAAATTGGAAGAGCTATAAGATACAATTTAAAATATGCCCACGAAAAAAATTATATGGGGCTATATTCCCTAATTACAACTGGGGATATAATGAATAAAGATTTTTGTTTCAATAAATTGGTTTATGAATTAGACAAATTTGATTTTGAAACTTTCAAAAATTCGCCAATTAAGTTTTTTGCCGTTGTAACAAATGTTGAAACAGGCTTGGCTGAATATATGAAAATTACAGATTCAAAAGATTTAGAAGCTTTAAGGGCGTCTGGCTCTATGCCTTTTGTGTCAAAGTGTGTTGATATTGAGGGCAAAAAATATTTAGATGGTGCAATAAGCGACCCAATTCCGTTTCAAAAAGCATTAAATGATGGCTATGAAAAAATAATTGTTGTTCTAACAAGACCAGAAAATTTTACAAAACACAAAGAAAAAATGCCTTATGACTTGGTTTATAGAAAATATCCAAATTTTGTTAAGGCAGGAAACAAACAATTTGAAAACTATAATAAAACTCTTAAATTAATTAAAAAATATGAAAATGAGGGCAAAATTATTGTGCTTCGCCCATCTTGTGATTTAAAAATTGCAAGAGTTGAAAAAAATCTAGAAAAACTCAAAGCAATTCATAAGCTAGGTGTTGATGATTGCACCAAGATTTTAGATAAAATTAAAAAATATTTAGAAAGATAATAAAAAACGCACTCATTTGAGTGCGTTTAAATATTAAAACTTAAATTATATATTTGCTCTAATATCTAGCCCTGCTTCTCTTTCAAAGTTATATGCAGTTCTAAATAATAGCTCTTCATTCAAGTTATTTGTAATTAATTGCGCACCAATTGGCATATTGTCTTTATCAATGCCTGTTGGCATGCTAAGAGCAGGAGCACCAATTAAGTTTGCACAAATTGTTCCAATGTCTGTAAGATACATTGCAAGAGGGTCGCTTGCTTTTGAACCAATATCAAATGCTGTTGTTGGACAAGTTGGCCCTAAAAGAACATCAACTTCTTTAAGCACAGCTTCAAAATCATTTGCAACAAGTCTTCTTAATTGTTGTGCTTTTTTGTAGTAAGCATCATAATAACCACTTGAAAGTGCGTATGTTCCAAGCATTATACGTCTTTTAACTTCATCACCAAAGCCTTCTGCTCTAGATTTGTTATACATTTCAAGAAGATTATTAGCTTCAGCCGTTCTATGACCATAGCGAACGCCATCAAATCTAGCCAAGTTTGAGCTAGCTTCTGCAGTTGCAATAATATAATATATTCCAATTGAATATTTTAAGTGTGGAATTGAAACTTCAACTACAGACGCACCAAGTTTTTCATAGATTTTAATAGCATCTTCAATAGATTTTTTAACATCATCTTGAACGCCTTCGCCCATTAAATCTTTAATAACACCAATTTTTAAGCCTTTGATGTCATTTTTAATTGTATTTACTGTTGGAACAACATCCATTTTTAATGATGTTGAATCATGTTTATCCCACCCAGCAATTGTGTCATATAGTCTTGCGGTATCTTCAACACATCTTCCAAATGGTCCGATTTGGTCTAGAGAAGATGCAAAAGCAATTAAGCCATATCTTGAAACTCTTCCATAAGTTGGTTTCATGCCAACAATACCAGTAAAGCTTGCAGGAAGTCTGATACTTCCACCAGTGTCTGAGCCAAGAGCCAAGCTTGCTTCATATGCTGCAACACTTGCTGCAGAACCACCAGATGAGCCACCTGGAACTTTATTTAAATTGTGCGGGTTGTGAACTTTGCCAAATGCTGAGTTTTCATTACTTGAGCCCATTGCAAATTCGTCTAAGTTTGCTTTTCCAACAATTGGAATTAAATTGTTTTTCAATTTTTCAACAACTGTTGCGTCATATGGAGAAATAAAATTTTCCAAAATTTTTGATGACGCTGTTGTTTTAGAACCTTTAAGATTCATATTGTCTTTAAGGGCTAATGGAACACCAGCAAGGTTTGGAAGCTCTTCCCCTTTAGAAACTTTTTCATCAACTTTTTTAGCAGTTTCCATTGCTATTTCTTTGCATAAAGAATTATATGCTCCGATTTTGTCTTCAACTTTATCAATTTGTTCATAAGTTAAATTTAAAAGTTCAACTGCTGAAACTTCTTTGTTTTTAATGGCTTCAAATTGTTCTGTTGCCGTTTTTCTTAAGATATCCATAAAAATTCCTCACATGTGATAAAATTATTATATGCAAAACAAAGCTAAAGGTAAACAAGGCGAAAAAATTGCCGAAGAATATTTAAAAAATAAGGGGTATAAAATTTTAGATAAAAATTTTCATTATTCTAAAATTGCAGAGCTTGACCTTGTTGCACAAATTGGGTCTGAGATAGTTTTTGTTGAAGTTAAAACAAGGACAACAAACCTATATGGCTCCCCTGAAGAAGCTGTTGATTATAAAAAATTACAAAATATTTTTATAGCATCTCAAAACTATCTACAAGAAAAAAATATCAAAAATTTAAAACCTAGAATTGATGTTATTTCAATAATTTTAAACTCAAAAGAATTTAAAATCAGACATATTGAGAATGTATCTCTATAAAATTACAACACAAAATTTTGAATAAAGCCGTAGCGTGAGCTTGCACCAGATATTGAAGAAGATTTTCTCGCCTTAACTTGCTTCTGTTTTTCTTCAAAAGAGCCGTTAATTTTTCCTAATTCTTTTTTTGTAAATTTATTAATGCAATTTGGGCAAACAAAGCTTGGTTTTTGTTCGCATTCAAATTCAATGCCACAAAAACGACATTTAATACTAATTTTATTCATAACACCGAAGAGCTTTCCTTTTTCAAAAAGGTGCTCAACATCATCTTTTTCAAGCCCTGTTCCTTGAATAATTTCTTCTAGAGCAACTTTTGCTTTTCCACTTGTGTGAATGAAATTTTTGATTGTGTCTGTCCATTCAACTTCTTGTTTATAGCAATTGTCGCAAATATCACGATTAGAGCTCTTAACAAAAAGAGTTCCGCATTTTTTGCAATTAACTAATTGTGCCGATTGTTGTCCCATAATTAAATTCTATCAGTTTTTTTGGTTTTTTCTAGTATTATTACAAACTTCCTTTTGTAGATGGAATTTTTCCTTTGTTTTCAGGATTAATTGAAACTGCTTTTTTCAAAACTCTTGCAACAGCCTTAAAAGTTGCCTCAATAATATGATGAGGGTCAACTCCATTTAGCTTTTTAATATGAAGGGTTATAAGAGAATTTTGAACAAAACTTTCTAAAAAATGTTGGAATAAAACTATTTCAAAATCACTAACTTTGTCTTCTTTAATATCAATATCATTTGATAAATGTGCTCTGCCTGAAATATCAACAGATGCCATAATGAGAGCTTCATCCATTGGAAGAATTATATCCGAAAAGCGATATATCCCAGCTTTATCGCCTAAAGCTTCCCTAAAAGCAAGCCCTAGTGTTATTCCAATATCTTCAATTAAGTGATGAGTGTCGCCATCTTTAGATTTTGCATTAACTTTTAAACCAAAACCACTGTGAAGAGCAAATTCTCTAAGCATATGGTTTAAAAAATTAACATCAGTGTTGATTTCATAGTCAAAATATTCATCTAAATTTATTTCAATTTGAATTGAAGTTTCGCCTGTTTCTCTTGTTTTGATAGCACTTCTCATAAAACTTTCCTTATTTCATTTATATTATTTAAAACTATTTTAGCACCATTTTCTATAAGCTCATTTGCCAATTTTTTGCTTTTATCTTGTGGTGGAAGAATGCCAACACAATTAACATCAGCACTTTTTGCACAAATCATATCATCTTTTGTGTCGCCAAAATATAGAATGTTTTTATAAATTGCACTTTTTTTAATTAGATTGAGCCCAGCAGGATGTGGTTTTTGTTCATTTTCTGTAAGCGAATTTTTTGTAATTATTATATTGAAATAATCTAAAATTCCATATTTTTGAAGCGAATATTTTGCCTCATCTTCAGGACGACCCGTAAAAACACACAAATCGTATTTTTTGTTTAAATTTTTAATTAAATCTTTTTTAATAATTATTTCTTCTCTATCAATTAGCCCCATTGAGCCATCTGCTTTTTTAGAGAAAAAGTGTTTTTGAAATTTTTCAATAACATCATCTAAACTAACATCAACTCCATTTTCTTTTAGAAGATATTGAGTTAATGCCCAATCGCAATTTAATCCACCCTTATTTTTTGCTTCTTGGATGGCATTTTTTGAAATTTCTTCGCCTTTAAATTCTTTATAAGTTTCTAAAATTGCCTCTCTGTATGAATTTTGAACATCAAACAAAACGCCATCAATATCAAAAACAAGGAGTGGTTTAACTTTAAGTGCTTTTTTGAATTTTTTTAAGCCAACATTATTTGGAACAGTGATTCTAAATGTATTTTTAAGAGCATTATCGCCAAATTTCTTAATCAAAATTTTATTTTGAAGAAGCTTTTTATAAATAAATTCTGCCTTATCGCCCATATCACAAAGAACAAAATTGCCCTCACTATGATATGTTTTAAAGCCAAATTTATTTAAAAATTTTGTTAACTCAGCCTTATTTTTTTCTGTATTTTTTTTAACTTTTTCAAAATGTTTTTGGTCTAAAAGAGCCTCAGCTCCAGCAATTAGTGCTAATTTATTAACAGAATATGGCAAAATTGCCTTGCTTAAATTTTTAATATTATTTTTTTGACTAATAACATATCCTAATCTAAGACCAGCTATGGCGTAATCTTTTGAGAATGATTTTGTTATAAAAAGATTTTCATAGTTTAAAATTTCAGCTTCTTTATAGGTTTCAGATGCATAATTTGAATAAGTGTTATCTAAAACAACAATTGTATCTTTAAAAGTTTCTAAAATTGTTTTTATATCTTTGCTTGAAACTATTTCTCCTGTTGGCGAATTTGGAGAAGTTATGTGAATAATTTTTGGATTAATTTCTTGAGCTTTTTTTATGATTTTTTCTAAATTAAAACTCCATTTTTCATCATAATCAATTTCAACAAATTCTGCACCTTGTGTTTCTGAGATTATTTTTGGAACAGAAAAAGTTGGAGAATATGACAAAACCTTGTCATTTGGGTTTAGATATGTTCTATAAACTGTGCAAATTGCTTCATCACAGCCTGCTGTTATCAAAAAATTTTCCAAATTTAAGTTAAATTTTTTAGCCAAAATTTCCATCAAATTGCCATATGCAGGATATGTTAAAAGCTCTTTTTGGGTAATTTTTTTAAGAGCTTTAAGAACTTTTTTGCTTGCTCCAAACTGATTTTCATTTGAATTAAGCCTCAAAAATTCGTTTTTTTCAAACAAATCTGCTTGATATGGTTCAATATTTTTTAAAATTTCGGCTACTTCAATCATAGCCCTAATTATACTATTTTTTTTGATTTCCGTCTATTTTAAAAATTTGCAAACAATGATTTTTCCCTATATTCAATCCTCAAATTCATAAATTCCATATCGTCGTAGTCTATATATTCCCTTTGAAAAAGGTTTTTGCCTGTTTTTATTGTAATTTCGTCATTGCCTGTTATTAAAGAGGATGGTATTTCTATTTCTTGGTTGTCGCCATTTATTGTTAGCTCAGCTATTTTTTTGCCATTAAAAATTATCTCAGTTGGGCTAGAATAGACAGAAATTATATTATTTTGCCCCAATTTTTTTGCTATTTTTGTATCAAGCCCAATAACGGAGCCTATTATAAGAGCGACTTTTTCGCCTTTTTTAGGTTTTGTTAGAGTAAATTTTTTGCTCCAAAAAGGTCCATTTGCACTTTTTTTAAATTCATTTGAATTAGCACTTGTTGCACTAAATTGGTCATCTCCTAAATGGACTAAACTTTTGTTTAAAACAACATCTCCAGCCCTCATTTGCTCAATTCCAAGCCTTAGGGGAGTCCCTTCTATATTTTTATCTATTGTTATTGAAAATGGACGGAAGCCTTGTTTTTCAACGGATAAAATTGTTTTTTTGTTGATTTTTGTGTCAAGGTCAAAGTAGCCATTTTGGTCTGAATATGTTGAATAGTTTTTTTGAGGAAGAGTGATTTTAGCTCTTTCAACTCCTTCGCCCGTTTTAGAATCTATAACTTGATTTTTTCTTGTAGCTTGAACATCTTCTTTAATATTTCCTGAAATAACTTCTGCTTGAGCTAGATTTATATTTAGCAAGATAAAAATTGCAGTTATGATTTTTAAATATTTTTTCATTTTTAAAAAATACAATGAGTAATTTCAATTAAAAATCACCACAAGACTATGCCAGCTTGGCGAATACCTTTTATCAAATTTTATGATTTTAATTTAATAAACAAAAGTTTTTATCTTTGTTTGAATTATTTATTTAAAAATGATTATCATTATCAATATAAGAAAATTGAAGAAAGGAAAAAATATGAGAGAAAATGGTTTTTTAAAATTTTTATGTGGCTTAAGCTATATTTTGGTTATTATTGGGGCAATAAATTGGGGCTTGATTGGCTTTTTTGAGTTTGATTTAGTTGCTTATATATTTGGCGAAATGTCATTTTTATCTAGAATTGTCTACGACCTAGTTGGTATTTCTGCAATAATTTCTGTAATTTGCACCTCAATTTGCATGAGAAATGAAGATAGATATTAAAAAATCCCCACGATTTGTCCATAAGACAGGTTGAATAAATCAACTCGTGGAGATTATGCTTTATCTTAATAGAAATAAAAAAGGTTTTCAAGATGATACAAGTTTGAAAGCCTTTTTAATTATTCAACAAACTCAATAACGACAATTTCTGGCAGACAATTAAATCTAACAGGAAGAATGCTAACTCCAATTCCTTTTGTTGTAATTAATTTTTTACCATTTTCTTCAATTAATCCTAGTGCATACTTATTTCCCAGATTTTTTTTAAACTGCAACTTCGGTTTTTTCAGTATCAAAAATACCTGCAATATCTTCTGCGATTTTTTTCAAATTTTCCCTATCTTGCAAATTGCCATACTTTAAGTTTATTGTTTTAAAGCTTATTTTATACTCATCTTTAATATTTTCATCTGTATTTAGAAAATAGTCATCAACATTAGGTTGCGTGCTACCCCATTGTGGATATAAAAGAATAGCATGATGTGCGTTATGCAACAGGCAATATGTTGAAACTTGAAAAACATCGTTATTGGAAAAATCATCAACATTTCTGAAGTGTTTATATTTTGTGTCTATAACAAATGAACATTTATTTTTTTTAACCATTATATCTACAAAAGTGTTGCGTTTTTTGTTGTTATCGCCTTTTAATAGCTTACGCCCTTTTTGCGCAAAAATTTCAAAACCAAATTCATTCTTGTATTTTTTCATAATCTCAAACACAAATTCTTCAAACAATTTGTTCATATCCCAAACAAGAGAAATATTTTCAAACTTGTTTTTAGATAAATCTACACTTGCTTTTTCAACAAATATTTTTGCAAGATTAAAAGGCTTTTTAAAAAGTTCTTGATTGCGTGTGAGTTTAATTTTATTTGCCTTAAATTTATCAAATCTGACAATTTTTATATCTGAATAATAATTCATGATAAATTTAAGAGTTTTTTTGTTGTAGCTATTTTGAGTTATGTTATACAGGCAAGTTGCAACAAATAAAAATAGTTGATTAAGCTCATTATTTTCAGAAAATTCATCATATTCACAATAAAATTTCGTCCTATTAACGCAATTGTATTTAATATTTTCATTAAATTTTAATTTGCCTTTTAAATAGTTTAAATTGTCTTCTTTTCTAACATATTTCTTCGGCGTTAAACGTTTTAAACATTCAAACAAAGATCTTGCATATTCTCTTATTAAAATTTCAATAAACGGATTTTTTGCTGTTGATAATCTTGAATCGTTTGTTGTTTTTATGTCTAGATTTTTTGTGTAAGAAAGCATAAAAATAAGGTTTTTTAATATATTTCCCTTATTTTCAATATCATTATTATCACAAATTAATTTTGGCAAAATTTGAAAGTGAGTTTTCTTATATTTAATAACTCCAACCCAAGAACTTGTTTCAACACCATTTCTTGTTACCCTTAGGGCTTGTGTTAAATTTTGACATTCCAAATATGCCTGCAGACCATCTAGGTCGCAAGCAAGATCTTTAATTTTTTCATATTCTTTAATTAAAATTGGCTCTGCCATATTTACCCTATTCAAATTTTACTGTTTCAAAGCATTTTCAAATGCTTCATCCGAAAAATCTTCTATAGTTTTAAATTCGTAAATAGTTTCATCGCATTCATTTTTCAAATTTTCTGGAATGTCTTTAATTTCTTCAATAAAGCCTGGAATTATCAATTTTAATTTTTCCCAATCGCAATAAAAGTATTCATTCAAAAGTGGCAAAATTTCACTAAACCAAATATCTTTTAATGTTTCAATGCCAGCATTTTCATATTTTGTGTTAATAAAATAACTATGCCCAATTTGATGGTCTCTATCTAAAAGAATTTTGATTTTTTTATTCAATTCTTTGAAAATCTCTCTAAAACCACATCCAAAATCTGCGACCAGTTCAGCTTTTGGCATCATTTCAATAAATTTGAAACGACGGCGAAGCGCAATATCAATTGAAGCAATTGAACGGTCTGAAGTATTCATTGTGCCAATTATGTATAAATTTTTTGGCACACTAAATGCCTCTTTAGAATATGGCAGAGACACCTCTAAATTATCTCTTTTATCTTCTTCAATTAAGGTAATCAATTCGCCAAAGATTTTAGAAACATTTCCTCTGTTGATTTCGTCAATAATTAGAATGTATTTTGGCGTATTTGAATTAACTGTATATTCTTTGCGTTTTTCTAACGGTATTTGATTTCCATCTTCTATATTATTTTTTATATTTATTAATTCCTTATAAAAAGCAAAATGATAGTTTCTTAAACCTATATTGCCTTTATATTCTTTATTAAAATCAATAGAATTTTTATATTGCTTGTTTGCACTGAACAATTCTTTAATTTTGAGTAAAGATATCTTTCTACCTTGTTCTTGTGCGCCATAATGATATACCAGTTCATTATCTTCATAAAATATATTGTATAAATTTTTAAAATTAGAACCATTTGGATAGCTTTCTTTAAAAATATTTAAAACCATATCAAATGAAACAATCTGAGATTGCTCCTTGCAGACATCTTTATATAAATTTCTAGATGCTTCTTTGCAAATCTGTTTAAAAATGCCATCTTCTAATTTATAACTTAAACTATCGCTATCTAAATCTGGCTTAATCCCCTCAACAAATTCTTCATAAGAATAAGATTGATGGAATGTAACAAATTCAATTTGCCTGTTTTCTTTTAATTTATCAAATTCTGTTTTTAATTCAGAATATTTTTCAATTGAAACATTTTCATATTTTTTATTATGAACAACACTCATAGCTTTTAAAACTGTATTATAGGTTTTTCCTGTTCCAGGTGGTCCATATAAGATTTGGTTTAAAGTTTGATCAGGAATATCTGTAGTCATATCTTCACCCTCATTTTTTATTTCTTCTGTATCTTCTTTTGTGTTGCCTTTGCCGACAAACCATATAAAATCTTGAGCATCCAACAATGTATGCTTTTTATTTAAGACTTCATCCATTTTTTTGCATAAGGTATTTTTGCAATATTCTTGCCAATTTATATATCTTTCTTCTTGCGAATTATAATTTAACAGATATGGCAAATTAATGATTTTTGCAAAAATATTGTATGGTTTTACATGCGTAAACAAAAGGTATTTTTCATAGTTATTAGTAAATAAAAAATACGAAACAGATTGAACTTCAAGTAAAGTATTTTTATTATGCCAAGTAGTGTCATTTCTTAATCTTTCATTCAAAATATCCTGAAAAGTTCTAATTCTGTATGACAAATCATTATCAGAAAATAAAATTTCAAGTGCAGTTTTTAAATCCTCAAAATGATAGTCAATAAGATGGCGAAGCCCACTACATCTACCCAAAAAATAAGACATAAAATTTGGCTTTTCTAAATTATTGAAATTATCTTTTAAATTGAATAAGTTATCAAAAATGCCTTTGTTTTTATATGCATACTCATATTTATATTGTTCGTTGTATTCTTGAGAGCTTTTATATTCAGCATACTTTATAATTAAATCTTTTAATATATCATTTGAAGAAATAATACCCAATTGCTCCAAAATATTATCTAAAAATTCTTTTACTTCACTTAATTCACATTCCCTAAAATATATTCTTTGAGTATATTTATTTGGATATGTATTTTGATATGGGATAACTTCTACACCTTTTAAGTTTTCAGCTAGTGGAATATCAACCCCATGCAAACAAAGTTTTAAATTTTTGTCCTTCAAGGGAATATAATAAAGCTTGATTTTGCCATCTTTTTGAACACTCTTTTCTGACAGTTGATTGTAGCTTTTACGTTCATACCCAGCTTCGTCTACCTTTTTAATAAAATATTCTTGAACGGATAATGTATTTAGCGATTTTTTTTCTTCCAAAAACTTTTTATAATGTTTGATATAATTTGAATGTTCTGTGTGAAAATCGCCGCCATCTTTAATCTTCTTACAATACAAAGGGTTGTCTATAATTTTGTTGTAAATTGGCATAAAATCTTCTAAATTTGTATATTTAAACAAATCAGAATAAGGAACATCAAATATTTTCATTGAATTTAGACAATTTTCATAAGTTCTTGCAATTATATCAATTGCCGATTTACTATAATAGCCATCCCTGCTATTTTTTTGCTTTCCAAGCCAAGAAGTAAATTGTTCTTTTACATTTTCCATACTTTGCACCTTTTACTTATTATTGTATCCACACCACACGTCAAAAGTGGACACATAATATAAAACAACAAAATCTATTCAAACCTATCAAAAATAACTTTAATATTTTTTAAGTAATTTTCGGAGTTAAAAATTTCTTCAACTTCGTTTCCTGATAGGTGTTTTTTCATGTTTTCTTTAAAATTGCCGTTGTTATTGTAAGCGTCAAATGCTTCGCTTTGAACAATTTTATAGGCTTCTTCTCTTGTTTTGCCTTGCTTAGTTAAAGCCAATAAGCAAGCTTGAGAGTAGATAATTTCGCCATATTTTTCAATATTTTTAACCATATTTTGTGGTTTAATAACCAAATTTTTCAATGTTGAATTAAATCTGATTAGCATATAGTGCATAAGCTCTGTTGTGTCTGGCAAAATCACTCTTTCAACAGAAGAGTGAGAAATATCTCTTTCGTGCCAAAGGGCAATATTATCCATGCTTGCAATAGAATTTGCCTTAATTACTCTTGCAATTCCTGTTAAATTTTCAGATGCAATTGGATTTCTTTTGTGTGGCATAGCTGAAGAGCCTTTTTGATTTTCAGAAAAACCTTCCTCAACTTCGTTTACTTCCCATCTTTGCAAATGCCTAATTTCAATTGCAAACCATTCAATAGCTGACGCTAAAAGTGCCAAAGAATTTAAATAATTTGCGTGCCTATCTCTTGAAATAACTTGAGTTGAAATTTTAGCAGACTTTAAGCCCAAAATTTCGCAAGTAATTTTTTCAATTCTTGGGTCAACATTTGAATATGTTCCACAAGGACCTGAAATTTGCCCAACAGAAATTTCATCTAAAGCATTTTCAATTCTAGTTTTTGCCCTTTGGAGCATATCTAGCAAATTTAGAAACTTAAAGCCTAAAGTTATAACTTCTGCACCAATTCCATGAGAACGACCAAGACAAATTGTGTCTTTATGTTCAAAAGCTAAGTTTTTAACTGTTTTAATTAGATTTTCAAGCTCTTTTAAAATAAGACTTGTTGCATTTTTAATTTGTAGTGCAAGAGCCGTATCAATAACATCTGAGCTGGTTAAGCCCATATGGATATATTTTGAATAATCGCCACCAACATATTCATTAACACAAGTTAAAAATGCGATAACATCATGGCGGACTTCGGCTTCAATTTCTTCAATTCTTTTTAAGTTAAAATTTGCTGTTTGCTTAATGTGCTCTAAAGATTCATCAGAGATTTCGCCAAGTCTATTGTAAGCTTCGCAAACTGCAAGCTCAACAGACAAAAAATACTTAAATTTAGACTCTAAGTCCCAAATATCACGCATTTCGCTTTTTGAATATCTTTCTATCATAGCTTTCTCCAAAATCCAAAATCATTATACACCAAAGCACTAAAAAAAGCGCCTAACTAGAGGCGCTTTTCGTTATATTCTGTAAATTATAAGCCTAGCGGATTGCTCCATAGAGCATCTTTGTTCATTTTTGTAGCCAACATTTCTTGAGAAAGGTTAATGTTGTTTGGAGTAAAAATGAAAACAAAATCTCCAATTTTTCTTTGGTTGCCATCTAGGGCGTGAGTGCAACCACATAAGAAGTCAACGATTCTTTGTGATTGGTCTCTGTCTAATAGTTGTAAGTTTAAAATAACTGTTTTGCGTTCTTTTAAAGCTTCAACAATTGTAACTGATTCGTTGAATGCTCTTGGTTCAAAAACAACAACGTCATAATTTGTTTTGCTCATTTGAACTACCTTTAAATTTCTTTCTCCTCTTAATGAAGAACCTGTTTCAAATGCTGGTTTAAGAGCTGCGTTTCTATCTGTTGGATATTCAACGCCCATATCTCTTCCCATTTCATCAAAAATGTTTTCGTCTTCGCCTTCTTCGCCACCAACTACTGATGTGATTAAGTTGATAACTGATTTGAATTTTTCTGCTACGCTCAATTTACCTTCTCCTTTTATTCAAATAATTTTCTTCCGATTCTAATAATTGTTGCTCCCTCACTAACGGCAATTTTGTAATCATTGCTCATTCCCATAGAAAGTTCATTTAGGTTAAACTTTTCTTTAAGCTCTCTCATTTCAGAAAATAATTTTCTAAGTAGCTTTTCATCTGCCCAAATTGGAGCCATATCCATTAAGCCAACTACTTTGATATTTTCTAGTGAGCTAACTTTTTCTAAAAAGTTTTCTAGTTGTGAAGGTGCAATGCCGTATTTAGTTTCTTCAAAGCTGTTATTAACCTGAACTAATACGTTTTGGACAATTCCTTTTTCTTTTGCTACTTTTGAGATTTCTTCAGCAAGCTCAATTGTGTCTAGTGAATGAATTAAACCAAAAACCCCAATTGCTTTTTTTGCCTTGTTCCTCTGCAAGTGTCCAATGAAATGATAATTGGAATTTGCCCTGATTTCATCATCTAAACCGTTGATTTTTTTAATAGATTCAATGACTCTACTTTCTCCAAAATCTTTAAGCCCCAGCTTCCAAGCCTCAACCATATGCTCTTTGCCGTAGTACTTTGTTACTGCCACTATCTTAGCTTTATACCCTTTGATATCGTTTTTAATGATTTCAAGGTTGCTTGCGATTTTTTCAGATAACACGGTTCCCATGATTTCAATTTCTGTAAGTCTTTGCTCAAAATTTGAGCATATTTTTATTATAAAACCCTTTTTTTCTTGGGCAAAAAATATTTTTCTTTTCATGTTTTGAAAAAACGCAAATCATGGAAACATGCATGCTGACATGATTTCGGCATGTTCAATATAACTTTACAATTCTTAATAATTCTAGGTGTTCCTTGATTTTTAACCATTTCAGGGCATGCTTTTTTTATTTATTTTTATGTTTTGGCATGGTATAATTTTTGGAAATATACGCTAATGAGGTTTTTTGTAAATGTACGACGTACAGTTTCTAACAAGCAGATATTTCAAGATTTTTCAAGGAGTTTATGAAGATTTTAGAAATAATTCTCATCGTGATTACAAATTTGAAATTGAACCATTAGAATATAATGAGTTTATTGAATATTTTTCAAAAGGCATAATTCAATGTTTAATCCTATTGGAAGATGGTATTCCAACAGGATTTTTAGCATTTTCATCTGCTGATAATTTAGCATTAGAATTATTTGTTATTCATTTAATTGGCGAAGATGACCTTAAAAATAAAGTCATAGCTCTTGCTCAAGAATTTTTAACTCAAACAGTTGCAATTAGAACAAAAAGAATTGCAAGCTACCCTATGCTTGGCAAACAAAAGAAATATAAAGACGAATTGAAAAATTTAGGCTTCAATTTTGTTGATTTGGGCGTTATGGTTTATGACATTAACGACTACGAAAATCAAAAGAAATTGTTTGAAAGTGTTAATGATGAATTGCCAATTGGATTTAAGTTGGTAAATTATTCGCCTGAATATTTTGAAGGATTTTCAATTGCACTAAATTCTTCTTTTGAAACTTCAAGCGACACAAATTATGATGAAAGATTTTTGACAATTTCAGGTTGTATAGATATTGCTAAAAAGCTTACAGATTCAATATATGGAGAATTTCTCCCACGTGCTTCAAAATTATTAATTTACGAAGACAAAGTTGTTGGTTTTTCTTTAGCAAACATAACAGCTGGAACAATTGCAAATATACCTCTAGTTGGAATTATTCCTGATTTCAGAGGACAAAAGCTATCTGAAATTATGCTAGGTGCAACTTTAAGAGAAATTGCATATATGATTAAAGCTGGAGAATTAAATTTAACTGAATTAAATGTAACAGTTGATTTGGCGAATTTGAGTGCATATAGCATGTATAAATCTTTAGGATTCAATGAAATTTATATGTATCCTCAAGCATATATGCCAAAAACAGAAATAAGAGAGACGAAAGAGATTATAAAGGAAGAAGAAAATGAAGGATAAAGATTTTTTGATGATTCCAGGACCAACTCCTGTGCCAGAAACAGTATTGCAAGCAATGGCTAAACACCCAATTGGACACAGAAGCAAGGAATTTTCAGCTATCATAAAAAGATGTCATGAAGCACTAAAATGGCTTTTCCAAACAAAAAATGATGTGTTTATTTTAACTGCATCAGGAACAGGTGCTATGGATTCTGCTCTAACAAATTTAGTTAATGTTGGAGATAAAGTTTTATCTTTAGTTATTGGTAATTTTGGAAAACGTTGGGCACAAATTGCAAAATCACATGGTGCTGATGTTGAAATTATTGAAGTTCCATATGGTCAAGCTATTGACCCAAATGTTGTTCGTGAAAGACTTCAAGCAGATGTTAATAAAGAAATCAAAATTGTTACTGTAACTCATAATGAAACTTCAACAGGTGTTACAAACCCATTAAAAGACATTATGGAAGTAATTAGAGAACATGGTGCAATTAGTGTTGTAGATGGCATTACATCTTTAGGTGCTATTAATTGCCCAATGGATGAATGGGGAATTGATGTTTTAGTTTCTGGTTCTCAAAAAGGCTTTATGTTGCCTCCAGGTCTTGCATTTATTGCAATTTCAGAAAGAGCATATAAAGTTAGCGAAGAAACTTTATATCCAGGATTTTATTTTAATTGGAAATCAACTAAAAAATCTTATGATGATGACACAACTCCATGGACTCCTGCAGTTAACTTAATTGTTGCTCTAGACGCATCACTTGCTATGCTTCAAGAAGAAGGCTTAGAAAAAGTTTTAGCTCGCCATAAAAACAATGCAAATCTTTTAAGAGATGGTATTCGCAAAATGGGCTTAAAATTATTTGTTGAAGATGAATCAATTGCAAGCTACGCAATTACTTCTGTTCTGCCACCTGAAGGTGTTAGTGTTCCAGATATTAGAAAAACATTAAAAGAAGACTACAACATTATTGTTGCGAATGGTCAAAATGACCTTAAAGACAAAATCTTCAGAATGGGAACACTTGGTTTTGTTTCAGAAAGAGATGTTTTAACTGCATTAGCTAGCTTAGAAGCTACAATTAATAAATTGAAAAAATAGTTTGAAGAAGGAAAGAAAAAAGTGAGAGTTTTAATAACAGATAAAATTAACCAAAAAGCAGTTGATATTGTAAGTGCAGTTGCAGAAGTTGATAATTTGCCTACAATGAGTGAAGATGAGCTTGTTGAAGTTATTGGAAAATATGATGCACTATTGGTTAGAAGTCAAACAAAAGTAACCGAAAAAATTATAAATGCAGCATCCAATATGAAAATTATAGGAAGAGCTGGCGTTGGAGTTGATAATATTGACTTAAATGCAGCAACAAATAAAGGTATTATTGTTGTTAACTCTCCAGACGGCAACACCCACGCAGCAGCCGAACACACAGTTGCACTTATGCTTGCAATGGCAAGAAATGTTGCAAAAGCAGACGCTTCAATTAAAGAAGGCAAATGGGAACGTTCAAAATTTACTGGCGTTGAAGTTTACGGAAAAACTCTTGGCGTTATTGGTTTTGGCAAAATCGGTCAACATGTTGCAAGAGTTGCTTTGGCATTAGGTATGAAACTTGTTGTTTCTGACCCATACACAACAAAAGATTTTGTTGAAAAATTTGGTGGCACTTATGTTGAAAACTTAGAAGATTTCTGGGCATTACCTGATTTCATTACTGTTCACACTCCAAAAACTAAAGAAACAACAAATTTAATTAATAAAGAAACTTTCTCTAAAATGAAACCTACAGTTCGTATAATCAACTGTGCTAGAGGTGGAATCATTAACGAAGTTGAATTAAAAGAAGCAGTTGAAAACGGAGTTATTGCAGGTTGTGCGATAGATGTTTTTGAAGATGAAAAAAATATTGCAGCAAACCCACTAATTACTCTTGATAAAAACTGCACACTAACTCCTCACTTAGGAGCAAGCACAGATGAAGCTCAAATTAATGTTGCTTTAGATGTTGCAGGTCAAGTTGTTGAAGTTTTATCAGGAAGAAGCGCAACAAGTGCTGTTAATATTCCATCTTTAAGACCAGACAAATTAGAACCTGTTAAAGATTATATGAAAATTGCTGAAAATATTGCAGAATTTGCAGTTCAAATTTCAGAAGGTTCTCTAAAAGGAATTGAAGTTGAGGTTCGTGGAACACTTGCAAACCTTGATGTTTCTCCTTTGGAAGTTGCTGTTTTAAAAGGAGTTTTGTCTAGCCATATTGAAAATGTGAACTATGTAAATGCTCCAATTATTGCAAAAAATAGAGGAATTGAAGTAAAAACTATTAAATCTGGCCAAGCAACAGACTATATTGGCTCAATTTCTGTTAAACTTACTTGCGAAAAGAAAAACAGCGAAGTTCAAGGTGCTTTAATTGCAAAAGATATTAAAAGAATTGTGAAAATTAATGATTATGTAACTTCAATTAAACCAGAAGTCCATATGCTTTTAGTTCCTCACATAAATAAACCAAAAATGATTGCACAAGTTGCAGGAATTTTAGGTGATGACAACATAAATATTTCAAGAATGAACGTTGCACAAAAATCTCACAGAGAAAATGCAACCGAAATTGGCGAAGTTTCTATTATGTTAATTTCAACAGACACATCAGTTGCAGCTGAAACACTAGATAAAATTTCAGCTCTAGATGGTGTTGAAGCAGCGAAGTATGTAAATTTGGCGGTGTAAAATGAAAAACATTACAGTTATTAATCATCCAATTATCAACAATAACTTAGCAACCATAAGAGACAAAAATTATGATTGCGAAAGTTTTAGAACAGCAATGAGAAGAGTTTCTTACGCACTCTTTTTAGAAGCTACAAAATTTCTTCCAACAAAAGAAATTGAAATTGAAACTCCACTAACAAAAATGATGCACCCAATGATTGACCCAGATATTGAAATTATCTTGGCACCGATTTTAAGGGCTGGTGTTGCTTTTTGTGATGTTGCTCAAGAAATTTTGCCAGCAGCAAAAGTTCAACACTTGGGCATGTATAGAGATGAAGACACTCTTGAGCCTGTTTGGTATTACAAAAAAACTTTTAAAATTTCAAAAGACCCAACAAAAACTCACGTGCTTGTTCTAGACCCAATGCTGGCAACAGGAAACAGCTCATACACTGCAATTAATTCATATATTGAGAAAGGTGTTCCTGTTGAAAATATTGTTTTTGTTTGCCTTTTAGCAGCTCCAGAAGGTGTTAAAAAACTTCAAGATGCGTTTGGCGATATTAAAATCGTTACTACTCATATTGACGACTATTTGAATGAAAAAGGCTACATAGTGCCTGGTTTGGGCGACGCTGGAGATAAAATATTTAATACCAGATATTAAGACTTGAAATTTTTTATCAGCATAGTATTATAAATCTATCGCTGATGCGGGAGTAATTCAGTGGTAGAATGCTTCCTTGCCAAGGAAGATGTCGCGAGTTCGAGCCTCGTCTCCCGCTCCATTTATAAAGAGCCCAAGGGCTCTTTTTTAGTGCTTAAATAATTTAAGGCTTTTTATTGGGTCAACAGCATTCATCTACAAACCTTTGGAGCAACGTCCATCACTTAAAAGTAAGAGAAAGTAAAGTGCAAAAGGGCAAACGAACCAAAATGCCTTTTAAATATCTTTTAAAAGGCATTTAAAATCTGTTTAAAACCCGTTTAAAAAGTGTTTAAAAAAATTTTAAACATTATGTCCATATATTGACGCAAGCTTATTTTATTCTATTATTGAATTGATGATAAAAATGCTAGTAAATTTGGAAAATTCTGTTTATAAAGATGAAATACATAGCTTAGTAGAAAGAACCCAGCCTGTTTTAGTAAAAGATATAGGATTAACTAAAATTGAAGCTGATTTAAGTTGTGCCGCTTATAATTTTTATTTTGAAAATCAATATAAAGAAGAAAGTTGTATTTATTTAACAACATATTGCTCTGATATTTATTGCATTTTGGAATTTTTATGGGAAACCATTCGCATAACAAAGCCAATCTGTACAATCATAGAAGATGAGGGTCAAAACGGAATTTTTTATGCAAGACCTCTTGATAATAATAACATTCATTTTTTTGTAGCTGATGATTATGAACTGTATAATAAATTTTGTCAAGATATTATTGATGATTATTCTTTTGAAAATGCACATATTTGTATAGATGTAATTATTGATAAAGATGTTTTTGTTAAACAGTTTTATAATAAATTATGGAATGAAATTAAAGATTGGAAAAGTGTCGAGGTGGAACCTTGGGCTGAGAAAATCAATAAGCACAGTGAAAAACTGATCAAAAAATTAAACGATTATATTGGTATAAACTAATTTTCCCCAAAAATTCAACATAACATTCTGGAATACTTTTTTAGAATAAGAGGTTGTAAAAGCAAGAAAAAATGAATTTACAACTTATCATATTCTCTTTTAATCTCTTGAATATCTTGCCACATGAGCCATTTTGGGCTACCTTTTTCTCTAGAATCATTTCTCAAAAGATATGATGGGTGAAAAATTGGCATTAATTTTGCC
>JAZSMU010000069.1:0-8337 GCA_045536045.1 Candidatus Gastranaerophilales bacterium
TTTATGATTAAAAAAATTGGAATTGTCCATAACGGATGTGCAAAAAATTTAGTTGATACCGAACTTATGACAGGTAGGCTTATAGAGGCTGGTTTTGAAACAACATTAGATATTGATGATAATACAATTGATGCGTATTTAATCAATACATGCTCTTTTATTCAAGATGCAGAAAAAGAAAGTGTGCAATCTATTTTGAATATTGCTCAAAAGGGTAAAAAAATTGTTGTTGCTGGTTGTTTGGCACAAAAATATAAAAAAGAATTAATAGATTTAATGCCTGAAATATCTTCTCTTGTTGGTGTTTCAGATTTAGATGATGTAGTTGGCGCTTTTTTAGATGACAAAGTTTATGTTAAAGAAAATCCACGCTATGTTTATCCAGAAGATGTTGAAAGAGCTCATATTACAATTGGTGCGAGTGCATATATAAAAATTGCTGAAGGTTGTAATTATTCTTGTGGCTATTGCATAATTCCAAAACTTAGAGGTAAATATTCTTCAAGAAGAATTGAAGACATAGTTAAAGAAGCCAAAAAACTGGCAAATTTGGGCGTTGCAGAAATCATTTTAATTGCTCAAGACACAACTTCGTATGGAATTGACCTATATGGAAAGCCAGCTTTAGCAAGACTTTTAGAAGAATTAAACAAAATTGAAAACATTTCTTGGATTAGAGTTTTATATACTTATCCAACGAATTTTGATGATATTTTAATTGAGGCATTTCAAAAACTTGATAAGGTTGTTAAATATATTGATATTCCACTTCAGCATTCTCACCCTGAAATGCTTAAAAAAATGCTTCGCCCAAATATTGACACAGAAAAATTGATTAATAAATTAAGAAACGCAATTCCTGATGTTTGCATAAGAACAACATTTATTGTTGGCTACCCGACAGAAACTGAAGAAGAATTTAAACATTTGAAAAATTTTGTTCAAAAAATGAGATTTGATAGAGTTGGTGTGTTTACTTATTCAAGAGAAAAAGGAACATATTCAAACACTCTAAAACCTCAAATTTCAGCTAAGGTTAAAAATAGAAGAAAAAAAGAATTAATGCTAATTCAACAAGAAATTTCAAGAGAAATTAACGAAAATTTAATTGGTAAAAACATTCCTTGCATAATTGAACAAGTTAGCCCAAAAGGTGCTATAGCTCGTTCATATCGTGATTCTCCTGATGTTGATGGCGTTGTTTATATTAAAACGGATAAAATTTTATCTCCATTAGATATTGAAGATGTTAAAATTATAGCCTCAAAAGAATACGACCTTTGGGGCAAAGTTTAGCGTTTTAATTTTAAACAATAAAAGACCGGCGAATCTCCTCCCACCGGTCAAGTAGCAAATACGGCATATACCTTTTAAGACTTCTTTTACTCTCTTTTGTTCCAAAATTTTGCAAAAAAAAACTGACTGTGAAGCCAGTAAACATATTAGAGAGAGGAATTAGAGAGAAAAATTTATGAATTTTGATAATTCGTTTGTTATGATATTCTCTTTAAAGAATATATATATGATTTAATCAGCTGATTCTTACTAGTATTAAGCCCACTTTTTTGGAAATGTAACACTTTCAACTTATATTTGTTACAAAACTTAATATTTTACTTAAAAAGGCAATTTTTCTAAGGAAAAAGACTTTATTAATGTATAGGATATTGAGTCAGGAATTTTTATGGTTACGGGAGTTTCAAATTCAATTAACACAAATAATTTAACGTTTTCCAAAAATGCAGTTAAATACTTGCAAGATGGAAAACTAACTGAAGATAGCTTAGGCAAGCAAATTAAAGATTCTGCACTTGGTTCACTACCTTTTGCAGGAATTTTTGGTGCTGGGCTTCCAGCTTTGCAGGCAAGAAAAGAAGTTAAAAAGAATGGTGGAAAATTTGCTGATGTATTTAAGCAAAAAGTAGATGAGGCCTCTGGTATTGCAAAAAACACAACAAAAGGACCAGGTAGAATTGCAAAATTTTTCAAATTAGACAAATTAGGAAATTTGATAAGTAAATCTAAAGTTGGAGCAAAAGTTGTAAACTGGGTTTCTAAATCAAGCATACCTATATTTATCGGATTTAACATGTTATTCCAATTAGGAGAAATCATTCCAGCGTTTAAAGACGAAGGAATAATTGGTGGTGTTAAACAAATTGGAAAATCTGTTGTAAAAAGTGGTGCAGACGCTGTTGCATATGCAGGTGGTATGTTACTAGGTGCTAAAGTTGGTTCTGCTGTTGGTGCTGCACTTGGCTCAGCAGTTGCTCCTGGTGTCGGAACAGCAATCGGTGCTGTTGCTGGTATCGTTTTAGGTGGTGTTTTCTCAACTGTTGCTGGCAAGGTTTGTAAGCTTTTTGTTGGAAAAGACCATTCTGAAAAGAAAGCTGATAAAGAAAAAAATGAAACAGCTCAACAAATTGCACAAGATGAAGCTTCTTTGGGCGAATTAAAAACTGCAGTTGAAGCTAAAGTTTTAGAAAAAGCTCAAAATGGAAAATTAACTGAAGATGATATCGCAATTTTAGAACAAGCACAAGCAATTGAAGTTAATAACACTCAACAAGAAGTTGTATTTAAAGGCAATGAAGCACCAAGCCAAACAAGCCAAGCTCAACCAATTGGCACAGTAACAAAACCAGCTGAAGAAACTGATGAGCAAATTATGGCAAGACTTCAAAAAATTCCAGAAAATGCCGATTTAGGAATTGAATACGAAGTTCCGTCTGATTATTCTTGGACAACTTCAGTTTAATAAATTTATAAAGATTTAAAGGCCCCTAATGAGGGGCTTTTTTATTGCTTGACAATGAATTTTGTTTGTCATATTTTAATAATTACCGCAGACAGTTGGTAGTTTTAAACGTAAACCCAACCGAGGTGATGAAACAAATTTAATATGTTTTTGTCATATTTGCGGGTGGTAATATCGGCAAATTTTTTGTTTTTAAGGCAAAAAATAGAAAGGAACAAGATGTCAACAAAGGCTTTTAAAAATGAAAAGATTGAACATTATAAACGCCAATTTGAAAACGCTAAAGTTGCTGTCGTTGCTGATTACCGTGGATTAAGCGTTGAAGAAATTACAACTCTTCGTCGTAAACTTCAAGCTGAATCAGGTGATTTAACTGTTACTAAAAACACTTTAACAAAAATTGCTACTCAAGGAACTGACTTTGAAGTTATTGAATCACTTCTAAAAGGACCTACAGCTGTTGCATTTGGTTATGGTGATGAAGTTACAGCAGCAAAAGTTTTAGCTGGTTTCATTAAAGAAGCTAAAAAATGTGAAATCGTAGGCGCTGTTTTGGATGGAAAAGTTCTTTCAAAACAAGAAGCTGAACAACTTGCGACTATGCCTTCTAAAGAAGAGCTATACGCAAAAATTCTTGGCTCAATCAACTCTCCAGCATCTGGAATTACATACTCTGTTAACGGAGTTATTTCAGCACTTGTTAGAGCTATTGCAGCCGTTAGAGATACTAAAGCACAATAAAATTATGAAAGGGATAAAATCATGAGTAATGTAGAAACAATTTTAGAACAAATTGAAAAATTAACTTTATTAGAAGCATCTGAATTAGTTAAAGCTATGGAAGAAAAATTCGGCGTTTCAGCAGCAGCTCCAGTAGCAGTTGCGGCAGCAGCTCCAGCAGCAGCTGCAGAAGCAGCAGAAGCTCCATCTGAAGTTTCAGTTATCTTGGCTTCAGCTGGCGCTAACAAAATTCCAGTATTAAAAATCGTTAGAGATTTAACAGGTCTTGGTTTGAAAGAAGCTAAAGATTTAGTTGATGGCGCTCCAAAACCAGTTAAAGAAAACATTAAACCAGAAGAAGCAGAAGCTATCAAAAAACAATTAGAAGAAGCTGGTGCAACTGTTGAAATCAAATAGTTTTAGCTAAAACTAATTTTAAAAAAGAGGTAAGAATTTCTTGCCTCTTTTTTTGTTAAATATCTATTAAAAAACCGCCCCATTGAGGCGGTTTAAAAATATTTTGATGAGCTAAAATGCCTTTAAAGCTTTCTCAATTCTAGCCTTAAATTCATCTTTGCCTAATAAATAAGCAATTGCACAGAAATCTGCCCCCTTAACTCTTCCAGTTAAGCCAGCACGAAGTGCCCACATTGTTTCTTTTGGCTTAATTCCTTTTGCTTTGTATTCTTCTCTTAAAGAAGCAAATATTTCATGCAAGTTTTCTTCTGAAGAAAAATCCCACTCTGGCAATAGTTCAAGAGTTCTTGCTAAAACATCTTTAGAATTTGCAGATTCTAAAACTTCTTTAACTTCTGTGTAGTCAATATTTCCGTCAAAGAAATATTTTGTGTCTGCTTCTAATTCAGCTAGAGTTGTGATTGGTTCTCTTGTAACTTCTAAAATTCTCATTAGCTCATTATCTGTATATTTAGATAGGTCATACATAGAAATAAATGGTTTTGTATATTTTAAAAGCTCAGCTAATTCCATTTTTTTGATATATTGACCATTCATCCAATTTAATTTGTCATATTCAAAAATTGAATTTGATGATGAAACTTCATGCACTCTGAAATCTTGAGCAATTTCATCTACTGTTTTCATTTCAACACTATCAGATGGCGACCAGCCTAAAAGTGCAACAAAGTTTACTAAGGCTTCTGTTAAATAACCTGTTTTTAAAAAGTCTGAAACAGCAGTTGCACCGTGTCTTTTAGACAGTTTGCTTCTATCTGGAGCTAAAATCATTCCTAAGTGTCCAAAATTAGGAACTTTTTCTCCTAGTGCTTCATAAATTAAAATTTGCTTAAATGTGTTTGAGATATGGTCTTCGCCACGAATAATGTCGGAAATTTTCATAAGCATATCGTCAATAACAACAGCAAAGTTGTATGTTGGAACGCCATTAGATTTCATAATAACAAAATCGCCAATAAGGTCTGTATTTTGTTTTAATTCGCCTTTAACGAGGTCGTTAAACATTAATTCATTAGTTTCGTGAAATACTGCCTGTGCTTTTTTAACATTAAATCTGATAGCAGGTTTTCTGCCTTCAGCTCTTAGTTTTTCTTTTTCTTCCTCAGTTAAATTTGTGCATTTTCCAGAATAAACATGTGCAACTTTGTTAGCTGTTGCTTGTGCTTTTTCTTCTTCTAATTCTTCTGGAGTGCAGAAGCATTCGTATGCAAAGCCATTATCTAAAAGCTTTTGAGCATATTTTGGGTAAATATCAAATCTTTCAGATTGAGTGTATGGACCATAATCTCCACCAACATCTGGACCTTCATCCCAATTTAAACCAAGTGCTTTTAAGCTATCAAAAATATTATCAATGTATTCTTGGCTTGTTCTTTCTGCGTCTGTATCTTCAATTCTTAAAACAAATTTTCCACCTGTTTTTTTGGCATATAAATAGTTGAATAGTGCAGTTCTTGCAGTTCCAACATGTAGGTTTCCACTAGGTGATGGTGCTATTCTTACTCTAACTTCACTCATATTTTTCTCCTTTTGATAAAATAATCATACTACAAAATTAAAGACAAAGAGCAATTTTTTTTGTATAATTCATTTTATGGAAAATAAATTAAAAATCGGAATAATTGGGCTAGGAACAGTTGGCTCTGGAGTTGTAAAAGTACTTCGCAAATTTGATGATGTAGAAATCATTTCAGCTTGCGTTAGGGATATTTCAAAAAAAAGAGAAGTTGAGGCTGAAAAATTAACAACTGACCCATTTGCAATTGTTAATAATCCAGAAGTTCAACTAGTTGTTGAAGTTGCTGGTGGCTGTGGCGTTATTTTAGATGCTTTAAAAATGGCTATTCAAAATAAAAAACACATAGTAACTGCAAACAAAGAGCTACTTGCAAAACATGGAGCAGAATTGTTTGACCTTGCTAAAGAACACGGCACAACAATTTTATATGAAGCAGCAGTTGCTGGGGGTATTCCTATAATTAACGCTGTTAAAACTGCACTTAGGGCAAATGATTTTACTAGAGTTGCAGGCATATTAAATGGAACAACAAATTATATTTTAACCAAAATGGAACATGATGAAATTTCTTATTCAGAATGTTTGAAGCTTGCTCAAGATTTGGGTTATGCGGAAGCAGACCCAACAGGAGATGTTGAAGGCTTTGATACAATGTATAAAACTGCAATTTTAGCAAACATTGTTTTCCATAAAAGAATTGATGTAAATAAAATTTACAGAGAAGGAATTTCAAAAATTTCTGACTCAGACATTAAACACGCCAACGATTTGGGCTATAAAATTAAATTAATCGGGCTTGCCCAAAAAGTTGGAGAAGCAATTGACATAAGAGTTCATCCAATGTTAGTTCCTCAAAACAATGTCCTATCCTTAATTGATAATGCTCTAAATGCTGTTCAAGTTGAGGGACATCCCGTTGGGCAAGTTATGTTTACAGGTCCTGGTGCTGGCGAATTTCCAACTGCAAGCTCTGTTGTTGGAGATATTTTGGCAATAAAATCTCAAATCAATACTTGCGAAGTTATCTTGCCATTAAATAAGTGTAATCACTCTGAATACGCTGAACAACTAAATATTTTAGACACAAAATCTTGCTATTATATTTCAATTAATGCAGAAAATAAAGTTGGAACAATAGGTGCAATTGGAACTGTTTGTGCTAAAAACAGTATAAATCTTTCTAACATTATTCAAAAAGGAATAAAAGAAGACGGAACTGCAGAAATTATTGTTATAACTGAAATTGCAAATGAAAAAGATATGCAAAAAGCAATTGAAGAATTAAAAGAACAAGGTATAAAAATTAATAACTTAATAAGGACAATGTAGATATGTATGAAGGTTTAATCAATAAATATAGAGAATATTTGCCAGTTAGCGAAAACACTCCTGTTGTAACTTTAAATGAGGGTGCAACACCTTTTATTAGGGCAAAAAATTTAGCAAAAGCAATTGGAAGAGATGACCTTAAAATTTACATCAAATTTGAAGGCTCAAATCCAACTGGTTCTTTTAAAGATAGAGGCATGACAATGGCAGTTACAAAAGCTGTTGAAGATGGCTCTAAGGCAATTATTTGTGCTTCAACAGGCAATACTTCAGCTGCAGCTGCAGCTTATGGGGCTAAAGCTGGCTTAAAAACTTATGTTTTAATTCCAGATGGATATATTGCGCTTGGAAAATTATCTCAAGCTATGATGTATGGAGCAGAAGTTATTGCAATTAATGGAAATTTTGATGAAGCATTAGAAAGTGTTGTTGAAATTTCAAATAATTACCCAATAACTCTTGTAAATTCTCTTAACCCATATAGAATTGAGGGGCAAAAAACAGGTGCATTTGAAATTATTGAAGCACTAAAAGATGCTCCAGACTACCACTTCATTCCTGTTGGAAATGCTGGTAATATTACTGCCTATTGGAAAGGGTATAATGAATTTTATTCTTTAGGAAAATGCTCAAAACTTCCAAAAATGATGGGTATTCAAGCTGAAGGCTCTGCAGCAATTGTTAAAGGACACAAAATTGAAAAACCAGAAACAATTGCGACTGCAATTAGAATAGGAAATCCTGCAAGCTGGAAAAAGGCTGAAGAAGCTAGAGATAATAGTGGTGGCACAATTGATATGGTTTCTGATGAAAAAATTATTGAAGCATATAAATTATTGGCTTCAACTGAGGGAATTCTAGCAGAACCGGCGTCTGCTGCAAGTATTGCAGGTCTAATTAAACTTAAAGATACCGTTGATGTTGGTGCAACTGTTTCTTGTATTTTGACAGGTAATGGCTTAAAAGACCCAGATAGTGCTATAAACTATTCTGGTGCAACTGTTCAAAAAACAAGCGCCGAGCTTAGCGACATTGTAAAAGTTATGGGAATTTAAAAACAATAAAAAAATCACTTGATTTTGAATCTTGTTGTGTTAGTATAGTTTTGTTGAAAATTTAATATTCCCGTGGGGGATTGGCTCAATTGGTAGAGCACCTGCTTTGCACGCAGGGGGTTAGGAGTTCGAGTCTCCTATCCTCCACCAATATAAAAAAAGACCGATTTAATATCGGTCTTTTTTATTGTGTTTATTATCTTTTTAATCTAACAAGACAGTCGGAAAATTATGTTTTGTAAGAAAATAAAATTTTTGGTATTAAGCTTGTTTTAATTTTTAAGGTAAAAACTCATTATTCATGCTATAATTTTCTCAAAAGTTGAGGTATTGTATGAAAAAAGCATTATTGGTTTTATTTTGTTTATTGATATCAAACGCAAGTTTTGCCAATACAAATCATGGTACTATTTCAAACAAAAGGTTGCTTATTTATCAAGCATTAGATGATGGGGCTTTAGGTTATATATGTCCTAAAT
>JAZSMU010000080.1:0-17461 GCA_045536045.1 Candidatus Gastranaerophilales bacterium
TTCTTCAACAACCTCTATAGTTTCCTCTTGAGGTGCAACTTCTTTGTTAACTTCTTCAACAGCTTCTTCTAAAACAAGTTCGTCTTCAGAATCTGGAATAACCAACAAGTCATCATCTTCTTGAGAAATGTCAAATTTTAAATCGTCGGCTGTAGATAAATCGTCAATGTCGCTTTCTTCTCTATTTTTAATTATATTTTGTTTTTGTTCTTGAATAAAATTATCAAAAGACTCATCATCCATGTCTAACAAGTCATCTGCAATGGAAATATCATCATCAGCTTCTACTTTTTCTTCAGACGCCAAATCTAAGCCCTCATCAGCCGATTCGGTGTCGTCTAAAAGCTTATCCCAACTAACCGATTCGTCCTGTTCAAAGTTCAAATCGTAATCGTCCATATTTCCGTGCGTATCTTTACTTTCTTCTTCGAAAAACATTAACTAATTCCATATATGTACAAAGCCTTAGTGAAATTATATCACATAATAAATAATATGCATAAATGTAAAAAATAAAATATCCTACATATAATGTAAGGAATTTTTACAAAATCATCCTTATGGTTTATAAGGTTTAGTAATAGTCGCTAACATAAGTAAATTCAAGGTGTGCACAAATAACTGTGTCGCCATCTTTAACACCTAGTTTTTTTAATTTTTCAAAAACTCCCATAGAGTCTAAAATGTTCTTAAATCTAATCATTTGAGAAGAATTGCGAATGTCTGTAACATTTGCTAAGCGTCTAATTTTTCCACCATCAACATAGAAAGTGTCTTTGCCAGATTTAACAACTTCATATTCGCTATCATCATTATCAGAAACACCTGTATCTTCATCAAACTCAACTTCAAATCTTGGTGCTTCAATTTCTTCTTCTTTGGTGCAAACAAAGTCTAGAAGCTCTTTTACGCCCATTTTTGAAACAGCAGAAATAACAAAAATTTCTTTTTTTTCATCTTTAAATTGAGCTTTAACTTCATTAATTAAATCCTCTAAAACAGCGTCAGCCTTATTCAAAACAATAATTTGATATCTTGAAGCCAAGTCTTCATCATATTTTTTAAGCTCATTGTTAATTTTCTTATAATTTTCAAATGGATTTTCTTCTGTTAAGTCTATAATATGTAACAAAAATTTACATCTTTGAACATGTTTTAAAAATTCATACCCCAAACCAACACCTTCAGAAGCTCCCTCAATTAATCCAGGAATGTCTGCTAAAACAAAAGCATCTCCTGTTGGTTTTTTAACAACACCCAAATTTGGGACTAATGTTGTAAAAGGATAATCTGCAATTTTAGGACGAGCAGAAGAAACAGAGCTTATAAATGTTGATTTGCCAGCATTTGGCATACCCAAAAGCCCAACATCTGCAATTAATTTCAGCTCTAAGCTTAATTCGCGAATAACAGGAGGTTCTCCTGGTTCGCAAAACTGTGGTGCTCTTTTTTGAGCTGTTGCAAAGTGAGTGTTTCCTCTTCCTCCTCTGCCACCTTTTGCAATCAAAACTTTTTGCCCGTGAGAATTAATATCTGCAATAATTTTATCTGTTTTAAGGTCTTTAACAATAACACCAACAGGAACTTTAATTATTAAATCTTTTCCAACTTTTCCATATTGGTTCTTGCTTCTTCCAGGTTCACCATTTTGAGCTTTAAAAACAGATTGATATTTAAAATCTAAAAGAGTAGATAAGCCTTCATCTCCTTCAAAAAAGACATCTCCACCTCTGCCACCATCTCCTCCAGCAGGGCCACCTTTATCAACATATTTTTCGCGACGCCAAGCAACTGTGCCGTCGCCACCTCTGCCAGATTCAACTCTTATTTTTGCACTGTCTATAAATTGTACCAACTATACTGCCTTTTTGTGTAATAATTCCGAGCTTTCAACTGTTAGCATTTCATTAACTCTCATGCCCAGTTGTGAGAACTCATATCTTAACATGGAATCTGTCCGATTTGAATTTTTCAATAAATTCACAACCATCAAAGCCATGTCATTTAAGTCCTTAATTTCTATTCTACCATGCTCAAAATCATCCAACACTTCCATTAAGAAAGGATAGGCAATTTTTCCATCATATTTGTTAATTATTGAAATCCAATGCTTAAGATTATCATCCTTAACGCACTCATAAGTAAGCATTAAGTAATATTTAGCATATCTTGCAAATTGTTCTAAAAATTCATTTTCGCTTTGCAATTCCATCATATTTTTGTAATACAAAATAAATTTTTCAGATAAATTATCATCAGCAGAAATTGAATCAGAGCTTTGCATAGAAAGATAATCAAAAATAAAATCCCCAAAAAGCTTGGTATTTCCTTCATAGCACTTTTTAATGTTTAGAAAAAATTGCAAGCCATCAGAAGTTAATTCTAATTCCAAAAAAGTAAAAATCTTTTCTAAATCATTAACACCACTCATAATTTAAAATTTTAATGTACAAAGCATGGCAAGGGCAAAAATATTAATATAATTTTGTTACATTTTGAAATATTTTGAAAAATTAGTATTATAAATTTTATGAAAAATTTTAAATTTAATGCAATTCTTTTTATTTTATATTTAGGTTTTATTTCAATAGGCATTCCAGACCAAATCTTAGGTGTTGCTTGGCCTAGTATGCGTCAAGATTTCACAAAACCAATTGAAGCTGCTGGAATTATTGTTTCAACAATAACGATTTTCACAATTCTATCAAGCTTTTTAAGTCCATTTTTTATCAAAAAATTTAAAACAAATACAATCTTAACTTTTTCAACATTTTTGATAATAATAGCCCTAACAGGTTTTACTATTGCTCCAAATTGGATAATTTTACTTCTTTTTTGTATTCCTATGGGTCTTGGAGCAGGAACGGTTGATGCTTCTTTAAATAATTATGCAAGCAAAAATTTTGACGCAAGAAACCTAAATTGGCTTCACGCAAGCTGGGGGATAGGCGCAACAATTGGTCCTATGATAATGACTTTTGCCCTAACATTCAATTCTTGGAAATTTGGTTATATTTTAATTTCTTGCTTATTATTTATATTTTATTTAACTTTTATCTTTACTAAAAATTTATGGATAGAAGAGAAAGAGGAACACACTCAAAAAGAAAAAGAAAAAACTGTTAATTTGAAAGAAGTTTTAAAATTAAAACCAATTTTAAGCATGTTATTTTTCTTTCTATATGCAGCTCTTGAAGTTGGAGTTGGGCTTTGGGGTGCAACAGTTTTAATTGAATCTAGAAACTTCAGCCCATTAGCTTCAGGCACATTAATTACTGCTTATTGGGCGTCTTTAACAGTTGGAAGATTTTTAACTGGCGTTATTGCAAATAAATTTAAAACAGACAATATTATAACCACAGGGCTTGCTTTAGGGCTTTTTGGAATGATTTTATTTTGCACACATAATTTTATTTTAAATGCAATCGCACTAATGATTTTTGGGCTTGGAATTTCAGGGCTTTTCCCTTGTATGATGAGCATTGGCTCAAAAAGATTTGGCGAAACATTTGATATTTTATGTGGATTTCAAGTAGGATTTGCAAGCATTGGAGTGTGCACACTTCCATCTTTAATTGGAGTTATAATAAACAAGACAAACCTAGAGTTTTTACCTTTGATTATAATTTTAATAACAATTTTAATGCTTGCTATAGATTACAAATTAAAGAAAAAAGAAAATGTACAATCTTAAAAAAACACTATTTTTATATTTAACACCAAGACAAAGAAGTCAGCTTTTTGCTCATGTTTTTGCTTTAACTAAAAAGAATATGGAGCTTGATGTTGAAGAAATTTTAGGTAAATTTTTAGATGATGAAATTTATTATAATAAACTAGGCTCTCCTCATTTTGAATTTGTTATTGAAAATCTTGAAAATGACACTTTTATAAAAGAATTAAAAATGTTTATAAAAGCTTCTAAATATCATTTTGAATATTTAGCAAAACAAGAGCCTTATATAGATAAACAAAAAGAATTTTTGAAAAAACAAAAAGAACAAGCACGAATTAAAAAAATGCAAAAAATGCCACCAACCCAAAAACAAATTAAATATTATAAAGCATTGATAAGAAGCCACAAGCTAGAAGAAAAGCCTTTAGATGGGCTATCTCGTTGGGATTTAAGAAATTTAATTATGGAAATTATAGATAAAGATGAAAACACAAGAATTATTGAAGAAGATTGAAGAAATTTTAAAAAAAGGGAATATTGAAGAATTCAAAACAGAGGCTAAATTAATTATTCTAAGCACAACACAATTACCAATGGGAAAAATTATTTTAGATGAAATTATTGACGATAATATTTCTGAAAAAACAATAAAAGTGGCTGAAGATAGAATTAAAACAAAAAAACCTATTCAACAACTTTTAGGCGAAAGCTATTTTATGGGAAATGTTTTTAAAGTTAATGAAAACACGCTTATTCCAAGAGATGAAACGGAATTTCTTGTTTTAAAAGCAATAGAAAAAATTAAAACTATTAAAAAAGAAAAAATTCATATTTTAGATATTGGAACAGGAACAGGAATTATCCCAATTTCAATTGCACTTAACACTAAAAATGTTGAAATTTTAGGAGTTGATATTTCAACTTCGGCTTTAACTGTTGCAATTGAAAATGCTCAAAAATATTTGCCTTCAAACATTGTTTTATTTAGAAAATCTGATTTGTTTGAAAATGTTAAAGAAACTTTTGATATTATCATTTCAAACCCACCTTATATCCCAATTAAAGAAAAAAACACCCTGCAAGAAGAAGTTATGTTTGACCCAGAAATAGCCCTTTTTGCACCAGATGACGGTGGAATTTATTTTTATAAAAAAATAATTGAAAATTCTAAACCTCATCTAAAAGAAAATGGTTTTATTCTTTTTGAACTAGGCATTGGGCAAAGCGAATTGGTTAAAAAAATAATGGAAGAAAACAGTTTTAAAAATATTGAAATCGTTAAAGATTTAGCAGGAATCGGTAGAGTAATTGTTGCACAAATTTAATCGCAAAATGTTGAAAAAGCCTTTTAAACCATTATAATTAAATTTAATGAATAATTTTAACCCAATAAATTTTTTTAATAGATTTAATACGCAAACAACAAGCAATTTAAACAGAACTCAAAACACACAAAATGTTGATGCTTCTTCTCAAAATGCAGTTAAGCCAAGCATTCCAAACCCTGTTTTGAATGTTCAAAATAATGGTTCTATGCCATTTTTTATGTTTGAACAAAATAATTTGATGAATAATTTTGAAAAACTTTTACTTTTAAGAGAACTTTTGGCACTCCCTAAGGATTTACAAGAATTTTTAAATACTGAAATGACAAAAGAAAGTGCAAAACTTTTAAACACTTTAAACAAAGAGGGAGCTTTTAAAAACATTACTCCAAAAGAAATTATGGCTCTTTTAAATGAAAAATCGCCAGAAGCATTAAAAAAGCTCTCTAACATGGTTTTAGAGTATGGAAAAATTCAAGATACCTCAACACAAAAAGATTTACGCCAATTAATTGGCTTTTTAGCGAGTGTTAATAACCAAAATCAAGATGCAAACCAAACAATTAAAAACTTTTTACTGTTTTATCTTCCTTATTTGCCCCTAAATTCAGAAGGTGGCAAAGATAACTTAAATTTTGAATTAGAATTTTTAGAAAATAAAGAAGAAAATTCTCAAACAGCAACTGTTATCGTTAACACGATTAATTATGGGACTGTTAAAGGAATATTAGAGATTAAAGGCACATCTGATATGCTTGTTTTAATTCAGGCAGAAGAAAATTTCCCATCTTCAATGTTAGAAAAATTATTCTTTGAAAAAACTAAATCAATGAATATAAACCCACAAATTATTAAAGAAAAAACAAAAATTCAAAAACAAAAAAACGACAAACAAAATGTTCAAATTAATTCTGGAAGCTCTATAAATTCATATTTGCTTTTTGCAATTTATTCATTAATAAGATTAATAATTGAAATAGATAACTCTAACTTATCCTCTAATTAACCTATTTCGCCCATATTTTTTGAAGTTATCTAATTTTAATCCGACACAAAAATTGGTACCAATTTATTAAGGATAATTATGCGCATTAAAGGCAATGTAAATTTTGAACACAGTGGGATTGCACAATCTATTGGAGCAATGCATTTAAACTCTGAAATTTTCGCTATTATGGGCGAAAACATTATGGGGTTTGATAAAGTCGGCTATCAAAGAAAAGAGGCTGTTGTTTCTTCTTTCGCTGAAATGATAGGTGTTCATGCATTATCTGAAACAGTTGATGATAAAGTTGGAAGACTAGCTCCAACAAAAAATCCTTTAGATTTTGCAATAAATGGGAAAGGTTATTTCCAAGTTTTAACTCAAACAGGCACAATTAATATGACAAGAGACGGAAGATTTCAGCTAAATAAAGACGGCGAATTGGTTAATTTGTCTGGCGATAATGTGCTATCTGATAATGGTATGAAAATTAAACTCCCATTTTTCCCAGAAAAATTAGATGAAATTAAAGTAAGCAAAGACGGAATTTTGTCTATTCTAAACAAAACAACAGGAAAAATGGAATATATTGCAACAATTGGAATTGCAACAAAAAATGGCGAAAGAGTTGAAGATAAAAATATTGTTCAATCTCATGTTGAAAGCTCAAATGTAGATTTGGCAACAGAATTTATGGCACTAATTCCATACAAAAGAAATTTTGAAGCAAACGCAAAAATGTATACAATTCAAAAAAATAATTTAACAAGAGTAATACAACAATTAGGAAGCTAGGTAGATTATGAGTAGTTTTCAAGGCACAATTAGAAAATCAGTTAATAACGCGCTTTTGCAATTTGAAAAAATAGGCTATGCCTCTCAAAACTTTGCAAATTTCAACACAAATGGTTACAAAAGTGTTTCTTTTGATGAAATTATGACAACAGAAGGTTACACAAAAACAGTTGTTCGCACAAATAATGCTCAAGGTGGTTTTGTTAGAACAAATAAACCATTAGATATTTGTATTCAGGGAGCAGGCTACATTCCTGTTACAAGCCCTGAAGGAAATATTTATTATACTAGAGACGGCAATTTCACAGTTGATAAAAACGGAATTTTAAAAACAACATCAGGCGATATGGTTGGTGGTGGAATTGTTATAGATGCTAATGCTGAAAAAATTGAAATCCAAAAAGACGGAAAAATATTATCATACAAAACAAAAACTTCAAAAGGCGAACATATTGGAACAATTCCTTTGGTTGTATTTAATAACCCAGAAGCTCTAAAAGAAGTTGGTGGAAATAAATATGAAAAAACTGAAGAATCTGGCGAAGCCACTCTTCAAAAAGACCATGAAAAAATTGCTCAATGGGGAATTGAACGTTCAAATGTTGATATGTACAACGAAGTTACAGGCATTATGAGAACAAACGCACAATTAATTGCACAATATCGCTTAATTAAACAAGTTAGCGAAATATACAAAAACGGAATTGAAATAATTGGAGGCTAATAGATGAATATTGGTGGTCTAAACGCACTAGATAAATCGGTCAAAATCTTAGATATATTAACAAAAAAGCAAGAAATTATTGCAGACAACATAACCAATATGGACACTCCTGGTTATGTTAGAAAAGATATTAAATTTTCAAATTATCTAAATTCATCTGGCTCAAGCCTAGAAGCAAAATTAGATGAAAAGCTTGGACCAGGACTAATTGCAATGGAAGCGTCAGGGCCTGTTGACCCAGCTCAAGAAATTGCAAATATGCAACAAAACTATGTTTTGTATTCAATGGCAACAAGAAAAATGAAAAGCACAATTACAGAATTAAGAACTGTAATTGATGTTGGTGGAATGTAAGGAGGTTAGCTTATGAGCATAATGAATTCAATGGAAATAGGAAGACGTGGTCTTCAAGTTCACGGAAAAAGAATAGAAATTAGTGCAAAAAACATTGCTAATTTAGACACTCCAAATTATGTTAGAAAAATTCCTGTTATTAAAGAAAACACGCAAACATCTTTTAAAACTATGCTAGACACAGGGCTTAATGGAAGTAATGCTGGTGGCGTTACATTTGAGGGCACTGTTCAAGACCCAACACCATTAGAAAAAGTTTATATGCCAGGACACCCAGACGCTGACGAGCACGGATATGTTAAAATGTCTAACTCAAACCCTATGGTTGAAATTGCAGACGCTTCTATGGCACAAAGAGCTTATGAAGCAAGTATTAGTGTTATGTCTATGGCAAAAAGTATGGCACTAAAAGCTCTTGAAATTGGTCAATAATAAATAGACAAAAAATATTTTTATGATACCCTTAATTTGAAGATAACTAGTGAGGAAAAATGGTAAATTTCGTATATGGACTTCAAATTGTATCAGGTATTTTATTAATTTGCTTTGTTCTATTGCATTCTCCAAAAGGCGATGGAATAGCTTCAATTGGTTCTATGAGCCATATTTTTTCATCACAAAAATCTGCAGAAGATGGTTTAAACAAAATCACTTATGTTTTAGCAGGAATTTTTCTTCTAACAACATTCCTACTTGGTTTTGGCTTTATAAAATAATTTATTAAGATTTTTGCAATAAAACCTTATTTAATTTAAAATGTCATTACGGAACACAGGTGGAAGTTTTGAAAGACAGAATTAAACTTTTATTAATAATAACAGGGCTTTTAGCTTTTTTGTTTATATTCCAAAATTGGTTTGATACATTTTGGGCTTGTATTTTCATTCTTGCTTTTATTGGAATTTATATGTGCTACTGTCGCCTTGTTGACAAGCACCAAAGAAGAAAATTAAAAAAGAATCCAACAAATGAAATTTCCACATATGAACCATTTATCTCAATTTTAATCCCTTGCCACAACGAAGAAAATGTTATTGAAAAAACAATTGAAAATATTTTAGAAGTTGATTATGAAAAATATGAAATCATAATTATTGACGATAGAAGCAAAGACAAAACACCGGAAATTGTTCAACGCATTGCAGACAGCAATGAAAAAATTCAATGCTTATTAAGAAAAGACGACGCTTTTCCTGGAAAATCTGCCGTTTTGAATGATGCAATGAAGCTTGCAAAAGGCGAAGTTGTTTTAGTTTTTGACGCAGATGCTAAAATCAAACCACATTTCATTAAAACAATTCTTCCAAAACTAGAACCAGCAGATGTTGCAGCAGTTCAAGCTCAAAAAGAAGTTAGCAACCCAAGAGATAATATTTTAACAAGATTTCAATATAATGAGCTAATATATGATACTTATGTTCAAATTGGAAGAGATGCAGTTAGAGGGGCTGTTGAGCTTAGAGGAAATGGCGAAATAATCAAAAGAGAAGCCCTTGAAAGTATTGGTGGCTGGAATGAGTACACAATTACAGATGACCTTGATATGTCTACAAGATTACATATCAAAGGTTGGGACATTCGTTTTTGCCCTGAAGCTGTTGTTTACGAAGAAGCAATTTTAACTTATGGAGCTCTTATTCGCCAAAGAAAAAGATGGGCAGAAGGTTCAATTAGAAGATATCTTGAATTTGCAGGCGATATTTTTACTTCAAAAGATATGTCTTTGCGTGTTGGTTTTGATTTAATTGTTTATATAAGCGAATTTTTATTACCATTTTGGATGGTTTCAGAAATTTTAATTCAGTCTTTCAGATTTTATAAAGGTTACGAAAATACTATTCAATCTTACTGGGTGCCAATGTTAGCTGCTGGAATTTTCTTCTGGATGGGGCTAACACACGGACTCCAAAAATATTCAAGATACAGTGGGCTTAAAGCAGTTTGGATGTCATTTTTAACATCAATTTATATGATTGTGCTTTGGGTGCCTGTTGTATTTTATATGGTTTTAAAAATAGTATTTACTCCAAAAACAATGGAGTGGGGAAAAACCGAACACAAAGGAAATAACTAGAAAGGCAAATAATGAAGAAATTTCATTTTATTGCAATTGCTGGAATTGGGCAAAGTGCACTTGCAAAAATTCTTTTGCAAAAAAGATATGAAGTTACAGGCTCAGATATTGTTGAAAGTAAATATGCAAAAGAATTAAAAGACTTAGGTGCAACAATTTATATAGGGCATAAAAAAGAAAATGTTCCACATGATGCAACAGTAGTTATTTCAACTGCAATTAAAGAAGATAATCCAGAGCTTATTAGGGCAAAAGAATTAGGATTAACTATTTATCACCGTTCAGATATTTTGAAATTTGTATCCGAACACTATGAAAAATTTATTGGTTTTGCTGGAACACACGGCAAAACAACAACATCTGGCTTAATGTCATACATTTTAGAAGAAATGAAAATTCGCCCAAGCTACGCAATAGGTGGAATTATTCCAAAATATCACACAAATAGCTCTGCGAATAATTCTCCATATTTCATTGCAGAATTAGATGAATCAGATGGCACTATTGTTAAATATGCACCACAAATTGCAGTTATAAACAACCTTGAATCCGACCATTGTGATTTTTATGGAGTGGGTCTTGAAAAATTATTTGAAACTTTCAAAACTTTTGTTTCTAATATGAAAGAAAATTCCTCTCTTGTCTTAAATGCAGATAGCGAAGGCTTAATGGAGTTTTCAAAATTATTAAACAGGGAATTTAAAACAATTGGAATTAAAAATAATGCCAATTATATGGCAAAAAATATCAAACTAAATGGAATCCACTCAAGTTTTGATGTTTACATAAATGGCGAAAACAAAGGCGAAATAAACCTTTCAATTCCAGGTATTCATAATGTTTATAATGCTTTATCTGTTGTTGCTAGCTTAGATTCAGCTGGCTTTGAATTTAGCGAATATCAAAAACATTTTACAGGCTTTACAGGAATGGGCAGACGTTTTCAACTTGTTAAAGAATTTAACAGCATAAAAATTGTTGATGATTATGCTCATCATCCATCTGAAATTAAATCAACCTTAAATGCTTCAAAAGAAATTGGAGCAAAAAGAGTTGTCGCAATTTTTCAACCACATAGATACACCCGTTTTCAAGGGCTTTGGGAAGAATTTTTAGCCTCATTTGATGATGCAGATAAAGTTATAGTAACTGATGTTTGGAGAGCTGGAGACGAGCCTATAAAAGGCTATGACAGCAAAGATTTCAATAAACAAATGGGCAAAAAATGCCACTATCTTAAAGGCTCTATGAAAGAAATTGCACCTGAAATTGCAAAACTTTTAAAACCAGACGATTTAGTTTTAACACTTGGTGCTGGGGATATTACAAAACTTGGAGAATATATTTATGACAGCCTTAAAACCTTATCATAATTTTAATTTAAGAAATTTTAATACATTTAGGGTTGATTCAATTGCCAAAACTGTCTATTTCCCAAACTCTGTTGAAAGTTTTATTGAGCTTTTAAAAGAAAACAATGATTATATTATTCTTGGTGGTGGCTCAAATGTTATTTTGTCTTCAACAGGAATTGACAAAACTGTTATTTTAACAACAATGTTAGACAAAATTGAGCTTGAAGATAACATTTTAAAAGTTACAGCTGGTGTTAAAGGGGCATATTTAGCAAGATATGCAATGGAAAATTCTCTATCTGGTTTTGAATTTTTAACTCCTATCCCATGTACTATGGGAGGTGCTATTTATCAAAACGCAGGAGCGCACGGAATGAGCATTTCAGACACATTTAAAAATGCCCTTGTGTGGGATAAATTATACAAAAAAACATTTGAATTAACTAAAGAAGATATGCATTTTTCATATAGAAATTCTATTTTGAAAAATAATAGATACACTGTCTTAGAAGCAACTTTTGAACTTAAAAAAGCTCCAAAAGAAGAAATTAAGGCGAGAATGGACGAAATTGTTGAAAAAAGAAAATACTCCCAACCAAGCCTTAAAACTCCAAATGCTGGAAGTATATTCAAAAACCCAGAAAATAATTCAGCAGGAAAATTAATTGAAGCTATTGGAATTAAAGGAACTGCAATTGGTGGAGCAAAAATATCAGAACTTCACGGAAATTTTATAATTAATAAAAATTTTGCAAAAAGCTGGGATATTTTGGAACTTATGTTTTTTGCATATAATAAAGTTAAAGAAAACTACAATATAGCTCTTCACCCTGAAGTAATTTTCATTGGAGAGATGACGGATAAAGAGGAAAAAATATGGAAAATATTACAAAATCAAGCAATATAGCAGTTTTAGCTGGTGGCTTTTCAAACGAAAGAGAAGTTTCTCTAAGAAGTGGAAAAAATGTTTTAAACGCACTTTTAGAATTAGGCTATAAAAATGCAATTATGATAGATGTTCAAGAAGATGTGGCAGACAAATTAAAAGGAAATAAAATTGAATATTGCTACAACACTCTTCATGGAAAATATGGCGAAGATGGCTGTATTCAAGGGCTTTTAGAAATTCTTAAAATCCCTTACACAGGTCCTGGTGTAAAATCTAGTGCAATTTGTATGGATAAATGTGCTACAAAAGAAGTTTTGAATTCTTTTGGTTTGCCAATTATTAAATCAATAAATATCACAAGCAAAAATGACTTAGACAAAGCAAAAGAACTTAATTTTCCTGTTATGGTAAAGCCTGCACAAGAAGGCTCTAGCATTGGTATGACAAAGGTTGATAGCTTTGAAGAATTAGAAAAAGCTTTTGAAGTTGCAAAAAAATCAGATAGTAAAATTCTAATTGAAGAATATCTAAAAGGCGAAAGTGCAACTGTTGGAGTTTTAGAAGATAAAGACGGAAACCCTTTTGCAACAACAATTTTAGGCTTCAGAACAAAAACTGAATGGTATGATTTTGAAGCAAAATACACAGCTGGATTAACAGAATTTGTGCTTCCAGCAGATTTTGACAATGATTTGACAGAAAAAATCAAAAAATTAGCAGTTGAAGCCCATAAAGCATTAGAATGCTCAGGCGTTTCAAGAGTTGATTTTCTTGTGTTTAACAACATCCCATATATTTTAGAAATCAACACAAACCCAGGAATGACAGACTTAAGCGACCTACCTGCTCAAGCTGGTGAAATGGGAATTTCATATAACGAACTAGTTGAAACAATTTTAAAAACAGCAAGCCTCAAAACAAAATAATGCAAAACACAGAAAAAAGCCAAAGTTATTATAGAAGAAAATTAACTGCTAATAAAATGAAGCGGTTAATTTTAAGCGAAAGAAAAAGAATAAAATTTCTTTTGAAATTTCTTAAATTTGCAATGTTTATGGGAATTTGTGCTTTAGGAATTTTTATTTTAAAACTTCCAAGTTGGCATATTAATCAAACACAGTTAAAAGAAGCACAAGCTTGGGTATTGAATATTGATGGCAATGTTGTAACACCAACGTATAAAATTATTGATATAATTCGCCAAACAGAGCTTAAAGATGTTGGAATATACAGATTAGAAATTGATGGCTTAGAAGATAATTTAACTCATTTAGAAGCAGTTAAAAAAGTTTATATTAGGCGTTTTTGGTTGCCTGCAAGATTATATATAAAAATTGAAGAAAGAACTCCCGTTTTTGTTATTGCACCAAATAATGAAACACCTCCAATTGCAGCAATTACAACGGATGGGGTATATTTAGGTAGAGATTATATGCCAATTAGCCCACGTTTTAAGCCAACAAAAATTTTAAGCTATGGTGCTAAAGGTGATGAATATGAAAATTGGGACAAAACACGCACAAAAGAGCTAATTAAATTAACTCAAACAATTAAAACTCACACAAAACAAGAAATTGAATATATAGATATGCGAAATCCTGACGATATTTGGATAAAATTATCTGAATATCTTGTTCATTTTGGCAAATTAAATTCTTCTGCTGTTAAAAGAGCAAAAAGTTTAGGTTCAATTTTGCCTGAAATAGATAATCTTGAAAACAAAAAAGATATTTTGCATATTGATATCCAACTAGATAACTCAAAATATCTAATCTTAAACAATACGAGTGGGCCAACAAACATTCGCACCAACCGACCCAAAAATATCTCAAAACCCGAGAAAGATAGCCAGCGTCGTCAGCCCACAAATCCAGTATAAAGCATTTTCATAGTTTTTCATCCCCAAAAATAATTAGCTAAATAGAATTAATTTTTTGAAAAAACAGGAGGCGTTTGAATATACAAAGGTTTGATATTTTGGGCATTAAAAGCTTCTTTAGAATTAGAATTAAATTTTTTATAAGAAATTTCAGCTAAAATTTTTCCAATTTCAGGCATGCCCTCTTCGTAATTTGTTGTGCTAATTCCATTTTCTTTAAAATATTTGCTAACAGAAGTGTCTGCAACAATTCCAATTTCTAGACTTTTTGCAACTTCAATTGCTTCTTCTTTTTTAATTAAATAAGGCTCGCCATCTACATTGTAGAAAATGAAACTACCACGTCTTGCATCTAGAAATACGGCTTCATTTTTGCCATTTATTTTAGATAAAATCTCAACACTTGGAGAACAAACACAAGGCAAATTGGCTTCAGAAGCTATTATTTTTGCAACACAAAGCCCAACTCTAATTCCTGTAAAGCTTGCAGGACCAACATCTACACCAATAAAATCTAAATCTTTTAAAGATAGAGAATTTTTTTCTAAAATATTTTTAATTTCAGAAATCAAATAAACACTATGATAATTTTCGCTATCAGATTCAATAGTTTTATTGATAAATTCGCCATTTTTAACAAGCGTTATAAAAGTTTTATTTAAAACACAATCAAAAACAAGATAATTCATAATTTCCCTCAAATAAATTTTACATTAAATAAGAAAAATTTAAAATTGTGCTTTTAATTTTTCTAAAATTTCAATATATTTCTTGTCTTGTGCCTTAAATTCAAAAGTTCTAGCTTCTTCGCCTTTGTCAAAATTATAAGAAATAATTAAATCTAATCTCTCAGATGGAAGTTCATATTCGCCAAAATCTGCCCATTCAACGAAAGTTATAACATTTTCTTTTGAATATTCTGCAAGCTCTTCAACAATTGAAGCTACGCCCTCTTTCTCTAGCCTATATAAATCAAAATGATAAACAGGCAAATGAGAGCCTTTGTATTCATTCATAATAACAAAACTTGGGCTAGTAACAGCACCTTCAACACCAATGCTTTTTAAAAAAGCCTTAGTAAAAGCTGTTTTGCCAACTCCAATATCGCCATATAAACAAAGAAAAACACCACATTCGCTAACTAAAGATGCAAAAACATTTGCAAGACGTGAAGTTTCTTCTAAATTGTTAATTTCAAATTTCATTTATGCTGTTATTCTTTCAATGTATCTTTCAAGTGCTTGATATCCGTCATTCATCTCAGAATCAACATGTTGGTATGAGCAAGATTTTAAGAATTTTAATTCTTTAACACGAATTTCAAATAATTTATCTGCATAGTCTTTTAAAACAACATCTTCAGAGAAAGACCATTTTTTTAACAATTCTAATTCTTGGTTAATTTGCTTAATTGTTGAATTTTCTAAAGTTGTGAAATTTCTGTGCTTCAAAAGAGAAAGCTCATAATTTGTAATTTTCATTGCAACAGCTGAAAAGCCAAAAATTCTCTTAATTGCCATGTAGTTTTGTGCAAGTTCTCTATGTCTCATTGGAACGCCACTAGAGGCAATTATGGAAGACATTGCAAGTGTTTCATATTCATCAATAGGAGCTAATTTTCGCCCAAAAGTTATCATACCCTCTCCAAATCCATGTTGTTATTTTAATCATACTATGAGAGGAAAAATTTGTCATTAATCCTTGATTATTGTAAAATTTGTTTATATTTGAGATTAAAAAAAAGGATTAGGTTATGGAAAGAACATTTATCGCAGTAAAGCCAGACGGAGTTAAAAGAGGGCTAATTGGAGAAATTATTAAAAGATTTGAAAATAAAAGCTATAAACTTGTTGGCATGAAAATGATGAATGTAAGCTTAGAACTTGCACAAAAACACTACGCAGAGCATGTTGGCAAACCTTTTTATGACGGTCTAATTTCATATATCACTTCTTCTCCTGTTGTTGCAATGGTTTGGGAAGGAATTGATGTTGTTGAAGGTGCTAGACACATTATGGGTTCAACAAAACCAAACACAGCAGATGTTGGCTCAATTAGAGCAGATTTTGGGCAAGTTATGAATATGAATCTTGTTCATGGCTCAGACAGTGTTGAATCAGCTGAACGTGAAATTGGGCTTTGGTTTAATGAAAACGAATTTTGCGATAATTATAAATCAATTTTTGAAATGATAGCAGGCTAATCGTGAATGAATTTTTTAGTTTTAAATTATTAAAAAAATCAGGAAAATCTCACGCAAGAAGAGGGACTTTCAAAACTCCACATGGAACAATTGAAACTCCGATTTTTATGCCTGTTGGAACAAATTCTGTTATAAAAACTCTTACAAAAGAGCAAATTGAAGCAACTGGTGCTCAAATTATGCTTTCAAATTCTTACCATTTATATCTTAAACCTGGTGTAGAATTAATTAAAAAAGCTGGTGGCATCCATAATTGGATGAATTTTCATAAGCCAGTTTTAACAGATTCTGGTGGCTTTCAGGTGTTTTCTTTGGCAGAGCTTAGAAATATAACAGAAGATGGTGTTCATTTTCAAGACCCAAAAAATGGCAATAGACACTTCATTTCGCCTGAAATTTCAATGGAAATTCAAGAGGGAATTGGCTCAGATATTGCAATGGCATTTGATGTTTGTGCACCATATCCTTGCTCTTGGAAGGAAGCAAAAGATTCTATGGAAAAAACTCATAGATGGCTAGAAAGATGCTTCAAAGCTCACAAAAGACCAGACCAAGCTCTTTTCCCAATTGTTCAAGGTGCATTTTTTGACGATTTGAGAATTGAAAGTGCAAAAGTTATTTCAACTTTTGATGCCGTAGGCTATGCCATAGGTGGCGTTAGCGTTGGCGAACCAGAAGACATTAAAAACTACTTTACAGGGCTTGTTGCGCCACTTTTGCCAGAAGATAAGCCAAGATATTTAATGGGCGTTGGAACTCCAATTGACCTTGTTGAGGGTGTTTTGAGAGGTGTTGATATGTTTGACTGCGTTCTGCCAACAAGAAACGCAAGGCACGGAACATATTTTACAAATCACGGCAGTGAAACAATTAAAAACAAACGCTTTGAAGAAGATTTTAGCCCACTAGATTCTGAATGTGATTGCCCAACTTGCAAAAACCACACAAAAGCCTATATAAGACACTTGTTCAAGGCTCAAGAATCAACAGGAGCAACACTTTTAAGCATTCATAATATTCATTTTCTTTTAAAATTAATGGAGAGAATTAGAAAAGAAATTGAAGAAGATAATTTTGAAAATTTTGCAAAAGAATATTTAGAGCGTCAAAGAAAAAAACAAGCCTAAAAAGGCAAAACACAAGCAAATTGCCCAATTAAGAAATTATCTGTTGACTATAAATATTTTTTCTAATAAAATAAT
>JAZSMU010000041.1:0-12678 GCA_045536045.1 Candidatus Gastranaerophilales bacterium
GCAATTACAAGAGCTAAAGAAAATTTATATCTTTTATATTCTAAAAAACGCATGGTTTGGGGCGATATTAAAATGTATCCACCATCACGCTTTATAGCAGAAATTCCAGATAAATATTTGCAAAAAAATGTCTCAAACCCAATTCAAGCACAACAAGAAGGATATCATAAATCAGGCATTACAAGAGTTATTGAAAAAAGGGCAAAAGATACTGATTCAACTTTCCAAAAAGACCCAAAAGGCTCACTATTAAGTAGTATTCAAAGAATTAAAAATCAAAATAATCAAGCAACAACAGTTATAAAAACTCCAAAAAGAATTGAAGTTGTTAAAAAGAATAGAGAAGTGGCTTCTCAAACAACAACAACAAAAACTTCAGAAAAAATTCAAACATCACCTCAAAAACAACAAGAAAAAACTTCTGTTTCTGATTTGATAAGAAGAGCAAAAGAAGCAGCATCTGGTGCTAATTCTAAGGTAACTGTTCAATATTTGTCTGTTAATACAAGAGTTTTTCATCCACAATTTGGAATTGGGATGGTTAAAGAAATAATCAAAAATTCAACAGGTTCTCCTATTGAATATGCAGTTGAATTTCAGAGAATCGGAATTAAAAAATTAGATTGCGAATACTCTAATTTAAAGCCATTTTAGCTTCTTGTAAATAAATGTAACGATTTTTTATTTTTTCAATTTTCTCATTAAATATTTATAAAAAAATGCCGATGTCTTGTATATAAGGGTTTTCCGTCTGCAAAGCCCCCAAAAAGCAAGTGTGACATGCATATTGGCATACAAAAGGCAGGCAATTTTTTAGATTCAATTGTTTTATATAGGTGTAGGCTCTCTACACCAAGGAGTGTCTATGATGCAACAAACTCTGACAACCACATATCAAAGGCTCTCAAACTTTTTAGGGTTTACCTTAAATTATTTGAGAAGAAAAAACCCCATACTTGCATTTATGGAACAAATGGAAAATGCAGTAAAAGATGTTTTGTTGCTAAATAAAAAGAAGAAAATGGCTCAATACAGGCTCTCGTATCAAATGCGTCAAATGCAAGAAATGGAAGAACTTATAGCAAGCTGTAATGAACATACTTTCTTAAAAGGTCAGAAATTTAATACAATGAGATAAAAATGGGACTACTTACTTCATCAATCAGACTAACATATTTGAATAACTTTAGGTCAGATTTAGAATACAAAATAAGTTTGATTTCTTCTTCAAGACTTAATTTAGTCTCTTCAACTGATGAATTGTTGAATGTAACATCAGACTTAGACCCAAAATCTCCTGAAGCAAAAAGTCTTGAAAAAAGGCGTGAAAGACTTCATCAAATAGAGAAAAAACTTGAGGAACAAATGACTCGTTATCAAACTCAATTAAAAATGGTTGAGGGCGAAATTCAACAAGTTCAAAAAGAATTAGATTCAAGTATTCAACGAGCATACAGCTAAAATATTAAATTTCCTCTAAATAGTTGGTAAAAATTTCCTAATGGTATATAATAATGTTATTATTAGTGGAATATTAGGAATTGTTTTTATGAAAAAAATTATAGCTTTGTTAACTGCTTTATTAATTGCTCCATCTGCTATGGCAATTATATATTCTGAAGATACTTCAGACCCAGCTTTTTTACAAAACAAAGGTTATTCTCAATCTTTAATTAGAACTGTTGACCTTGAAAAAAGCCATGTAACTGGTTCTGAAAATACATATACTAGATACTATAAAGAAAAGTCAGCTTTTGCAGACAAACCAGAAACTCTAAAAGAACATTTAGCAAGCTGGTATAAAAAAGCAAAAGTTTATTTAGACCCAATTCAAGATGATGGTCATTTTTCAGAGCATGAAATTGAATTTGACAACGATTGGTTCCCAGAACTTCCAAGCCAAAAACAAAAGAAAGTTGAAAATCTATAATTTGTAATGAATAAAAAAACTCTGTTTTTTTCAATAGTTGGTTTATTGTTTGGATTAAGTTTGCTATTTTTTCCAAAAAATGGCTCAACTTTTGATGACAAGTCTGAAAAATTGTATCTACAAGGAATGGAGTTTGCTCAAAAACTAGATTTTCAAAATGCTTATTATAATTTTGGAAAAATAAATCGTTTTTCTTCGCTTTATCCTCTTGCAATATACAGGCAAGGTCTTTGTGCAGATGAGTTAGCCGATAACAATACTTCAATTAAAAAGTATAAAAGATTTATAAAATTAGTTTCAGATGATGAAATTTTTACTCCGTCTGCTATGTGGCAATTGGCAGAAGCTTATAAAAGAGATGAAAATTTGCAAAATGCCAAAGCTATATATAAAAAAATAACTAAAAAATATGAACACACCGATTTTGCAAGAGCTTCTGAGTATAGGCTTGCTGAGCTTGCGAATGAAAATAATAAAGAACTTAAAAAAAGATATTATATTAAATACCTCCAAGATGCACCAATTGGCAGATTTTCAACGCTTGCCATAGAAGAATTAAAAAAATACGATTTAAGCTCTAGAGAAAAAGTTGTTCTTGCAAATTCTTATTTTGAAAAAGGCGAATTAGATTCTGCACTTTCTATTTTGGGGAATATTGAAGACAATGATGCGTATTTTTTAAAAGGAAAAATTTATTTTAAAAAGAATAATAAGCAAGAAGCAAGAGGCTATTTTTATAAATATTTGAAAACACTAAACTCTGAAGAGGGCGAAAATATTAATTTAGCTGTTGATTCTTTTGTTAAAACCTATAAAAATTTTGTTTTGGCTTATGAAGATTTGATTAAAATAGAAAACCCATATACAATTTTAGGAATTTATTTTAATTATGCTCAAGATTTAAATAATCAAAAATCAACAATTTTGTATGACAAAATCTTGAAATTAAATCCTCAAAGCTATTTTGCACCAGAAGCTATGTGGGAATTATTTTGGAGAGCATACAAATCTAAAAATTATAAGTTGGCTTTAAAATATGTTGATTCTCATACTGCAATGTATAAAAACAAAAATTCTAGCCCTAAAATTTTATATTTTGCAGGCAAAATTCATATAAATTTGCGTCATAAAAAAACGGCAAATAAATATTTTAATAGAATAATTGAGGAGTATCCTGATAGCTATTATGCTTATCGTGCTTCCGAAAGGCTTGCTAATGTTATAAATCAATTTGCAAAGCTTCCGAATAAAAAACTTAATTTTGATAAAAAAGTGTTTATAAAAACAAACTCAAATTTGCTAGATTTTTTAATTGCACTAGATGATATTGAGGCTATTAATTCGCTTAAACTTAAAGACGAAATAGCTAGAAGCTACATTGCATATAAGCGTGGAAATCGTTCTTATTCAATAGTTTTGGCAAGAGATGTAATAGCAAATACTTATCCTAAACCAGAAAAATATTCGCCATCTTGGCTTTTAGCTTATCCAATTTATTATAAAAATGAAATTATGAATTCTGCTTCAAGCTATAAATATAATCCAGCTTTAATTTTGGCAATTATAAAAGAAGAAAGCTTTTTTAATGCAAAAGCAAAAAGCTCAGCTGGTGCAATGGGGCTAATGCAACTTATGCCAGCAACTGCTTCATCAATTATAGGTAGGAAAGTTACAAGTTCAGATTTATTCAATCCAGATTTGAATATTAAAATTGGTGTGAAATATATTTCTTCTCTAAGGCAAGATTTTAACAATGAAATGCTTGCAATTGCTTCATATAATGCAGGTTTAGGCAATGTTAAAAAATGGAAAAGTAAGATTTTTAATGGGGATTATGACGATTTTGTTGAAGAAATTCCATTTTTAGAAACAAAAATGTATGTTAAAAAAGTTTTTGCAAGTTTTTGGAATTACAAAAGACTATACTAATTTTTTCTTGCCACATAATTTGCTTATTTTATAATTAAAGTAAGGTATGAATATTAACATTACAATGAGTGATATATACATGGTTGTCGGATTTGTCCTATCCGTGTATTCCTGCGTTTCAAATGATGTTATTCAAACATTAGGAACATTTTTAAGCTCAACAAAAGATAGACCAGTTTGGCAAGTTTGGCTATTTGCAAGCACAGTTTTAGTTGTAACACTATTTTCTGGCTGGCTATTATCTGGTGGAGATATTGCATTCGGCAGATTAGATAGAATCCCTGCACCTGAAGAATTACAATTTTGGCATGTTTTGCCACCAATTATTCTTATTTTATTGACTAAAAAAGGCTTGCCTGTTGCAACAGCGTTTTTGATTTTGAGCATATTCTCTTCAAGTGCAGTTATTGGTCTAATGGTAATGAAATCAGTTGTTGGCTATGTATCTGCTTTTGTTGGTGCGTTTATTGTTTACTTTTTCATTGCAAGAAAAGTTGAAAAATATTTCTTATATTCAAAAGGTGAAATTAGCCCATTTTGGGTTGTTGCAAAATGGATTTCAACAGCTTTCTTGTGGTCTACTTGGTTAATGCAAGACGCTGCTGTTTTGTATGTTTACCTGCCAAGAAATCTTAACTTATGGCAAGTTATAGTATCTTTGTCTTTCTTTGTTGGTTTGTTATTTATAATTTGTTATAGACGTGGTGGTGAAATTCAAGATATTGTTAAACTTAAAACAAACACTCAAGATATGCGTTCTGCAACAATAATAGATATTGTTTTCGCTGTGTTGTTGTTTGTTTTCCAACATGTAAACAATATTCCAATGTCAACAACTTGGGTGTTTATTGGTGTTCTTGCAGGTCGTGAAATTGCTCTATATAACAGAATACGCTATAAAACTCAAAAGAAAGTATATAAACACGTTCTAAAAGACCTTACAAAAGCATTCATTGGTCTTGTTGTTTCAATAAGCACAGTTGTTGTTTTAACAAACTTAAATGTTGTTAAAGAATCAATTAAAACATTCTTTGGCTTTTAATTAAGCTTGCATTGTCTCTTTTGGTGCTTTTTTTGGAATGAAATTTGGAATAATGCTTAAACCAAGAGCAATAATTGCACCCCATTTTGCAAAGCTTGATAATCTCATATCATTTTTCATTTTATGAGTTGCTTTAACTGCTGTGTCAAATATTTCATCGCCTTTTTTTGCTGTTTTTAAATATTCTTTAGCTTTGCTCAATAGCCCTTGCTCAGCTGTTGTATAAATTTCTCTAAATTTTTCTAAAGGAGCTGTTGTAAATGTGTTTCTTTTATTTTTTAATGCTTCTTTTACTTGTTCTTTAGTTAAATCAACGCCGTCTTCAACTTTTACGCCAATTTTGTCCATAATGCTTCTTAGATAGCTTTGTGCTTCTAATGCTGGGTCTGTTTTTTTAAATGAGAATAATTTTTTCCCACCATTCATAATACTATCTAATTTGTCATCTATTTGTGCTAATATTTCTTCGCAACCATGTGCTGAGCTTATATCGTCCATTATTTTAACTTGGTCTTTAACAAAAGTGTCGCCTGCATCCATCATTGCTTCAACAATTTTTCCCTCAGTAGGTTTTGTTGTAGGAACTAAAGAGGCAACTTTTGCAACTCCAGCACCACCTAAAGCTCCAACACCTGCAGTTACACCTGTTGAAACCAGAGAGCTGACTAATGAGCTCCCCATATTTTGCTTTTGCGATTCGCCATTTCCAAAACTAATTTTATTCATAAAATTCCTACACTTTACCTTACTTATGTAAAAACAAAAACTTAATAAAAATTGCCCTCTTTGAATAAAATAAAAATTTATGTATAATTTTTTTATGAACGATAATGCAAGATTTTATGACAATGATTCTAATTTTTGTGCCTTTATGACACTTTTTGAAAAATTAGATGAAAATCTTCAAGAAGAAATTGCACAAGATATAATTTTAAATATCTCTCGTTTTGTGTGCAAAAATAATGATGACTTGCTAAATAACATAATGCCGTCATCAGCCTATAAAAGGTGGTATGATAAAAGTCCTGCTGTTCATATGGCAGTTGAAGAATTAAAAAGGTTAGACAAAAACAAAAGAGCTGAAATGATTGCAAGCGTTTCTGATATGTTCTTGGGGCAATTAGAGGAATTTTAATGAAAAAAATATTAATAACAGGAACAAGTGCTGGTATTGGTAAAATTATATTTGAGTATTTATCCTCTTGTGGCTTTCAGGTTTTTGGCTGTGGCAGAAGAAAGGTAGATTTGCCTAATTATTTGCAAATTGATTTAGAGGAAGAAAATTCTTATGAAATTTTATATAAAAAAGCTTTTGAATATTTAGGTGGAGTTGATGTTGTAATTAATAACGTTGGGAAATATATCTATTCAAAAATTGAAGATATGAAAATTGATGATATAACTTCAACTATTAAATTAAATTTAGAAACTCCATACAAGCTAACTTCCCTAGCTATTTCATATATGAAGCAAAATAATTGGGGGAGAATAATCAATATTGGTTCAATTTCCGGCGTTGTCGGAGAAGGATATGCAACATTATATTCTGCAACAAAATCTTCTTTTATTGGACTAACAAAAGCACTAGCTTTAGAGGTTGCAGAATTTGGAATAACCGTGAACACAATAAACCCTGGTTGGGTTGAAGGAGAGCTTGCAGATAATAATTCTCAAAATGAAATATCCAAAGAAGATAATCTTCAGGTTATACCTCAAAAAAGATATATTGAGCCTATTGAGATTGCAAAATTGTGTGAATATTTGATAACTGATGGTGCAAAAGGTATAACAGGGCAAGGAATTAGTCTTTGTGCTGGTTTAAGTGTTGGTTAGATTTTTGTATATACTAATTATATAAATCTTATGTAACAAAATGTTACAAACAGGGTAATTTTTGTCATGAATTTTCTTCAAAAATACTTTATTAATTTGAGAGAGTATAAAAACGAGGATAAATTATGTCAAGTGCATATGCAAACGCAGGAACTTTTGTTAGACCATACTATATGGACCCAAGCTGCCCAGATTATTTAAAGCCAGCACAATGGACTCAAGGTAGTTGCTGTGCTCCATATGGTTCAATATTTAATGGTGGCTATGGTTATGCTCCAGCTCCAATGGCAGGTCCAATGGTAGGTCCTGTTCCAATGCCAATGGGTGGATGCGACCCTTATGCAGCTGATGATGGCAAAATTTCATTCGGTCAAAAAGCATCAAGCTTTGTTAAAGGTGTATTTAAACCAATTACAAATATGTTTTCATCTCCAGGTAACTTCTTGAAAGGTGCATTATGTATCGCAGGTGGTGCAGCACTAATTGCAGTTACAGGCGGAGCAGCAACACCACTTTTAGTTGCAGCAGGTGTTGTTGTTGGTGGTCTTAAAATTGCCAAAGGTGCAGTAAACGCAGCAGGTGCCCAAACAGACGCCGAAGCTATTGCAGCTTGGGAAGATATGGGCGAAGGCACAGGCGTTGTTGCAGCTTCTGTTGCTGGCTCTAAAGCAGCTCTTAGAAAAGCTGGTGTAAATACAGAAGGAATGAGCTATCTTCAAGCTACTAAAAAGTGCTTTACAGGTGCTAAAGGTTTTGCAAAAACATCTTGGTCAACTGCAAGTGCTAAAATAACAGGATTCTTTGGTAAAAAACCAGCAACTACTACAACAACTTCAACACCAACTCCAACAAATCCACAGCTTCCACCAGCAAGTGGCCAACCAGCGGGTTTATTGAACGCTCCAAGTTCAACATCTGCAGGAGCATTACCTCCAGGTCAACAAGTTGCAGGTTATTTGCCAGCACCAAAAGCAACTGCTACTACAACAACATCATCAACGCCAATTAATTTAGACAGCGTTATTCATATGAATACAAATAGAGCAATGAATGGTTTAAATTCAACTTCGTTACCTAGAGTTTCATATACCGAAGGCGTTAAACCAATGAAAACTGGTTCAGCTGCAGGTGGTGCTTACTACCACGATTGGAGAAACGGCAACGGAACATATTCAGCTTATAAAGCTCATAAATAATAAACAAATAAAAAGCCCCAACAGGGGCTTTTTTACTACTCTCTTAAATTTTAGTTAAATTACTTTTTGAAGTATTTCAACTACTGCAGGGTCCCATTTAACGCCTGCCTCTTTATTTAATGTTTCTATCGCTTGTTCTTTTGTCATTGCAGCTCTGTGTGCTCTATCTTCTGTCATTGCTTGATAAGCGTCTGCAACAGAAATTATCCTAGAACCTAATGGAATTGAGAAACCTTCAAGTCCTTCAGGAGTTCCTGAGCCATTCCAACGTTCTTGTTTGTAGCTAATATATGGCACAACTTCTGATAAGAAGTTAATGTTCATAAGCAAGCTAACGCCAGCATTTGGACTTTCTTCAAGTTGTTTCCATTCAAGCTCTGTTAATTTGTCTTTTTTGTTTAACAAACCTTCATCTAATGTGATTTGACCAATATTTTGTAATAATCCAGCATAGTAGATAAGGTCTGTTGTCTTTTCGCCTAAGCCCATTTCTTTGCAGATTTTTCTTGAAAGCTCTGCAGTATTTCTTGAGTGTTGGCTCTTTTTAAGTCCTTTTTTGAAATCAATTGTTGTAGCTAGAGTTTCAACAAAATCTTGTTGTTGGTCTCCAAGGTCGCCAATAATTGAAGTTAATTGTGCTCTTAGGTTTTGTAATTCTCCTGTTGATACAATTTTGTCGTCTAAAACTTTTTTAACTTCGTCAATAAGTTTTTGAATACCTAAAGATGTTACAAAAAGTCCTGATGTGATTTTTAATAGGTTGATGTATTCATCTTCAAGTGCTCTGTCTTGCTTCCTTGCAACTTCAATAGCACCAATACACTCAAAATTGTTTTTCATTGGGAAAATGTAATAATCTAAACCATTTTCAGCGTATTTTTGGTCTTCTTTATTCTTCCATGAATTTATAATATGCTCATTAACAAATCTTTCATTTTCTTCTGAATTTCCACGAAGTTTAATTTCTTCGCCACGTTTTGCTAAAAATATTGTACAACCTTCAAGAGAAAGCATTTGTTTAACAGTTTTGGCAATTGAATTGTATAAAATATAATCTTCGCTTTCGTCAAATCCTAAAATACTCAATGTGTTATCAATTGAATATATAGAAATAAGTTCTTTTAATTGGTTTTTAAGACCTTCTGTTTTGTTATGATTTGAAGATGCAATTTTATCTGCCAAATCTTCGCTAATTAAATGTTCAGACAAAAAATCGCCTAAATTTAGTGCAAAGATTTCTTCAAGTGGGTCTGAGTCTAATAAACCCATTGAACGTGAGTAAAATGACACATTCATATCTTCTTTTGCTGCTTCGTTTTCCATATTTTCTACTAACCTACATCAAGTATTTGCTTCAATAATTTATCTATCGGCACATTTTTTAAAAACTTTTGCTAAATTTACAAAAGTTTATACTAAAGTTGGAGAAAATTTTATAAATTCTATACAAAAGTTGTAAAAAAAGATATAATCTGTGTCATGCAAACATTAATTTCAGAAAAAAAATTCTATAAAACAGACGAAATTATAACCCTAAGCTCTGGAAAAACCTTAAAAGGGCTTGAAGTTGCTTATGAAACTTATGGGAATTTGAATGAAAACAAAGATAACGCAATTCTTGTGCTCCATGCTCTAACGGGAGATTCTCATATTGCTGGAAAATACTCACCAAACGACAAAAAAACAGGCTGGTGGGATGAAATGGTTGGACCTGATAAGGCTTTTGATACAAATAAATATTTTGTAATTTGTTCAAATTGTTTAGGTGGTTGCTCTGGAACAACAGGTCCTAGCTCAATAAATCCAGAAACTGGCAAAGAATATGGGCTAGATTTTCCTGTTATAACCATTGAAGATATGGTTTTAGTTCAAAAAATGCTAATAGATTATCTTGGCGTTAAAAAACTAACAGTTGTTGGTGGTTCAATGGGTGGAATGCAAGCTTTAGAGTGGTCTGTTGCTTATCCAGAATATGTTAAATCAACAATTGTTGTTGCTTCAACTTCTAAATTGGGTGCTCAAGCAATTGGTTTCAACGCTGTTGGAAGAAACGCGATTATTAGTGATGAAAATTTTAATAATGGCAACTACTATGGCAAAGAATTGCCAGAAAAAGGGCTTGCAATAGCGCGTATGATAGGACATATTACATATCTTTGCGAAAGTGCTATGCACAAAAAATTTGGTCGTGAATTTAAAGATACGCCAAGTTTTGATTTTGGTGTAGATTTTCAAGTTGAAAGCTACTTAGAACATCAAGGCAGAATTTTTGTTGATAGATTTGACGCAAATAGCTATTTATACATTACAAAGGCTGTTGATTATTATGACCTTGGTGGCAAATATGGAACGCTTGAAAATGCCTTTTCTAACACAAACTCTAAGTTTTTGATTATTTCATTTACATCAGATTGGCTCTTTACAACTGCTCAATCTAAAGAAATGGTTAGTGCTTTAATTAAAGCTAAAAAAGATGTTTCTTTTGTTGAATTGGAATCTGGTGCAGGACATGATGCATTTTTATTAGAATCTGATAACCAAACAAAAATATTCAAAAGTTTTTTAGAAAAAGCATAGAAAACAGGTTTATTTTTTTGAGTATTAGCTAGCTTTATTTTTTATTTATTAAGTAAATATTGGATTAAAATAGGCAAAATTTATAAAAATGAAGTTGAGGGTGGCATATTTGAACAGAGCAAAAAATTTTTGTTAGGTTTTTTGTATGTCAAAGGAGATTGTATGATTAGCAAAATAAGTTTTACAGGTAAGGCATATTTTTTAGATAATGTGAAAAAGACAATAGCACCAGAGCATAAAAAAAGAATTGAGAATTATGCAAAAAAGCTAGATGATAGCGAAGATGTTGTTGTTTTTGGGCAAGAAGCTAAAAGAGATTATGTTTATCAGGGAAAAGTTTACACTAGAAGCCAAGTTTCGGCTGATTTAGATAATGATAATATGGGATATAAAATAGAAACACCAAATGGGATAATAAAAGCACCTTTAAAAGAGGTTGGGCTAGAAAAAACTCTTCTTCCAATTTATAACGCATACATAATTGCTAGCCATAACAAAGAAAATATGAATTATGCACCAAATAGAAAACGTTTTGATTTTACAGAAGGTGCAAAAAATGTTTTGATTAGACCAGATAATAGGGTTGAAGAAGATTCTATTATTTATTAATTAAATTAAAAAGCACCCTTAGTTTTTTGCAATTTTTTGTATTGGCTTAAGGTTATTTTGTTTGAATTTAAAATCTCTTTTTCGCGATTTTCAATTATTTCTTTATGAGTTGATTTAAAATCTTTGTCTTTATATGTTATGGCACTTTTTGTGTTTAATTCTTCTAATTCAATTTCATTATATTTATTTTTTATTAAATCTGGATTAAAAGAAGCAACTGTCCCTATTAATTTCCCATTTTTTATAGTTTTTCCAACAGTAAAACCTGCTATTTTAAGGGCATTAAAAATTGGCTTAGAGTGGTTATATGTGCAATAAATTGTATCTTTGTGAGCAAGAGAAGCAATTTTTGAAATAAAATCCTCACTCCATAAAACACTTTGTTTATATGGCGCAAAGCCATCATGAAAAATGATGTCGTATTTTTTATTCAATTTTTGAACAGCAATTCTTGCATCATCAATATAAAAATTAATAAAATCAGACTTTTTAAGATTATTTGCAATAATTTCGTTAATACTTTTGCTGTATTCAAATTCAGCCGACCTTTGAACTAATTCAGAATTTATTTCAAGACAATCAATTTCTAAAATGTTGGAAAAATTCTCTAACGCACACTTTGTGTTGTATCCAATGCCATAGCAAATGTCTAAAATTTTAATCGGTTTATCTTTATAAATTAGTGCAGGTTCAATAAATTTTTCAAAAGCTTCTGTTCTCGCACCAAATTTTGAATGAAAAATTTCATCCAATTTTTCATCATATAAACCAACTGAACCATCTTGAGTTATGAAAGTTTTTATATTTTTCATAAACTCAGTATACAAGCAAAAAATGTTTAGGGGTACTTGCTTGCAAAACAAAGGTGTAGTGTTTGGATTCCAATATTTGGCTCACTCCAGTCTAAAATTTCTCAAAATTATTGTGGGTATAGAATTTAAATGATAAAATTTTTTTAAAAATATGCAAAAAGAATTAGAAAAAATTAGAGAAAAGTGTTTATCTTGCAAAAAATGTTCCTTGCACAAAACAAGAACAAATGTTGTGTTTGATGATGGTTTTGCAAATCCAAAACTGATGCTTATAGGCGAGGCACCAGGCTTTTATGAAGATAAGCAAGGAAAACCTTTTGTTGGAAAAGCAGGACAACTTTTAGATAAAATTTTTGCTTCAGTTGGGCTAAACAGGGCTGAGCATGTCTACATTTGCAATACCTTAAAATGTCGCCCACCAGAGAATAGAAACCCACTGCCTGAAGAAAAAGAGGCTTGTTGGGAATATTTAAAAGCCCAAATTGATATCATAAAACCTAAAATTATTTTGCTTTGTGGAAATGTTGCAGTTCAGTCAATTTTGCCTAATGTTGGTGGTATAACCAAAATAAGAGGAAAATGGTTTCAGGGTGGAGAAATTGTTTATGGGGCAAAATTAATGCCAATTTTTCACCCATCATATCTTTTGAGAAATGATTCTAGAGAAAAAGGTAGCCCAAAATGGCTCATGTGGCAAGATATTCAAGAGATTAAAAGAGAATATGATAAGTTGTAAATTCATTTTTTCTT